>JBEIGA010000165.1:0-9260 GCA_040382135.1 Acidimicrobiales bacterium
CGGCCGGGGCGGCCGCGAGCGCGGCGACCGCGAACGGGGCGACCGCCCGCCGCGGGGCGAACGTCCCGACCGCGGCCCCCGGGGTGAACGGCCCGATCGGGGCCCGCGCCCCGAGCGCGGCGAACGGAAGGACCGGCCTCCTCGAGACAGGGCCGACGCCCGTCCCCGCCGCGAGGGCGGCGAGCAGCGGCCGCGCCGCGAGCCGCCGCCCGCCAAGCCCAAGCCGAAGCGCCTGAAGGCCCGGCGCGTCCACCGGGATGCCGTGGTGGCGTCGCTGCCCGAGGAGCAGAAGCCCATCGCGGAGCAGCTCCTCCGCGGCGGCATCCCCGGCGTCCGCCAGGCCGTGGAGCGCCAGAACGAGGCCGCCCGGGCCGAGGGCCGACCTGAGATCAAGGCCGACGCGCTTGTCGGATTGGCCGAGCAGCTCCTCCCCCGCCTCAAGACGGCGGAGTGGCGTGACCGCGCCGAGGCTGCGCTCGCCGGGATCGAGGAGATCGACCTGCGCGACATCCGGTCCGTGGTGGTCGCCGCCGACGGCGCCGCCCGGGACGAGGAGACGCGTGCGCTCGCCGGGCAGCTCCGCGAGGGGCTCGCGGCGCGCGTCGAACAGGAGCACCGCGAGTGGCTGGCCGACATCGCCACCAACCTGCAGGAGGGCCGCACGGTGCGTGCCCTGCGCCTGAGCTCCCGCCCGCCGAAGGCCGGCGCACCCCTCCCGCCCGATCTGGCGGAACGTCTCGTGCTCGCCACGTCGGAGGCGCTCGCCGCCGACGTCACCGCGGAGCGTTGGGCCACCGTCCTCGACGCGGTCTCCTACTCGCCCATCCGCTCGAGCGTCGTGCCCGCCGGCATCCCGGAGCAGCCGAGCGACGAGCTCCTCGCCACCGTGCGCAAGCTCGCCGACCGCGTTCCTGCGATCGCTGCGCTGTTCGGCATCGAGGCCCCGGCGCCCGCAGCCAGACAGCGTCGTCGTGGCCGCCCCGGCGCTCCGCCGGCGGCAGCTCCCGGGGCCGGGACCACCGAGGCCGAGACCACGACGGCCGAGGCACCCGAGCCTGAGGCCACGACGGCCGAGGCTGCGGAACCCGAGGCACCGGCACCCGAGACACCGGAACCCGAGGCACCGGCACCCGAAGCTGCGGAGCCCGAGACTCCGGTCGCGGAGGCTTCGGAGCCCGAGACACCCGCCGACGAGGGATGACCGACGAGGTCCTCTACGAGGCGTTCCCCGAGGAACGCGTTGCGATCATCCGGCTCAACCGGCCGGATGCCCGCAACGCGGTCAACCCTGCGCTCTCGGCGGCGCTCGAGGCGGCCGTCGACCGGCTCGAGGCCGACGACGACGTCTGGGTCGGGATCCTCACCGGCAACGGCCCCGCGTTCTGCGCCGGCGCCGACCTCAAGACGGTGGCTGCGGGCGGCGTCTCGGTCGACACCGAACGCGGCGGTTTCGCCGGGTTCGTCCGCCGGGAGCGGGACAAGCCGATCATCGCCGCCGTGGACGGGCCCGCCGTGGCCGGCGGGAGCGAGATCGCCCTCGCCTGCGATCTGATCGTGGCGACCACCACATCGACGTTCGGCCTGCCCGAGGTCAAGCGCTCGCTGGTCGCCTCGGCGGGTGGGCTCTCGCGGCTCCCCCGCGCCCTCCCGCCCATGATCGCCATGGAGCTCGCGCTCACCGGCGAGCCGATGGACGCCGCCACAGCGGCGCACCACGGCCTGGTCAACCGGGTGGTCGCCCCGGGCAGCGCCGTGGACGAAGCCCGCGCGCTCGCCGCCGTGATCGTCGCCAACGCCCCCCTCGCGGTGCGCGCCAGCCGACGGGTCCTCCTCGCGTCGAGGCTCCTCACCGACGAGGAGGCGATGCGGCGCTCCGGCGAGGAGCTGCGCGCCGTGGCGCGGACCGAGGACTTCCGCGAGGGGCCTCGGGCCTTCGTGGAGAAGCGCCCCCCGATCTGGCGGGGTCACTGAGGCCCACCCACCCGACGACGGGTCAGGTGATCGCCGGGATCACCCCGTGCTCGTGCAGGAACTCGGCAAGTCCATCGACCAGGCGGAGGTCGGCGACATCGTCGACGGGCACCCAGGCCGCCTCGGCCGCATCGTCACCGGCGACCGGGGCGACGTCCTCGAGCGCCGTCGCCTCGAAGTCGAGGATGACGTGATGGTGATCGTCGTCGATGCGCTCCACCCAACCGAGGAGCGGCCCGCAGACCACCTCCACGCCGGTCTCCTCACGCACCTCGCGGGCGACGGCGGCGGCGAGCACCTCGCCCCGCTCGACCCGCCCGCCCGGGACCGACCACTCGCCTGCGGCAGGGCCCTGACCCCGCCGCACGAGGAGCAGACGGTCGTGGGAGACCACAACGGCGGCGACGGCGAGCTCCGGACGATCAGCCCCCACCACCGCTCCCCTCGCCCGGCGGACCGAGTCGGCGGTGCACCACGATGGCCCGGGCGACGAGGCCGAACGACTCGAAGAAGTTCTTGGTCTCCCGCATCCCGGGGAGTGCGACGGCGTCGAGGCCGATGCAGCCCTGTGCCTCGGCCCAGGCGACCACCTCGCCGAGCATCGCCTCCCCCACCCCGAGCTCGCGGAAGTCCGGCTCCACGTAGAGGTCCGTGACGACGGCGAGACGATCCCCGGTCCGGAGCTCCTCGCATCGGACCACGGCCGTCCCGACGACGAGGTCGTCCACCTCACCGACGATGATCCGGACCGTAGGATCGACGAGATCGGCGGCCAGCCCGGGTCCCGGCGGCAGCGCTCGGGACTCACGATCCGCCCAGAGGGCGCCTCCCCGCTCGGTTCGCAACTCCGCGGCGCACGCCTCGACGAGCTGTGCCACTGCGTCGAGGTCGGCTGGCCCGGCCGGGCGGGCGCGCTCCTCCACCGTCGTCGGCCGGCTCAGGCGTGCCGGAGGCGGTCGATCTTGTTCAGGATCGTGATGCGCCGCCGATGGTCCTGCTCGTACCGGCGGACGACCTCGAGGGCGTCGGGATCGAGGTCGGCGAGCTCGCGCACGATGTCGGCGGCCGGAAGGTCGTCGTAGCCGGCGAGCACTGCCTCCACCGCGACACGGTCCGCATCCGGGGCCGGAGCGGCAACGGCGTGCTCCGAGGTCGGGGCCGGTGCCGGATCGGCGGACCCGCCTGCGGGCGATCCGTTCGGCGGGGTGAACCGGGCGACGTTCCGTGCCACCTCGGCCTTGCCACGTTCGGCGGCGACGCGACCGAGCAACTGGGCGAGCACGACCTGGCCACGGCCCCGCTCGACGAGCTTGGGCATGAGCTCCCGGACCTCGAGCGCAAGGCCGATGGGGGCGTAGACGAGCAGCTCGACGGCTTGCTCACGGGGGCTCTTCTCGGTCGCCACGTCCCCAAGGATGGTGGACGGCGGCGCGATTTCCACCGCCGAGCGGGCGGAGTCAGAGGCGTTCGAGGGAGGGGCAGGGATCCTCACCGGACGGGCAGGTGGGGTTGTCCCGGGAGCCGAACTGGCTCGCGCTCACGATGAGGAAGCAGCCGGTGCACGTCCACTCGTCGGCCCGCTTGGGTGCCACCGAGCCGACGGTCCGCTCCGAGGGAAGCGGGGCCTCTTCCTCTTCCTCGTCGTCCTCGTCGTCGGCGGCCGCGATGCGGTCCCGGAGGATCTCCTCGAGGTCGGCCTCGATGTCGTCGGGATCGAGGACGTCGTCGTCGTCGTCCTCCTCGTCCTCGCCACCGGCGGACTTGCGGGCGACCGGCCGGGGGCCGGCCTCCTCCTCGTCCTCGTCGATGACCTCGACCGCGAGGTCCTCGTCACCACCGAGCGAGTCGTCGTCGAAGACCTCCTCGTCGAAGTCCTCCTCCGAGAACTCCTCCTCGGCGAACTCCTCCTCGGACTCCTCGTCGACCACGTCCCCGAGGACCTCGAGATCGTCGTCGTCGGTGAGCTCGTCGTCAGCCATCGTCGTCCTGCGCGTCCGGGGGTCGGTCGGGGGGATCATAGGCCGGGAGGCACGGGCTGCAACCCGGGGAGGGAGCGCCGTCGGGCACCTCCGCCGATCACACCCTCCCGCCCGCTGGTCTCAGCCTGCGAGCGGGATCGAGAGCCGCTGCCCGGGGCTCAGTCGGTCACCCGTCAGCCGGTTCGCCGTCCGCAGCGCCGACAGTCCGACGCCGAACCGCTGGGCGATCGACGACAGGCTGTCCCCGCTTCGGACCACGTAGGACACCGACACCGTGCGTCCTGCGGGCACGCCGGCGGCGGACGTGGTGGTGGAGGCCGGGGCGGGGGGCGGTGCGGTCGTCGGGACGGGAGCAGCGGCAGCCGGGACCGGCGCAACCGGGACGGTCAGGGCCGTCCCCACGCGGATGCGGTTCGCGTCCACGATGCCGTTCGCCAGCTGGATGGCACCGACGGCGGTGCCGAAGCGGCGTGCGATGGAGCTCAACGTGTCGCCCGCCTGGACCACGTGGGTCCCGGCGGAGGGGGCGGCCTGGGGCGCCGGAGCCGTCGGTGCCGCAGCGTCGGGGACGACCAGGACCTGGCCCACCACGATGCGGTTCGGATCCGCCAGACCGTTGGCCTGGGCGATGGTCTGCACACTGGAACCCGTCCGACGGGCGATGGCGCTGAGGGTGTCCCCCTGTGCCACGCGCACCTCCTGGGCGGCGAGCAGACCGCCCAGCCCCAGGCAACCGACGGCGGCGAGGGCACCGGCGATCCTGCCGATCCGGCGGGCACGATCGGAACGGGGGGCGGCGATGGGTCGATCGACGTCGATGAACATGCGAGCGCGGTCCAGGGGTGGGGAACGGCTCCGCCCTGCTCGCCGTCCGCAACATAGCCAACGTTGGCGAACAGGAGCAACAACTTCATCACCAACAACACGAGGAACTGCGCGGGCGGCCGGCGACCCCCACCGCCGGATCAGCGGGGCGGATCAGCGGGGCGGCTCAGCGGGCCGGCTCAGCGGCCGGGGTCGGCGGCCGCGTTGCGGCGCGCCTCGGCGCGGCGTTCGGCGTCGAGGCGCTCGAGCGCAGGCTCGTCGGTGTGGTCGACGAAGCGCATCATCTCGGCGATGGCACGGTGCCCGGCCCGCTCGGCGATCTGCCGGTGCATCTGCTGGCAGACGTCGCGGTACACCGGGTGGCCCTGCGGGGTGGTGCGCAGCTCGAGGACGTGCATGGCCTCGCGTGCGTTGAGCTGCATCACGAAGCGCACGTGGTAGGCCAGGCTCACGGCGTAGGCGGCCTGCTCGGGGAAGTCCGGCAGGAGCAGGTCGTGCAGGGCCGCCGACCGTGCCATGGCGTCGTCGAACGGCCGGGCGAGCCCGGCGGCGTCGACCGCCTCGGGGCGGGTGTACCCGTGGTCCGGGCAGAGGCGCTGCCACTCGATGGTCATCATCCGATGGCGCTGCAGGTCCCGGAAGGCGCCGTAGTCGGCCAGGATGTCGAACCGGTAGGCGGGACGCTCCAGGGCACGGCCCGGCTTGTGGCGACGGTTCGTGCGGCGGCCCTCGTAGGCCCGCATGACCGACAGCCGCTCCTCGACCGACATCGCCCGCACACGATCCTCGACCACCCGCTCGGGCTGGTGCACGAACGGGTAGAGCATCGAGGCGACGAGCTTGACCTCGGCATCGGGGTCGAAGTCGACCAGTTCGACGGTGGGCGCCGCCACGGCCGGCTCCGAGGGCGGGAAGAGCTGTTCGGCCAACGTGGCCATGGAGTCCCTGCCGTCGGCGAGGTAGCGGCTCGCCTCGCCACCGCGGTCGGCCAGGTCGACCCGGCGCAGGAACGACGGGATCACCTTCCGGAGCTCGTGCAGCATGAGCCCGGCGTACTCGCGCGCCTCCGGCAGCGGATGGGACCGCATCCGCAGCAGCAGGGCCTCGTACCCCTGGCCGCTGCCGTAGATGCCCACGTTCGACAGGGAGGCGGCGGGGAGGAGGCCGCGGACGGCGTCGAAGGCCTTCGCCCGGATCGCCTGGCGGTAGACGAAGTCGGAGTCGGCGGGCGACTTGGCGATGTGGCCCCGGTAGAAGTCCTGCATCTGGCGGGACAGGTCGGCGTAGGCGTCGAAGAGCCGGTCCATGTCGGCGACGTACCGGGTGCCGAGCGGGGAGGCCAGGACGTCGGCGTCCCGGTAGTACCGGTACCGTCCGCCCAGACGGGTGTCGTAGGCGATGTAGCGGGTGGACTGCTCGAGGTAGGACATGAGCCGGCCCCACTCGAGCACCTTGGTGAGGAGGTTCGAGGCCTGCTCGCAGGCGAGGTGCACGCCGCCGAGCTGGGCGACGCTGTCGTCGCCGTACTCGAAGAAGACCCGGTCGTAGAGCTCCTCGGCCCGGTGGAGGCCGACCGTGGCGTCGATGGTCTCGTCGCCGCTGATGTCGAGGTCGTCGACGAACTCCTCGAGGAACAGGCGCCGGAGGCTCTTGGCCGACCGGGAGTACCGGGCGAACAGGGCGCCCTTCACCACCTCGGGAAGGTTCGTCAGCGCGAAGACCGGCTGGTCCAGGTTGGTGAAGTACCGACGGAGGACGTCCGACTCCTCGGGCGTGAAGTCCTCGGCGACGTAGGCGACCACGGGCGGTGAGGCTAGGCCGGGATCAGGCGCCCGCGGGTGATGCCGCGTACGCGGCCCGCGCCGCGGCGAGCGCATCGGGGTTCGTCCAGAGATCGACAACGGTCATCGCCATGGCCTTCGCGCCGTCGAGCACGGCATGGTTGCCCTGCTCCCCCGCGGCGCTCTCCTCGAACTCGATGGTGTGGATGGCGGTCCCCGCCGGTGCCGCCCGCACCATCGGGTGGATCGACGGCACCGCGTAGCTCACGTTGCCCATGTCGGTGCTGCCCACCACCGCGGTGGACGGGGTGGGGTCCGCGGGGTGCCGACCGAGGGTCCGGGCGTTGGCCTCGTAGAGGCCGAGCATCGGTCCGTTGTCGAGCATCTCCGCGTAGGGGGCACCCACCCACTCCAGCTCCATGCCGCACCCCGCGGCATCGGCGCCGGCCTGCAGGCAGGCCACCACCCGCACCTTGAGCGGCTCGAGCGAGGCGAGGGTGGATGAGCGCACGTACCACTCCGTGGCGGCGGTGGAGGGCACCACGTTGGGCTTCTCCCCCGCCTCGGTGAAGATCCCGTGGATGCGCTCCTCCGGCCGGATGTGCTGGCGCAGTGCGGCCACGTTCACGTAGCCGAGCACGGCGGCGTCGAGGGCGTTGCGACCCTCGTGCGGCGCAGCGGCGGCGTGGGCGGACCGGCCGTGGTAGCGCACCCGCAGCTGCTGGATCGCGATGGCGCTGATGCGCCGGAGCTCGGCACCGGCAGGGTGGACCATCATGGCGGCGTCGACAGCGTCGAACGCGCCGGCGTCGATCATGGCGATCTTCCCGCCGCCACCCTCCTCGGCGGGCGTGCCGAGGATCGTGACGGTGCCGCCGAGCTCCGAGGCGACCTTCGCCGCGGCGAGCCCGGCGCCCAGCCCGGCAGCGGCGATGATGTTGTGGCCGCACGCGTGACCGATACCGGGCAGGGCGTCGTATTCGAGCAGCACGGCGATGTTCGGACCGCCGTCGCCGACCTTCGCCTCGAAGGCGGTGGGGAGCCCGTAGGCGCCGCGCTCCACGAGGAGGCCCTGCTCCTCGAGGATCTCGCAGAGCAGGTCGTGCGCCTGGTGCTCGGCGTAACCGAGCTCCGGGTGGCCGTGGATCTGGTGGGACGCGAACACGAGCAGCTCGCGCAACCGGTCCACCTCGTCGCACACGCGACGTTTCGCCTCGACTGCGGCCCTGCTCATCCCGGAGAGGCTACTCGTCGCGCTCCGGCCGGACGGTCGCAGCCGCTCAGACCACCACCTCGAGCCCGTCCGGCTCCACCTCCACCACCAGGTGCCGGCACCGACCCACCGCCTCACCGTCGATCCAGACGGTCATCGGATGCTCGAACTGCCACTCGGCGGACCGGACCCGTCGCTCCCGGATCCCCGGGTGCGGCACATGGGTCCCGGTCGGGAGGCGTCGCCACGCCTTCACCCGGTCGGCGGACGTGAGCCGGGCCTCGACCACGTCGAGGCGACCGTCGCCAGGGTGGGCCCGAGGCGCGACGTTCCACCGCCCGAGGAATGCCGCGTTCATGACGGCCACCACCTCACCCCGCCACCACCGCCGCCGTGCCACCAGGTGGGCGACGAAGCGGTGCGGCTCGCCGTCGACGACCGCGGTCCCGACGTCGATCGGGAGCCGTTGGGCCTCGTCCGAACGGAGCCGCGCGGCGTCGCCGCGGCCGCCCAGGGTCCGGCAGAGGTCGCCGCCGAGCAGCCCCACGACCGGAGCGACGGCTCCCGCTCCGGCCCGCCCCTCCCCCGGGAGCAGGCGGGCCAGCGCGACGTCGGAGGCGACCACGGGTGCATCGGCGGGGAGCCCACCGGGTCGACCCCATGCCTCACCCCGTCGGACGGCCACCCTCGGCCCCCTCGTCGTCCTCGTCGCCGGCCCCCTCGTCGTCCTCGTCGTCCTCGTCCTCGGGGCGGACCATCCCCGACACGGCGACGACGCCGCGTTGCAGGCGGTCGGCGGCATCAGTGGCGACCGCTGCGGTCGCCGGCGACGCCACCTCGCGCAGCTGCCCGAGCAGGTCCACGAGGAGCTTCACGTGCCGGACGAAGTCCCCGCCGGCGAGGAGCTCGTCCTCGAGCACGTCCTCGAGGTCCTGACCCGACGCCCAGGCGTAGGCGAGCGGCAGGAAGGTGGGGTCGGGACGCCTGCCGACCGGCAGCCGGTGCTCGGCCTCGAGGTCCGCCAGCTCTGCCCCGAGGGCCTCGATCGCGGCCACCCGCTCCCGGACCCGCGGCGAGGGGTACCAGGGCGGCGGCGGCGCCTCGGCGCTGCGGTGCTCGTAGGTGAAGCAGGAGACCACACCGGCCAGGGTGGGCGCGTCGAGGTCGTCGAGCAGCCCCCGGGCCACCGCTTCGGCGACCAGCAGGTCGACCTCGTGGAACACCCGCAGCAGGGTGCGGCCTCGGTCGGTCAGACGCCAGTCCTCGACGTAGCCCCACGCCTCGAGGACGGCCAGGACCCCGTCGAAGCGGCGCACCAGCGAGTCGGCACTGCGGCGGGCCCGGTCCCGCAGACGGTCCAGCTCCGCCTCGATGCGCTCCAGCCGGTCGAGGGTCCGGAGCTGGGCGTCGATCGCCGGGTGCCGCTCCAGCGGGTGGGTGGAGCGTCGGCCTGGTTCCGTGCGGCGTCCGCTGCGCTGGCTCAGGCGTGCC
>JBEIGA010000166.1:0-9256 GCA_040382135.1 Acidimicrobiales bacterium
CGGTTCACCGTCGACCTTATATCGCCCTTCGCTAAGCGAGTTATTAAGAAATAATTCACGTAGATAGTGTCCGTGCATTCTTGCCGGCATCCGCGTGGTGTCGGCGTTCCACGCAGCTAGCTGACTAACAATAGCGCGTTCACCAATAAGATACTCGCTGATCATACGGGACCACATCAGGTCATTTGACCTTAGCATCTGGAATGCTCCAGCCATCTGTCCAGCTGAGAGATATCCTTTTTCATGCATTTGAGCTTCTAAAAGACTTACCTCGCTTTCATCGATAAACAATGCAAGCTCGCCCGATTCTCGAAAGTCCGTTTGTGCTGTAAATAGGCTAATTGATGCAAGCCGTTCATCGTGTTCGCGAGCCATGAATGCTGCGGCAATCGCTAACGCCGTTCCCCCAAGGCAATAGCCGGTAGCATGTATTTTCTGGTTGGGGACTATTTTGTTGATTGCCTTCAGACTTTCCAGAAACCCAAGCATAAGATAGTCGTCAAAGTCCAGATCTCTGTCTTGCGAACCTGGGTTTTTCCACGAAATGCAGAATACAGTATGACCCTTCTGTACCAAAAACTCGACCAGAGAGCTCGTCGGAAAGAGATCCAGAATATAGTATTTCATAATCCACGCAGGCATTATCAGAACTGGTTCCGGATAGACCAGTGAGGTTTGGGGTTGATATTGAATAAGTTCCACAAGCCGATTACGCATAATGACCTTGCCTTGCGTCGCAGCAAGGTCGCTTCCGACGACAAATTGTTCGGTGGTTGCCGGCGGCTTTCGTGACATTACACGATCGAAATCGTCAATAAAGTTGATTGCTCCTCGAACGAGATTTCGCCACGTCCGCTCGACTGCCGCGTTGCACGTCGCCACCACCGGCATCGCCGACTACGGCGCGGTCTGCGAGCGACTCGTGGACCTGGTGAGGTCGGGTGGCGGCGAGGTGCGCACCGGCGCCCCCGTCGAGGCCCTCGCCCGCACGGCCACGGGGTGGCGGGTCACCACCCCGGCCGGCCCGGTGGCCGCCGACCACCTGGTCACCTGCGGCGGCCTGCAGAGCGACCGGCTCGCCCGCATGGCCGGGGCATCACCGGATGCCCGCATCGTGCCGTTCCGGGGCGAGTACCACGACCTCGCCCCCTCGGCCCGCCACCTGGTGCGCGGTCTGGTCTACCCGGTGCCGGATCTGCGCTTCCCGTTCCTCGGCGTCCACCTGACCCGAGGCGTCCACGGCGAGGTCCACGCCGGCCCGAACGCCGTGCTCGCCCTCGCCCGCGAGGGCTACCGCTGGCGCGACGTCTCCCCCCGGGACCTGGGTGCATTGGCCGCGGACCCCGGTTTCTGGCGGCTGGCCCGGACGCACTGGCGCTTCGGGCTCGCCGAGATGCACCGCTCGCTGCGGCGCCGTCGCTTCGTCGAGTCGGTGCGCCGCCTGGTGCCCGAGCTCACCGACGCCGATCTCTCCCCCGCGCCGGCAGGCGTCCGGGCCCAGGCGGTCGACCGCTCCGGCTCGTTGGTGGACGACTTCCGCCTCGTCGCCGACGAGCGCGCCGTGCACGTGGTGAACGCCCCCTCCCCCGCGGCCACCGCATCGCTCGAGATCGGACGCCTCGTGGCGGACCGGCTGCTCGCCTCCTAGATTCCGTCGCAGCTGCCGGCGCAGCTTCCGGCGCACGCCGACACGAGGGGGAATCCGATGGGTGGACGGCTGATCGTCCTGTCGAACGCAGCCGACGGGCGCGACGACGAGTTCAACGACTGGTACGACAACGTGCACCTCGGCGAGGTGCTGGCGCTCGGCCCGTTCACGGCCGCCCAGCGTTTCCGCCTCGTGCCGGAGCAGCTCTTCCCGCAGCAGCACCGCTACCTCGCCATCTACGAGTTCGAGGGCTCCGCCGACGACGCGAAGGCCGCACTGCTCGCCGGGGCGGCCGGTTTCAACATGAGCGACTCGCTCGCAGACCCCGTCACGATCATCGTCGAGGATCTCACCGAGCGGGTCACCGCCGGCTGAGGCCGACCCCGGGCGGGTTCAGTCGTCCGGTCCGACCCGTCGCTCCCGCTTGCGCTGCGAGGAGCGGTGCTTCTCGGCCAGCCGGCGCTCGACCGCGCCCTTGCCCGGCCGGGTGGGTCGACGGCGGGGTCGCACCACGGTCGCGGCGCGCAGCCGCTCCTCGAGGCGGGCCAGCGCGATCGATCGGTTGCGGTGCTGGGACCGGGTCTCGTCGACCACCACGCGGAGCTCGGCGCCGAGCCGCTCCACCAGCCGCCGCCGCACGACCTCGTCGATGCCGGAGGCCGTGACCAGGTCGAGCGTGGCCTCGGCGCGGGTGTGGGCGCGGTTGGCGTGCTGCCCGCCGGGGCCCGACGACGGACCGAACCGCCACCGGACCTCCTCGATGGGCACCCGGCAGCCCGGGCCGGCGTCGAGCACCGACTGCTCCTCCGGAGGGGGGCTCACCCCTCGAACACCCGGTGGTCCCCCGTCTGGTGCGTGACCTCCATGCGCCGGTGCTCGATGCGCCAGCCCTCGGGCGTGCGGACGAACCGGTCGTGGTAGGTGCCGTAGACGGTGTAGGTGCAGTCGGCGTTGGCCGAGCCCGGTCGGCCGGTGTGGAAGGCCCGGATCGCGCACCGCGCCGTAGCGCGGTCGCCGTCGACGGCGACGACATGGTTGCCGAGCAGGTGCTGGGTGGGTCCGCAGTGGGTGAGGAACCCGGCGATCATGGCCAGGAACCCCTCGACACCCTCCGGGCGGCGATCGCCGTAGTCGCCTGTGGCGTCCGGGGTGAAGACCTCGCGAAACAACGCGAACTCCCTGGTGTCGCAGGCGTCCGCATAGCGGATCTGCGTCTCGACGATGGCGTCGCGGTCGCTCATGGCCCCCATCCTCGCGCGCCCCACACCCACCATTCTTGAGTGACTGCGGCCACAGGCCTACGATGCCGCTCGTACGCCACCAGGGGGGTTCCTGTCCATGCAGATCTTCGAAGACTTCTTCGACGCCAACGGCGGTCTCGTCTTCCTCACCCGGTACGGACACATCCTGTTCGGCATCGCCTGGATCGGGCTGCTGTACTTCTTCAACTTCGTGCAGGTGCCGTCGTTCGCAGAGATGAGCGCGGACTCACGGTCGGAGGCGCTGCGCAAGCTCACCTCCCGGGCGCTGTGGTGGTTCCGCTGGGCGGCCCTGGCCACGTTCGCGACCGGCCTGATCATGCTCGGCCTGAACGAGTACTTCAGCGACACCTACGGCAACGCCGGGCGGACGAGCATCTCGTGGGGCTCCATCCTCGGCATCACCATGGCCGCCAACGTGTGGATGGTCATCTGGCCGAACCAGAAGATCAACATCGCGTCGGCCGAGGCGGTGGCCAACGGCGGTCAGGCCGACCCCCGCCAGCCGGCGGCCGCCAAGGCAGCGGCCCGGGCGTCGCGGGCCAACGCCCTGTTCAGCATCCCGATGCTGTTCTTCATGGTCTTCACGAGCCACTGGTCGTTCATGTACGACAACGACGCCGGCGCCCACCTGATCGCCTGGATCATCTTCCTCGTGCTCTGGGTCTTCGTGGAGCTGAACGCCCTCGGCAAGCTCCCGGGCGGGATGGACAGCCCGTTCAACGTCAAGGTCTTCGACGACCACAAGACCACGATCTACGCAGGTATCGCCTTCTGGCTGATCCTGTTCATCCTCAACTACGAGATCATCATCGGCGGCTGAACCCCCGGGGTCTCGACGAACGGCGACGGGCCGCCCCTCGGGGCGGCCCGTCCGCGTTCGGTCCGTGCCCGGCCGGCCGATGGTTCAGCCGACGTTGAGGTCGGCGACCATCCCACCGCTGCGGTGCCCGGGGACGTCGCAGTACAGGACGTACTCCCCCGGCTCGAGCGTGATGCTGCCGCTGACCTCGTCACCACCCGAGTTCACCGTCAGCTTCATCTCGCTCTCGAAGCCCTCGACCACCAGCGTGTGCGGGATCACCCCCTCGTTCACGTAGGTGAAGGTGATCTCGCCGGCCGGGGCCGAGTACGCCTCGGCATCGAACGCGAGCCGGTCGTACGCCAGCACGGTGATCGCGTCCGATGGCGTCGGTTCCCCGCCGCCGTCACCGGATCCGCTCTCGTCGTCGCCTCCGCCGCAGGCGGCCACGGCGAACACCGTGGCGGCCAACAGCGCCAGAGTCCGACCCGATCGGCGCTTCGTACCCGTTGTGCCACTCATCACAGCCTCCTCCTGCCGGGCGAGGCTAGCGACCGCGCAGACTGCATCCGTGGCCGATCAGGTCGTTCCGCGACCTCGGCTGCTGGGTAATCCGACCCCTGGCCACCGACTCCGAGGAGATCCCCCATGGCTTTCGAGCTGCCGCCCCTGCCCTACGGGGAGGACGCCCTCGCGCCCCACATCAGCGCTCAGACGCTGCAGTTCCACCACGGCAAGCACCACGCCACGTACGTGACGAACCTCAACGGGTTCGTGGAGAACGACGCATCGCTCCAGGGCAAGAGCCTCGAGGAGATCATCCTGGCCAGCGACGGAGGGGTGTTCAACAACGCCGCCCAGGTCTGGAACCACACCTTCTTCTGGCACTCGATGCGCCCGGGTGGCGGCGGCGCCCCCTCGGGTGCGCTCGCAGCGGCCATCGACGCCGCCTTCGGCTCGCTCGACGGGTTCCGCACGGCCTTCGCCGACGCCGCCAAGACCCAGTTCGGCTCCGGGTGGGCCTGGCTCGTCGCCGGCGAGAACGGTCTCGAGGTCATGAAGACCGCCAACGCCGACCTCCCCATGAAGCACGGCAGGAAGGCTCTGCTCACCATCGACGTGTGGGAGCACGCCTACTACCTCGACTACCAGAACCGCCGCCCGGACTTCATCACGGCGTTCCTCGACCACCTGGTGGACTGGGACTTCGCCGCAGCCAACTTCGAGGTCTGAACCTCGCACGACGCGGGGCGGGGGACACGTTCCTCCGCCCCGCGGCGCGTCCGGGCCCGTTCAGTCGGGCGGCACCAGCTTGTAGCCGAGCCCGCGGATCGTGGTGATCAGGGTGGGCTCACCGGGGTCGACCTCGATACGGGCGCGTAAGCGCTTCACGTGGACGTCGAGCGTCTTGCCGTCACCCACGTAGTCATAGCCCCAGACGTGGTCGAGCAGCTCCTGACGGGTCACGACGGTGCCGGCCCGCTCCATCAGCTCGGCGAGCAGCTCGAACTCCTTCAGGGGCAGCACCAGCAGCTCGCCGTCGCGCCAGAGCTCGTGACGGCCGCGGTCGAGGCGGAGCGGACCGACCTCGAGCACGCCGCTCGCCCCGGCCGTCTCCTCACGACGCTCCGCCGCCCGTCGGAGGACCGAGCGCATACGGGCCACGAGCTCACGGAACCGGTAGGGCTTCGAGACGTAGTCGTCCGCCCCCACCTCGAGGCCGACGACCGCGTCGATCTCCTCGCTCTTCGCGCTGACCATGATGATGGGGACGGGCGAACGGCTGCGGATGCGTCGGCACACGTCGAGCCCCGACATCCCCGGCAGCATGACGTCGAGCAGCACGATGTCGGGCCCGACCAGTTCGAAGAGGTCGAGCGCCTCGAGCCCGGTGGACGCGGTGTGGACGCGGAACCCCTCGCGACGCAGCGCGAGCTCCAGCCCGTCGCGGAACGCGGGCTCGTCGTCGACAACCAGCACCGTCGTCGTGTCCGCCACGCGGCTTTCCTACCGGCCGGACCCGCGGCGCGCCAGTCGGCGGCGGGCGCCGATCATGAGATCGGCAGCTGGAGGGTGAAGGTGCTGCCCTCACCGAGCTTCGACTCGACCAGGATCCGACCGCCGTGGTTCTCGGCCACGTGGCGCACGATGGCGAGCCCCAGACCGGTGCCGCCGGTCTCCCGGCTCCGGGCCCGATCCACCCGGTAGAAGCGCTCGAAGATGCGCTCGAGATCGGCCCGGGGGATGCCCGAACCGGTGTCGCGGACGCTCACCTCGGCGTTGTCGACGGTGCGGTCGATCCCGACCCACACCTGCTTGCCGTCGTCGGAGTACCGCACCGCGTTGTCGACCAGGCACACCAGGGCACGGACCAGCTGCCGGTGGTTGGCGTGCAGCTCGATGCCGGAGGGGACGCCGCTGAGCACGATGTCGATGCCGCGCTGGCGGGCGAGCCCACGCACGGTGTCGACCGCCTCGCCGACGACGGTGTCGAGGGACAGCTTCTCGACCCGCGGCCGTTGGTCGTCCTCGAGCCGGGAGAGCTCGAGGAGGTCGTCGATGATGCGCTCGAGGCGATCCACCTCCCGGGTGAGGTGCCCGACGAGGCGGCGGCGGTTGTCGTCGTCGGTCTCGTCGGCGATGGTCTCGGCGAGCAGCGAGATGGCGCCGACCGGCGTCTTGAGCTCGTGGCTCACGTTGGCGACGAAGTCCCGGCGGATGGCGTCGACGCGCCGCTCCTCGGACACCGCGTCGATCACCGCGAGGCCACGGGCGCGCACCTCGGGCACCGCTTCGCCGGACTGGCGGGCCTTCGCCCGCTCGGCCGCCTGGCGCTCGGGCAGCCAGCCCGTGACGAGGTAGTGGATCCGCTCGCCGAGGTTCTCGGCGTGGTCGCCGATGCGTTCGTAGAAGCGGCCGACCATGGCGAGCTGCAGCGCGTGCTGGGGCAGCAGGTCGCCGCGGCCGGCGGCCTTCAGCACCACCTCGATGAAGCGGTGGTGGAGCTCGTCGAGGACGTCGTCCAGGTCGGTGATGCTGTCGGCGAGCTTCACGTCGCGCTGCTCGAGCGCCGTGCGGGCACGGAAGAACAGCTGGCTCGCCTGGGAGGACATGCGCAGGATCAGCTCGCGGATGCGGTCGTCCGGCTTGGCGCCCTGCAACCGCCCGGCCGCCTTGGCGATGTTGGCGACGAGGTCGGCGCTGCGCTCGAGGTCGGTGATCATGTGCAGCGAGGCGACCACGGCCCGGAGGTCCGAAGCGACCGGCTGCTGCGTCACCAGGGCCTCGAGGCAGAGGTCCTCGGTGGTGAGCGCCAGGAGGTCGATGTCGTCGTCGTGGAGGATGATGTCGTCACAGGTGGCGACGTCGCCCTCGAGCAGGGCCTGGGTCACGACGTCGACCCCATGGGCGACGTGGCCCGCGAGGGTCAGGACGTTCCGGTCGATCTGACCGAGCAAACGGTCGAGGGCGACACGGTTCGCGAACCCGGTCACGGGTTCAGCCCACCCGACCCGAGATGTACTGCTCGGTCCGGGCGTCGTCCGGGTTGGAGAAGATCTTGCGGGTGGAGCCGTACTCGGCCAGGCGACCGGAGCGGCGGTCACCCTCGAGCGTCTCGACGGTGCCGTCGGGCAGCACGGTCGTGAAGAACGCGGTGCGGTCGCTGACCCGTGCGGCCTGCTGCATGTTGTGGGTCACGATGACGATCGTGTACTCGGACTTGATCTCCTCCATGAGCTCCTCGATCCGCGTCGTGGCGATGGGATCGAGGGCCGAGCAGGGCTCGTCCATGAGGAGCACGTCGGGCTCGGTGGCCACGGCCCGGGCGATGCAGAGGCGCTGCTGCTGACCGCCGGAAAGACCCATGGCGGAGTCCTGGAGACGGTCCTTCACCTCGTCCCAGAGCGCCGCCTTCCGCAGGGAGCTCTCGACGAGGTCGCTGAGCTCGCCCTTCTTCTTGATCCCCTTGAGGCGTGGGCCGTAGGCGATGTTGTCGAAGATCGACTTCGGGAACGGGTTCGGCTTCTGGAACACCATCCCGATGCGCCGGCGGATCTCGACCGGGTCGACCCGGGGGTCGTAGAGGTCGACGCCGTGGTAGGCGACCCTGCCCTCGACCCGGGCACCGTCGACCAGGTCGTTCATGCGGTTCAGCGAGCGCAGCACCGTGGACTTGCCGCAGCCCGATGGGCCGATCATGGCGGTGATCTCGTTGCGGTGGATCGCCATGTCGACGCCGGTGACGGCACGGAACGAGCTGTAGTAGATGTCGACGCCGGCGAGCTCGATGATCATCTCGGCGCCCTCGAGGGATTCCTCGGACTCGACCTCGGGTCGGGGAGCCATCGTCATCTGATCCTCGCGGGGCTTGGCAACGTCCATGACCTCGGTCATCCCTGCCTCTTCTTCTCGAAACGGTTGCGGAGCACGATCGCTGCGCTGTTCAGCATCAGCACGAACACCAGCAGGACGATGATCGCCGCAGCCGTGTTGGTCACATTGAACTCGCGTTCCGGCAGCGTCGCCCAACGCGTGATCACGATGGGCATCGCGGTGAACCGGTCGGTCAGCTGCCCGATGTCGAACCAACCCTCGTGGGCGGTGGCCAGACGGCCGGTGACCGCACCGACGAGGATGAGCGGGGCGGCCTCGCCGATGGCCCGGGCCAGGGAGAGCAGCGTGCCGGTGAGAATGCCCGGCGCCGCGTAGGGAAGCACGGTGTCCTTGACGGTCTCCCACTTGGTGGCGCCGACGCCGTAGCTCGCCTCGCGGAGCGACTGGGGCACCGCACGCACGGCCTCGGCGGCGGTGATGATCACGATGGGGAGCACCAGGATCGACAGGGTGAGCCCCGCCGAGAGCAGGCTGGGCCCGCCCGTCCAGTCGGCCGTCTCCCAGCCGAGCACGGGCACCCGGTAGCCCTGCACGAACACCGTGAGGCCGAGGATGCCGTACACCACCGACGGCACGCCGGCGAGGTTGCGGATGGCGAGGTCGACGGTGCGGGCGAACCGGGTCTTGCCGGCGTACTCCTCCAGGTACACGGCGGAGCCGATGCCGATCGGGAAGGCGATGAGGGCCACCATCACGGCGATCCAGAAGGAACCCCGCAGGCCCTGGAACACGCCGGCCTCCGCGGCCTCGGACCGGAGCGGGCTGGAGAGGAAGTCGACCAGTCCCCGGTCGGTGAACACCGACCAGCCGTCCTGGATGACCGTCTCGATCAGCAGGACGAGGATGATCAGGGCGAGGAACAGACCTCCGAGCAGGAGGTACTGGAAGGCCCGGCCCTTGGCGTCTCCGCTCCGCGCGAGCTCGGCCTGGACCCTGGCGGCGGTGTTGGGGTCACCGAGGCGCCCGAACGTGGTGGCCATCAGTAGACCTCCCGGACCTTGCGGACGAAGCGATCCGCGAGGAGGTTGAGCAGCAGGGTGAAGACGAACAGCAGGAAGCCCACGAAGAAGAGGCTCTGGAAGGTCAGTGCCTCGCCGACGACCGCGTCGGTCCCGCCGGCGATCGAGGCCATGGCGGCGGTCATCGTCATGC
>JBEIGA010000167.1:0-9252 GCA_040382135.1 Acidimicrobiales bacterium
CCTGCTGGCGGCGGAGCGGCTCAGGCCGCGGTGACCTCGTCGGCCGGGACGCCGGCCGACGACGGGGTGTCGGTACCGTCGGCGTCAGGGGCGCCACCCATGGGGCCGTGCCCGCCGCGTCCGCCCATCGGGCCGCCTTCGCCGCCCATGGGGCCGCCGGCCCGCAGCTCGCCGTCGACCATCGCGGTGATGCGGTCGGTGAGCGTGGCCTCGATCTCGTCGGCCCGCTCCTGGGTGAGGTCGCCCTCGGCGACCTCCTCGTCGAGATGGGCGACGGCTTCGGCCACCAGACCGTCGATCAGCTCCTGTCGGCTCACGCCGTTGGCCTCGGCGACCTCGGCCAGGGTCTGGCCGCCGACGAGCGCCTCGCGCAGCGCCGCCTCGTCGATGCCGATGACGCCGGCTGCGGCGTCGAGCCCGCGGCCCATCCGGCCGCCCGGACCGTGACCCTCACCGCGCTCGGGCCGGTTGGCCTCGAGCGCAGCGGCGACCGCGTCGGCCTGGGCCTGGTCGATGACGCCGTCCTCGACCAGCTGGGCGAGGGTGTCCTCGACCCAGGCGTGGCGGTCGGCGTGCATGGCCTCCGCTTCGTCGGCGGGCACCGTGGTGGTGCCGTCGTCCTGGGCGCCGGCGAGCTGCGGTGCGAACACGAACGCCGCGCCGGCGCCGCCGATCAGCGATGCGGTGATGGTCAGGGTTGCGATGGAACGCTTCATGGGGTCTGGTACCTCTCGGTGGTCCGGTGGTGGCCCTCGGGAACAGCGTCGGCTGCTCGGCTTGGGCGCGGCTTGGACGAAGGTGAGAGTTCGGTGAGAACGCTCAGCGTCCGAGCACCCCTCCGGGGCCGCGGCCGAGCCCGGCGCCGAGGTCGACCCGGTCGGCGGCCGAGGTGCCGGCCCGCCAGCCGGCGGGGTCCGAGGCGGTGCTCGCCCGGCTCCGCACGTTCCCGAACACGGCGTCGGCTGCGGACTCGATCGCCCCGTCGCGCGCCGCGAGCACCGGCAGGAGCGACGACTCCTGGCCGGCCACCGCCTCGGTGGTGGCGGCTGCAGCCGCCTCGGCGAGTCGGTTGCCGATGCGGTGGGCGAACGCCAGCAGGAAGCTGTTGCGGAAATTCCGGGTGCGGAACCCGGCGTGCTCACGGCCGGCGGCGAGCATGGAGCCGGTGGCCTGGGTGAGCAGCGACGTGTAGAGCACTGCCACGGCGTCGAGCTGGTCCGGATAGCCGAGGACGGTGCTGTCGGAGAACGCCGAGTTGTGCACCGCTCGGCAGCGGTTGGCCTCGGCGACGAACTGGAGCAGCACCGCCTTGGGCCAGGCGTAGGGCTCGTCGACGGCGATCCGGCGGGCCGCCGGCAGACCGATGCCGGTCTCCACCATGAGCCGGCTGATGCCGTGACGGGTCATGAGCTCCTGGGCCTTGGCGGTGAAGGCCTCGGCCTCCTCGGCGAAGCCGGTGGACTCCGCCTTGGCGAGCAACGCACGGATCCGGGCCAGCTCCCGCTCGGTGGCGGGGTCGGTGTCGTCCGGCTCGAAGGTGGTGCCGGTGGTGGGCGGGAGCGGATCGCCCGGCGGCGGGAGCAGGACCTGCCGGCGGGGCAGCCCGTGCAGGTGGGCCAACAGGGTGCAGCCGAACCGCACCGCCCGCGGGACGGACCATCCGAACGTGGAGGTGCGTTCCTCGAACCGTGCCGACCCGACGATCGCCTCGGGCCGGAGCTCCTCCACCTGCGCCTTCCAGCGGCCGTGGACCGGCCCGGGCGGACGGGCGTCGTCGTCGGCGACCACCGCGTCCACGACCAGCAGCCGCGCCTGCGGCTCCAGCTTCCGCCCGGCCTGCCGTGCGAGCTCGACGGGCTGCCACCCCCGCCGCCAGGCTGCCGGGAGCGCTTCCGCCAGCGCGTCGCCCAACGCCCGCATCCCGAGGTGCCCACCCGGTGGTCCGCTCGTACGGAACAACGCCTGGAACATCATCTCGATCGACTCGCCCGGCCAGCGGCCGCCTGTCAGAGCGTCGTGGATGAGGTCCAGCAGCTCGCGCAGGACGGCTTCGTCGGTCCGGAGGTCGGTGGTCATGTGGCGCTCCCCTTCGTCGAGACGTGGGGAGAACCTAGGGACCAGGTGTGACAGTGCGGGCTGCGTCAGAGCCGGGTGCGCATCCGGGGCCGGCTCCCGGTGCCCGTCCGGCCGGCCCCGCCGCGGTTCACGGCCCGCCAGACGAGCAGGGCGAGGACGGCGCCGATGATCGAGCCGATCACGCCGGATGCCTGGACGGCACCCTCGTCGAAGTCCTCCCCGAAGATCGCCCACCCGAGGAAGCCGCCGATGAAGGAGCCGACGATCCCCAGCACGATCGTGCCGGCGAGGCCCATGGGGTCCGGACCGGGCACGAGGAACCGGGCGAGGAACCCGGCGAACACCCCGATGACGATCAGGTAGATGATGAAGCCGAGCACGACGCACCTCCAGGGGTCGAGGGAGGTGAGGGTCATGCCCGGAATCCGCTCGGACGCAACGTCCGATGACCGTCGGGATGGGGAGATTCGAACTCCCGACCCCCTGCTCCCAAAGCAGGTGCGCTAACCAGGCTGCGCTACATCCCGAGTGCCACGAGGTCGCTCCCGTCCTCGCACAAGCCCAAACTACCGGCCCCCACCGTCCCCGCACCGCTGCGGCCCGATGGGCGGAACGGAAGCTGGACAGAAGCTCCCCCGCGGCCACGGCGGCCGCGTGCAGGTGGACGACTAACGTCGGCGCCCGCGCCTGGTGATCTGCTGGTCACCTCAGGGGATTCGGCGTGCAGGACCGGGACACCGTGGAGGGTGACGTGGACGCGAAGGTCACGGACGAGCTGGCGACGGCGAGCGACGCCACGTTGGTGGAGGCGATCGACCACGCCGACCCGCTGATCCTGCGCGGTCTGCTCTACCAGCTCACCGGTGACGAGACGCTCACCGCGATGCCGATCGAGACCGTCGCCTTCGGTTACTCGTTCCAGGACCGGCTCGCGAACCCCGACGATGTCGCAATGGTGCGGAGCAGGGCGATCGCCTGGCTCGAGGACCTCCGTGATGGCGGGGCCCGCCAGGTCTCCGTCGGCCCGATGGACCGTCTGCCCCGCAGCCTGGAGCTGATCGCCGGCGCCCCCATCCCCGAGCGCGAGCTCCCCATGTGGATCGAGGAGACCGGGCTCGATCCCCTGGCCCGGGGCCTCACCTGGCAGGGCCGCCCCACGCCCGAGCAGCTGGAGGACTTCCTCGTCGTGGTGATCGGTGCCGGCATCTCGGGCATCAACGCCGCGGTCCAGCTGAAGGCGGCGGGCGTCCCCTTCGTGGTGGTCGAGAAGAACGCCGGCGTCGGCGGGACGTGGTTCGAGAACCGGTACCCCGGCATCCGCGTCGACTCCCCCAGCCGCGGGTACCTGCACCTGTTCGGGCTCGCGTACCCGCAGCCGTACTCGTTCTGTCCCGGCGATGCGAACGTCCGCTACATGGACTGGGTCGTCGAGAGGTACGACCTGGCCGACCACCTCCTGTTCGACACCGAGGTCGGCTCGATGATCTGGGACGAGCAGAGCGCGACGTGGGCGGTGGAGGCGGTCTCGCCCGACGGTCCTCGCCGCTGGCAGGCCAACGCCGTCATCAGCTGCGTGGGCTTCCTGTCCCGCCCGAAGATCGCGCACCTCGACGGGATCGAGACCTTCGACGGCGTCGTCACCCACACCGCGCAGTGGCCCGCCGACCTCGACCTCACCGGGAAGCGGGTGGGCATCGTGGGCAGCGGTGCGTCGGGGTACCAGACCACCCCCGTGATCTCGAAGATCGCAGCGCACACCGCCCTGTTCCAGCGCACGCCCAGCTGGTGCTATGCGACGCCGGGCTACATCGACCCGCTGCCCGATGCCACGGTGTGGGTCGACCTCAACGTCCCCTTCTACGTCAACTTCGCCCGGTTCCGGATGGCGAGGATGTACGGCCCCGACACCACCATGCCGTCGCTGATCGTCGACCCCGACTTCGACGATCCCCACGCGCGCAGCGCCACCAACACGGCCATGCGGGACGGCTGCCTCGCCTTCATCGAGGAGAAGCTGGGGCACCGCCCTGACCTGATGGAGAAGATGATCCCCGTCGCGCCGCCGATGACCTCCCGGCCGATCCGGGTCGACCCGATCGACAACGTCTACACCGCTCTGCTCCGCGACGACGTCTCGCTGGTCTCGGACCCCATCGAGCGGGTCACGCCCGGCGGGATCGTCGCCGGTGGGGTGGAGCACCCGCTCGACGTGATCGTCCTGGCCACCGGGTTCAGGGCCAACGACTTCCTGTGGCCCATGGAGATCCGCGGTCGCGACGGCGTCCGACCGGAGGAGCTGTGGGCCAAGGACGGCCCCCGTGCCTACATCGGTGCGATGCTGCCGGGCTTCCCGAACCTGTTCATGTCCTACGGGCCGAACACGAACAACTTCGGCGGCCTCCAGGTGATCGATCTCCTCGAGCTCGAGATCCGCTTCGCGCTCCAGTGCATCGCCGGGCTGATCGAGCAGGGGCGGCGCAGCGTCGAGGTGACCGAGGACGCCTACTGGCGGTTCAACCGGGAGCTCGACGAGATCGAGCGCCACATGATCTACAAGGACCCGAGGGTCGCGAACTACTACCAGAACGAGCACGGCCGCTCGAGCGTGAACGGCCCGATCGACATCCGGCGGATGTGGCACTGGCTGCGGGATCCGGCCGGACCCCCGAAGCCCGACACCGACGCCGGGCTCGAGCCCTGGTTCGGGGGCGACCTGGTGGTGAGCTGAGGAAGGCCGAGCTCGCCCGCCCTGCGCCGTGGCTACGTCGCGTCGCGCCGGGCCTGCGTGCGGGCGGTCGCCGCTCGGTTCGATGCGGTCGTCTTCTTGGAGACGGGGGTCTTGGCCTTGGCCTTGGGTGCCGGCCGGCCGCTGCCCTTGGCCGGGGCGGCGGCCTTGCCCGCGGTCGGGGTGACCGGAGCGGCGCCCCCGGTGCGAGGGGCCCGCGCCATGGCGATGCGCTCCCGGCGGATCTCGTCGGCGCTCGCCTTCGCCTTCTGCGCCAACAGCCGCGAGACGCGGGCGAGGGCCTCCTCGAAGGCCTCGGCCTTGATGGCGGTGCGGAGGTGGCGATCGTGGCCCTTGGCCCTGGCCCCGGCTTCGGTCACCTCGGCTGCGGCCCGACGCCGGTACAGCTTCGAGTACTTGTTCCTGGCCCGTCGCACCCGGTCGTGCAGCGCCGCCAGGTCGTCCTCGTCGAGGTCGGTGAGGGCCGAGGGCTCGACGGACCGGAGCAGCCCCTTCTCGGCGTCGTTGAGCATGCCCCAGATCGCGTTGTCCATCTCCGGCTCCTGCCTCGTCGGCCGCCGACGTCGGCGTGGCGTCATCCTCGCGCAGGGTGGAACCGGAATACGGTCTGCCCATGGATCAACCTGCGAACGCGCGCATCGCCGACGACGGTCCCGTGCGGACCATCGCCATGCACCGACCGGAACGGCTCAACGCCTTCGACGGTGGTCTGGTGCGAGACCTCGCCGGCGCGCTCGCCGCCGCAGCCGCCGATCCGGAGGTGCGGGTGGTCGTGCTCACCGGCAGCGGTCGGGCTTTCAGCACCGGCGCCGACCTCAAGGCCCTTGCGGAACCCCGGCCGCCGAGCGCCGACACCGAGGAGCCCCAGGAGGGCAACGGATTCGACGTGCTGCTCGACCAGTTGGCCGACTTCCCCAAGCCGCTGCTGATGGCGGTGAACGGGTACGCGGTCGGGTTCGGCATGACGATGCTCGCCTTCGCCGACATCGTCCTGATGTCGACCGAGGCCCGGCTCCGTTGCCCGTTCACCGAGCTGGGGGCGCCCACCGAGGCCGGGTCGAGCTACCTGTTCCCGAAGCTGCTCGGCCGGCAACAGGCGGCGTGGACGTTGCTGTCATCAGAGTGGATCACCGCGGAGGAGGCGCAGGCGATGGGCCTGGCGTGGCGGCTCTGCGAACCGGAGGCGCTGCTACCCGTCACCCACGACCACGCCCAGCGGCTCGCCACGCGCTCCCTCGAGGCGCTGTCCCGGGTGAAGCGGCTGCTGAACGCGCCGGAGCGGGCCGAGCTCGCCGCCGCCTTCGAACGCGAGCGCGAGGAGCTCGCCGTGTTCGTCCGCAGCTTCGGCACGGCCGGCTGACGGCCCGGACCGGGCGGCAGCGCTCGCCGGTGCCACGCCCCCCGTTTCGGCAGCCCGAGCCTGGAGGTGCAGGTCGAGGAGGGTGAGGCGGAGGCCGAAGCCGGGGGTTGACCCTCGGGTCGCGGCCTCCTCGTCTTGACGCGTGGGGAACCGGGGCTCTGCGGCCCCGGTCCCCACGCATCCACACCGGATCAGGGCAGGTCGATCGGGCGCAGCACCTCGCTCACCGCGTGGACGATGCCGTTGCGGGACACGAGGTTGAGCGGAAGGGTGATCGAGGCGTCACGGTCGTTGGTGTCGGCGTCCTGCAACCGCAGTCCGTGCCGGACGAGGTCCTGGTCGGGGAGCAGGGTGTCGAAGGTGCTCCGTCCGAGGACCTGGAAGGCGTTCAACGCCTCCGGCGTCACGTGATAAGCGAGCACCGTGAACAGCGTCGCCTGGTCGAGGCCGAGCAGGAAGGTGCCGGTCGCGGCCTCGGTGCCGCAGGTGGTGCAGCCGAGCTCCTGGGCGAGCCGACGGAAGGCGGCGTCGTTCGGTGCCCAGACGGTGATCGACGACTGCTGGGTGAGGAAGGTCGCCACGGAGGTGTCGGTGCCCGGGACCTTCACCGCGGAGGCTGCGGCGATGAGGAGGTCGAAGTCCCAGGCGGTGCGATCGGGTCCGGACGTGCCGCTCACCTGCACCAGGGAGTCGACCACGGTCGCAGGGCGGTTTCGGCTGGCGGATGCGGTGGGCGCGAGGAGGCCGAGCGCCACGATCGAGGCGAGCAGGGCGAGGACGAACTTCTTCACGGAGGTCTCCCGTCGGTCGGTGGTCGTCGACCGCTCTTCGCAGCGCAGGACCCGCGTGGATGCAGACGGTCGTCGGGACCTCCGGCGGTGACCGGTCCGAGGCATCCACCCACGCCACTGCGAGGAGGTGCGTGCTGCCGTCGCGGGATGATCAGGACCGTGTCGGCGTGAACTCGAGGTGCAGGCGGGTCAGCCCCCGCAGCACCCAGGTGGGCTCGTAGGCGAACCGTCGCTCGCCCGCAGGCCCGTGGTGCTCCTCGGACAGGCGGATGTCGTGCATGCGGGCGAGGATCCGCTCGAGGCTGATCCGGGCCTCGGCCCGGGCGAGCGGCCCACCCGGGCACGAGTGGACGCCGCGGCCGAACGCTATGTGGGCCTGGGCGTTGGCGCGGTCGGCTCGGAACTCCGCCGGACACTCGAAGTGGCGGGGGTCGCGGTTGGCGGCACCGTTCAGGAGCATGACCGGGGTGCCCGCCTTCACCTCGACCCCGCCGATGGTGGTGGTGCGCAGCGCGAGCCGGAAGTCGGCCTTCACCGGGCTCTCCATCCGCAGGGCCTCCTCGAGGAAGTCCGGGATCCGGCCCGGGTCGTTCCGCAGGTGTGCCTGCAACGACGGGTCCTCGGCGAGGAGCTTGAGCGCCGTGGCGAGGAGGCGGGCGGTGGTCTCCTGGCCGGCGGCGAACAGGAACGTGGCGATGCGCACCACGTTCACCACCTCGGGCGTGGAACCGTCCGGGTAGGAGCCGGTGGCCAGATCGGTGAGCACGTCGTGGCGTGGCGCTCGCCGGCGATCCTCGATGTATCGGGCGAACCACTCGTCGAGCCAGCCGAGGGGGTTCATCTCGGTCTCGCCCGGTGATCCGCCCACCTCGCCCGGGGTCGCGCTCAGCCCGAAGCCGGCGCGGAACCGCTCGTGGTCCTCCTCGGGGACGCCGAGCACGTCGGCCACCGTGAGGAGCGCGAAGGGCTGGGCGTAGGCGCCGATGAACTCGCAACGGCCGGCGGGGAGGAGCTCGTCGAGCAGGCGGTCGGCGAGGCGGAGCATGAACGCCTCGTTCTCACGCAGCCGCCTCGGGGTGAGGAGCCGCATCACGAGCGCCCGTTCCCGGGTGTGCTCGGGCGGGTCCATCGTGACCATGTGCTCGTGCAGCGGGAGCTGGTCGCGGTGTCGGTGCACGATCTCGCTGACGTCGTCGCCATCGAGGGGGACCGGGAACGCGGCGAACGGTCCGACCACGGCGTTGCAGGACGAGAACGTGTCGGTCCGCCGGTACACCTCGGTGGCCTCCTCGTAGCCGCTGACGGCGACGACGCCGAGGTGGGGGAGGGGCAGGACGGGGCACTCCTCGCGCAACTGGTCGAAGTAGGCGTACGGGTCATCGTGGACCGTCGAGTCGTTGAAGAAGTCGATCGACCGCCAGTCGGTCATCCTGTCCACCTCGTGGGTTGCGGCCCGAACTCAGTCCGGGTCGATCTCGTAGAACTGCTTGCACCAGCTGCGCACGAGCTTGAACGGCTTCGCGTCGATCTGGGCGAGCGCCGGGTGCTCCACGTACTCCTGGTAGCGCCAGATCTCGAGGTCGTCCCAGAGGGTGACGAGGAACTGCTGCTCGATGCGGGCGCGGAGCTCCTCCGGTGGCACGTCGGACGGGTCGGAACCCTTGGGCCACCAGATCGAATAGAACATGTCCGACGTCTCGTCGTCGATCGGCGTGGTGCAGAAGATCAGCCGGTAGGGCGTGGCACCGTCGAACTTGCTCAGCGTGTTGCCGACGCCGCAGTGGATGCTCTGGATCTCGAGCGCCATCCGCTCGCCGCTCGGGTCCGACGTGTCGGGCCAGCCGCTGCGGAACCACAGCGTGCTCTCGTCCGCCTCCAGGCCGAGCAGGCGCGGCCAGACCGTGGCGCGGTGCACGTACCGGAAGTGCATGGTGTCGCCGGTGTTCTCGAGCGGCAGTTGCGGGTGGACGGGCTCCCGCTCGTACGTGACCGAGAGCTCCGGGTAGGCCCGGTAGTAGTCGGACGCGTCGGCCGTCTCGCCGTCGAACGCGCTGAACACGTTCGGCAGCGCCCAGCGGGGCGGCCCGCCGTTCGGGTCGTGCCAGAGGTAGACGCACTCGTGCTGCTCCACCACGGTCCAGGACCGGATGCGCTTCGAGGGGTTGGGCCGGTCCTCGTAGGGGATGGCGCGGTTGGTGCCGTCGGGGCCCCAGGTCCAGCCGTGGTACGGGCAGGCGATGCAGTCACCCTGCACGTTGCCGCCGTGGCCGAGGTGGGCG
>JBEIGA010000168.1:0-9125 GCA_040382135.1 Acidimicrobiales bacterium
ACCGTGGCGCCGGGGAACAGGACGCTGTCGCGCACGCTGGCACCGGGTCCGACGACCACACCGGCACCGAGCACCGAGCGCGCCACCGACGCGGTCGGGTCCACGACCGCCGAGGGGTGGGTGCCGTCCTCGGGCGTGCCCCGGACCCCGTCGAGCAGGTCGAGCTGGACCTGGAGGTAGGTCTCCGGCGTGCCGGCGTCGACCCAGTAGGCGTCGGACTGCACGGCGTAGAGCGCGCCGGCCTCGACCAGCTGCGGGAACGTCTCCCGCTCGACCGAGACCTTGCGATCCCCGGGGATGCGGTCCAGCACCGACGGCTCCAGGACGTACATCCCGGCGTTGATCCAGTTGGTGGGCGCCTCGTCCCGCGGAGGCTTCTCCACGAACCCGAGCACGCGGCCGTCGGGCTCGGTGGGCACGACGCCGTACCGGGACGGATCGTCGACCGGCGTGAGCGCGATGGTGCCCTCGGCGCCCGAGGAGGCGTGCCGCTCGAGCAGACCGGCGAGGGGGATGTCGGTGAGGACGTCGCCGTTGAGCACCACGAAGGTCTCGTCGACGCCGGCGTACCGGGCCGCGAAGCCGATGGCTCCGGCGGTGTCGAGCGGTTCGGGCTCCACGGCGTAGACGAGGCGGACCCCGGCGCAGGTGCCGTCCGGGAAGGCCTCGACGAACACGTCCTGGCGGTAGCCGAGCGACAGCACGACCTCGGTGACGCCCTGACGGCCGAGGCTCTCGACCACCCGCTCGATCATCGTGGAGTGCACGACCGGGAGCATCTGCTTGGGCCGGGTCAGCGTGAGCGGCCGCAGCCGCGTGCCGAACCCGCCGACGAGGATGACCGCCCGCACGTCAGCCCGCAGCGGTCGTGGTGGAGGCGCCCTCGTCGGCCACGGTGGTGGTCGAGGCGTCGCCGCCGTCCTCGCCCGCGGCAGCCGTCGTCGTGGTGCTCGAGACGTCGCCCAGGTCCTCCGGATCGACCCGGTCGAGGGTGTCGAGACGGCCCTGGCTCGGCTCGGGCAGCTCGGCGCCCTCGGGGATCAGGGCGAAGACGAAGGCCTCGCGGTTCTTCAGGAACTTCACGTCGGCGAGGTCCTCGGTGATCACCTCGGGACGGGCCGAGAGGTCATCGGCGTCGTAGCGCAGCACGTGTAGCACCGTCGGTTCGCCGTTGCAGTCCTCGCCCTCGGTGAAGGTGCGGCCCCCGGCGAAGGTGACCGATTCGTCGGTGATCGCTCCGCCCTGGTTCTCGAACCAGACCGAGAGACGGGCGTTGTCGCCGGTGGCCGTGCTCGAGAACGGGTGGATGTGGATCAGCCCGTCACCGTGGGTGTGGATGCCGGAGCCGCTCGGCTGCTCCGGCACGGGTTCGACGTCGAAGTCGTCGCACACGAAGATGTCGTAGGAGGCGTGCCAGTGCTGACCGATCCGAGGGGCCGCCGACGCCTCGCGGGTCGACCGGGCGAACACCACGAGCCCGATGCCCAGCACCACGATGGCGGCGACCACGAGCGGGAACCCGAGGTTCCGACGCTCACCCGGACGGGAGGACGCTGCGGCGCGAGCGGCCCGCGCGACCTTCTTCGAAGAGGATGCCTTACCCATAGCGGACCCACGCTACCGGTTCGCCAGGGGGATACCCGTTCACGCTCGCACGGCTCGGGCGGTCCTCAGCTCGTCGAACAGGGCGGCGTACCGGCCCGCCACGGCATCGGGGGACACCCACGCCTCGACGAACGCCCGCCCGGACGCCCCGGACGCAGCGAGCGAGGCCCGGTCGGCGAGCAGCTCCCGCAGTGCGGCGAGGAAGGCGGCCGGGTCCTCCGGCGGCACGGCACGGCCGGCACCGGCCGCCTCGACGGTGCGGGCGACCTCGGTGCCCTCGTCGACGCTCGCCAGGACGGGCCGGCCGGCGGCGAGGATCGAGTACAGCTTCGAGGGGACGCTGGCCATGGCGAGGCCACGCCGGAGGGGCACGACGTGCAGGTCCCCGGCGGCGAGCACCTCGGCCAGGCGCTCCCGGGGCTGGTAGTCGACGAAGCGCACGTTGGCGAGCCCCGCGGCCGACCGTTCGAGGTCCGGCCGGGCGGAGCCCTCCCCGTTGACCACGAAGGTGACCTCGGGCAGCTCCCGTGCCGCAGCGACCACGAGGTCGAGCGACTGGGAGAACCCGACGTTGCCGGCGTACATCACGACGGGCTCGTCGCCGATGCCGAGCTCGGCTCGGTAGGCGTTGCACCGCTCCCCCGGCGCCACACGGTCGAGGTCCACGAAGTTCGGGATCATCTCGACGCGGGTCCTGCTGCCCACGGGCAGCTTCGCCGCGACGTTGTCGCGCAGCTCCTCCGACAACACGGTGACCGCGTCGGCCAGGCGGTAGCAGGTCCGCTCGAGCGCCCGGGCGGCGCGGATGAGGCGTGGGTCGGTGAGCTTGCCCAGTTCGATGGCGACGTCGGGGAACACGTCCTGGATGTTGAACACGAACGGGACGCCCCACCGGCGGGCAGCCGCGGCTCCGGCCAGGCCCAGCGTGAGCGGCGGCGACATGGCGAGGACCCCGTCGGGCCGGGCGCCGACGAGCGACGCCAGCCCGGTCTCGGCGGTGAACGCCCCGAACGCCAGCGCCCGGGCCGGGATGTTGCGCTTGTCGGTCGGGAACGGGTGGAGCCGGGTGATCCGCCCCCACGGCGTGTCCTCGTGCCGGACGATCCGACCCTCCCAGCCGACCTCGACCGCGTGCTGCCGGTACCACGGCAGCGAGGTCACGATCCGCAGGCGGTGGCCCTGGTCGGTGAGGCCACGCGCGATGGCGGTCATGACCTCGCCGGTGGGCGCGGTGTCCGGCGCGAAGTGCGGGCAGAGCACGAGCAGCTCCATCCCCGCAGCCTCGCACGCCGGTGTTCTGTGAGGTGAAACGCGTGGCTGTCACGCGTTTCACCTCACCGAACGCGGGACTCACCGAACGCGGGTGAGGGCGGCGCGGTAGGCGGCTTCGAGGGCCGCGGCCGAGCGCTCGGGGGTGTAGCGGGCGGCGGCGGCGAGCCCCGGCGCGGCCACCTCGCGGCGTGGCCGCGGGTCGGTCAGGCGGTCCCGGATGGCCGCGGCCCAGGCGGCCGCATCGCCGGGGGGCACCAGCACGGCGGCGCCTCCCGTGACCTCGCGCAGCACCGGCAGGTCGCTGCAGAGCACGGGCACCCCGGCGGCCATGGCCTCGAGCACCGGCAGGCCGAAGCCCTCGAACGCCGACGGGAAGACCAGGGCCTCCGCAGCGGCGAGGACGGCGTCGAGCTCGCCCCGCGGGATCCGCCCCAGCCGCAGGACGCGGTCGCCGAGCGCCGCCGCAGCGGACGCGACCGCCCCCTCGTCGGCCCCTGCGCCGCCGGTCAGCACGAGGTCCACGTCGGGCACCTCGGCCGCGACCCGGGCGAAGGCGTCGAGCAGCACCCGGTGGCCCTTGTGGGGGTGGGTGATCGCCGGGTACACGAGCAGCCGCCGACCGCGGGCGAGGCGTTCCCCCACCGACGCCGGCGGGACGGCCGCCGAGCGCTGCGGATCGGGCGGCAGGAGCCCGGAGGACACGGTGGCGACCCGGTCGGCCGGCACACCGAGCCGCGCGACGACGTCGGCCGCCACGACCTCGCTGACCGCCACGACCTCGACCGCCGCCCGGGCCGAGCGCGGCAGCGACCAGGTGATGAACCGCCGCTTGACCGGGTGGAACCGCTCCGGCGTGTGGAGCGGCTGGAGATCGTGGACGGTGACCATCCCGGGGACGGGACGGACCGCGGGCATCCGCCCGCCGACGTGGTGGCAGAGGGCGAACCCGCCGCGTCGGAGCCGGAGGGCGAGCCAGGTGCTCTCGGCGAGGACCCGCAACGGCTTGGACCGGCCGGACACCGGCGACGGCACGGTCGGGAACGCCGCAGCGAGGTCGGGGTGGGCGGCGAACAGCGCAGGCGGCCCGAAGAGGGTGAGGCGCAGGTCGTCCGGGCCGTGCTCGGCGAACGCCCGCAGCGTCCGGACCGTGTACTCCTCGGACCCGCCCACCACGCCGGGCACGCAGAACAGGAGGTTGACGGCGATCCGCGTCGGCGGGGTCACCGGACCACATCCCGGTAGGCGGTCACCGTCTCCCGAGCGGTCCGCTCCCAGGTGTAGGTGGCGGCCCGGGCGAGGCCGGCGACCCGGAGCCGGTCGGCGAGCAAGGTGTCGTCGAGCACCCGCAGCAGCGCGTCGGCGAGGGCCTCGCCGTCCTTCGGCGGGACGACCAGACCGGCGTCACCGGCCACCTCCTCGGTCGAGGTCCCCGACGACGTCACGACCGGCGCACCCTGGGCCATCGCCTCCAGGACGGGCATCCCGAACCCCTCGAGCAGGCTCGGGTAGCAGAACACCGACGCCCCGGCGTAGAGGGCCGCCAGCTCCGCCCCGGACACGAAACCGGTGAGCCGGACCCGGTGCTCGATGCCTTGCCGGTGGACCGTGAGGTCCTCGTGCCAGCCCGCGGGCCCGGCGAGCACGAGCGTGACGTCGTCGGGCAGACGGCGGAGCGCGGCGAGCAGGGTGGGCAGGTTCTTGCGGGGCTCGATCGTGCCGACCCACAGCACGTAGCGGCCGGGGATCGCGTGGCGGGCACGGACCGCAGCGATGTCGTCCGCCGTGACCGACGCGGACGACACCCCCCAGGGGATCACCCGGAGGCGGTCCTCGGCGATCCCGGCCTCGGCGCACTCGCGCCGCGTCGCCTCGGAGGGGCAGAGGACGAGGGCGGCCCGGCGGCGGGTGAGCTCCAGCGCCCGCTCGAAGAAGCGCACCCCGTGGCGCGTGTAGTGCTCGGGCCGGTGCCGGAACCCGAGGTCGTGCACGGTCACGACCAGCGGGGCACGGGTCCCCGGCACGGCGACGCCCGTGGCGTGGGTGACGTCGACGCGCCCGGTCGCCAGCTCGACCCGGGGCCGTGCCACGGCGTGCCACGTCTCGTACAGCAGACGGCGCGGCACAGGGAGGTGACGCACCGGGACCGGGGGGCGGAAGGCGTCGGCCGGCAGGTGGCGGTGGTGGGCGGCGACCCCGACCTGCTCCACGCCCTCCGCCTCGAGCGCGGCGATCGCCGCGGCCGTGCGGAGCGCGGAGGTTGCCGTGCCGCCGGGGACCCGGTGCCAGCACTGCTCGAGGGTCACGGCGACGCGCAACGACCGGCTCACGGTGGCCGAGTCTGGCAGAGGTGTCGGCGCGGACCGCGCCGGTCAGAGCTCGCCGGTGGCGGCGAGCCGGTCGCGGAAGAACGCCGCAGTGCGCTCGATCCCCTCGCGGAGCTGGATCACCGGCTCCCAGCCGAGCAGCTCCCGTGCCCGGGTGATGTCGGGTCGTCGCTGGGTGGGGTCGTCCACCGGCAGCGGTTCGTGCACGATCTCGCGGTCCACGCCGAGCACCTCGAGCACCAGCTCGGCGAGCTCGCGCACCGTGAACTCGTTGGGGTTGCCGATGTTCACGGGATCGTGGACGTCGGTGGCGTCGAGCAGGGCGAGGAAGCCGCGGACCTCGTCCTCGACGAAGCAGAAGCTGCGGGTCTGCGAGCCGTCGCCGTAGAGGGTGATCGGCTGCCCGAGCAGGGCCTGGACGATGAAGTTCGACACGACGCGGCCGTCGCGGGGGCGCATCCGCGGGCCGTAGGTGTTGAAGATGCGGACGATGCGGGGGTCCACCCCGTGGGTGCGGTGGTACGCCATGGTCATCGCCTCGGCGAAGCGCTTCGCCTCGTCGTACACGCCGCGGGGCCCCACCGGGTTGACGTGCCCCCAGTAGGTCTCGCGCTGGGGGTGCTCCTGCGGGTCGCCGTACACCTCGCTCGTGGAGGCGAGCAGGAACCGGGCGCCCTTCTCCTTCGCGAGGCCGAGCGAGTTGTGGGTCCCGAGGCTGCCGACCTTCAGCGTCTGGATGGGCAGCTCGAGGTAGTCGACCGGTGACGCCGGGCTGGCGAAGTGCATGACCGCGTCGACCGCGCCGGGCACCCAGATCATGTCGCTCACGTCGTGGCGGACGAACCGGAACGCCGGGTTCCCGAAGTGGTGCTCGACGTTCGTGAGGTCGCCCGTCACGAGGTTGTCGAGGCAGACGACCTCGTCGCCGCGGGCGAGGAGGGCGTCGCAGATGTGCGACCCGAGGAAGCCGGCTCCGCCGGTGACGACGACGCGCACGTCAGTTCCGTCCGATGCCGCGGTAGGTGAAGCCGCGTCGGCGGAGGGCGCCGACGTCGAGGATGTTGCGGGCGTCGACGACGTTGTGGTCGGCCATCACGCTGCGGACCTTGTCGAGGTCGAGCCACTTGAACTCGTCCCACTCGGTGAGCACGACCAGCACCTCGGCGCCCTCGAGCGCAGCGTAGGCGTCGTCGGCGACCTCGATCCCCTCCACGGGCGCGGCGCGGACCGCCGGGTCGTACGCCCGGACCGTGGCCCCGCGGGCCACCAGCCGGTGGATCACCTCGAGCGCCGGGGACTCGCGCAGGTCGTCGGTGCCGGCCTTGAACGTCATCCCGAGCACCCCGACCCGGTGCCCGGCAAGGCTGCCGCCCACCGCCTCGGCGACCTTCGCCGCGACCCGCTCGAACTGCTCGTCGTTGACCTCGATCACGCCACGCAGGAACGCGAAGTCGTACCCGGCGTCCTCCGCGATGCGCATCATCGCCCGCGTGTCCTTCGGGAAGCACGAACCACCCCAACCCGGACCCGGCTTCAGGAACTCGTGCCCGATCCGCCGGTCGTAGCCGATCCCGAGCATCACGTCGTTCACGTCCGCCCCGACCGCCTCGCACACCGCCGCCACCGCGTTCACGAACGACAGCTTCGTGGCCAGGAACGCGTTCGACGCGTACTTCGTCGTCTCCGCCGACGCCGGATCCGTGATCAGGATCGGCGCCCGCACCCCCAGGAACAACCCCGCCACCCGCGTCGCCGCCTGCTGGTCGTCGGTGCCGATCACCACCCGATCCGGGTTCAAGAAGTCCGACACCGCCGTCCCCTCACGCAGGAACTCCGGGTTCGACACCACGAACACGTCCGGCCGACAGAGGAACTGCTCCACCAACCGCGTCGACCCCACCGGCACCGTCGACTTGTTCACCACGATCGAACCACGCGCCAGCCGCGGCGCGATCGACCGTGCCGCCGCCTCGATGTAGGACAGATCCGCCGAACCGTCCGGCCCCTGCGGCGTGGGCACGCACAGGTACACGAACTCCCGACCCTCGACCGCGTCCTCCGACCCAAGCACGAACCGGAGCCGACCCGACGCCAGCCCCTCCTTCACCAACCCCTCGAGCCCGTCCTCGTGGATCGGGATGACCCCCTGCGACAACAGGGCGATCTTCCGCTCGTCCACGTCCGCGCACACCACGTCATGGCCCAGATGCGCGAAGCAGGCCGCGGTCGTCAGACCCACGTACCCCGCACCCACCACCGTGATCCCACTCGCCATCGGAAGTCCCGCTCTCATCACGTGTCCAACCCTCCCATGGTCGGCAGTTGCCCTGCGGTCCTGAACCCGACGGCTGCGATCACCTGCGCTCCGTCACCCGCACGCGACACCCTCGGGGGGCTTTCCCCAGATGCCGCTGGTGGTCGTGGTGACCTCCTCGCCGCCACCCGTCGCGGTGGTGTCGGGCGGCACGGTCGTGGTGGTGGTGGCGACCGGGGGCGCGTCGTCCTCGAGGGCCTCCTGGACCTCCGGCGGCTCGCGCGGGGCGAGGACGAAACCGACGTCGTCGGCGGCGACCAGGGTGAGGGACCCGAACCCCTCGACGAGCTCGAACCGGGGCACCTCGAGCAGGAAGCGCCCGAGCAGGAGCGCACCGGCCCGCTGGTCCTCGGTGAACCGGATGGTCGTGACGTCCTCGGCGCCGGGGTCCTCGGAGAGCCCGGCGACCTGGAAGCCCCGGCCGAGGACCTGCTCGTCGAGAGCGTCGCCGCCCGCCTCGGTGCGGGCGTCGACCACCTGGACGGTGACCTGCGCCGGCCGCAGCCCGTCGAGCCCGCGGAAGATGTCGAGGACCGGTTGGGCCTGCTCCAGGTCGATCCGCAGCACCGCCGCCCCGCGCACGGTGTCGTTGGTGAGCACGGGGTAGGAGAACGTGTAGCGCTGCAGGCTCTCCGGGCTGAAGTCCGCGAACGCCCGGGCGAGGTCGAGCATGGTGTTGGCGGTCAGGTTCTGGTCGAGGGTGACCGCCTCGCTCCCCGCCTCGATCAGGTCGTTCTGGACGAGCAGCTCCCGGGCCCCCCGGGCGACCGCCCGGTCGAGGGCGAGGACGAGGAAGTCCTGCTGGCGCTTGTTCCGCTCGAGGTCGGTGCCCTGCGTCAGCTCGTCCCGCGAGAACCTGCCGTCGCCGTCGAGGTCCTCGTAGTAGTCCCGGCGTGGCCGCACGTAGGCGAGGGCCTGCGCTCCGTCGAGCACATGGCACCCCTGCTCCATGATCAGACCGGTGGACGGCGCCTGGGCGGCGTAGGGGAACCAGACCGGCACCCCGCCGATGGCGTCGACCACCTCGCGGAAGCCCTCGAAGTCGATGACGACCACATGGTTGATGTCGACGTCGAAGGTCTGGGTGATGGTCTCGGTCACGTACCGGACACCCTGCTGGGGCCCGCCGACCTGGAACGACTCCGAAAGCTTCATCTCCCCGGCACCGGGGACGTCGAGCCAGAGGTCCCGGGGGAACGACACCACCGAGGCGTTGCCGGTGGCCGGGTCGAGACGCAGGAGCATGACGACGTCCGCGAGCGACTGGGCCTCGTCGAGGTCGCGGCCGATGGTGACGGGGTCGTCGCTGTCGAGGCCGGCGGCGCTGTCCGTGCCGATCAGGAGGAAGTTGACGGGCCCGCCGCTCACGGCCTCCTCGACGAGGACGCCGCTCGGGAAGACGTACCGCGGGATGGACTCGAGGCTCCCGTACAGCGACCAGAGCCGGGTCGCGGCGATGGCGGACGCGACAGCGACGGCGATCCCCATGAAGATGAGGAGTCGCTGAGGCCAGCTCCGCCGGAGCCCGATGCCGACGGTCGCCGTCACGTCGGACGAGGCTACCAGCGGCCCCCTGGGCGATGGGCCGCGCCCGGGGGCGCCGACCGGGA
>JBEIGA010000169.1:0-9115 GCA_040382135.1 Acidimicrobiales bacterium
GCTGGACGCGTTGGCGCATGCCTCCGGAGAACTGGCCGACGGGGTCGTCCATCCGCTCCAGCGGGACCTCGGTGCGCCGGAGCAGCTCGGCGGCCCGCTCGCGGATGTCGCCGAAGTGCCGCCAGCCGGCGGCGGTCAGTCGCTCGGCGACGTTGCCGCCGGCGCTGATCCGGAGGTCGAGCCCCTCGGCCGGGTCCTGGTAGACGACGGCGAGCTGGTCGATCCGCAGGGCGCGCCGTGCGGCGGGCTCGAGCGAGAGCACGTCGACGTCGGGGTCGAGCGTGGCCAGGCGGACCGTGCCGAAGCTCGTGTGCTGATCGCCCGCGATGCAGCGAAGCACCGTCGACTTGCCCGAACCGGACTCGCCGACGATGCCGAGCGCCTCGCCCGGAGCGACGCGGAACCCGACGTCCCACGCGCCGACCACGGCGCCGGTGGAGGGGCTGACCACGGTGCCGTGCTCGGGCCCGGTGCCCGCCACGTCGGCGGGGCCGCCGGGGCCGTAGATCTTTCCGAGTGCGTCGACCTCGAGGGCCCAGCGTCGTCGCGTTCCGTCGCTCATGCCGTGCCCTCCTGGGTGGCGGTGTCGTTGTCGGTGCCGGTTCGATCCTCGAGCCGGCGGTTGCACCAGTCCGTGTCGCTGCACACCCAGCGGGAGCCGTCCACTCCGGGCAGCTCGACCAGGTAGGACTCGGCGTCGGCGCCCACGCCGGCGCCGCAGCGGTGGCAGCACGCGCCCTCGGAGCGCTCGACCTCGAACGGCACGTCGTCGAAGGTGAGCGGGACCACGTCGGTGTACGGCGGGATGGCGTAGATGCGCTTCTCCCGCCCGGCGCCGAACAGGCTCAGGAACGGCGCCTGGTGCAGCTTCGGGACGTCCCAGCGGGGGATGGGGGTGGTCGCGATCACGTACCGGCCGCCGACCAGGCACGGGTAGCCGGTGGTCTTGGTGATGACGCCGTTGCGGACGATGTCCTCGTAGAGGCTCACCCACATGCGGGCGTAGTCGGCCTCGGCGTGCATGCGCCGCAGCTCCCGCATGTCGCGCTCCACGCCGCGGAGGGGCTCCGGGACGGGCACCTGCAGCACCAGGATCTGCCCGGGGCCCATCGGGTCCTCCGGGACCCGATGCCGGGTCTGGACCACCGTGGCCTCCCGGGCGTCGGTGGTGGTGGCGACGCCGGTGCTGGCCTCGATCAGCCGGCGGAGGTTCGCAGCGTTCACCCCGGCGTCCTCGCCCTGGTCGTACACCTTCACCACGTCGTCCCTGCCCACCACGGCGAGGGTGACCTGCAGGCCGCCCGAGCCCCACCCGCGGGCGACGGGCATCTCGCGGGAGCCGAACGGCACCTGGTAGCCCGGGACCGCGATGGCGGTGAGGACCGCGCGGCGCACCTCCCGCTTCGCGTACTCGTCCAGGATGGTGCGCAGCGCCGGATCGTCATCTGCGGCTGCTCCCGGTGCGGTGTCCATCAGCGTGCCGAGCGCGGTCATGCCGTCGCCTCCCCCCGGTCGGTGTGGCTGTCGGTGTGGCTGTCGGTGTGCGTCGTGGACGGGCTGGTCACCCGCTGGCGGCGGCCGGCCCGGGCCCGCTCGGTCCGCATGGTCGTCTTGCGCTCCACCATCGACCGGAAGGTCACGTAGTGCGGCAGCTTGAGGTGCTCGAGGAAGCCCGAGGCGTCGAGCCCGTCGGTGGTCATCAGCACCGCCTGGGCCAGTCCCGAGCGGCCGCGGTCCCGGTGCAGGGAGATGTCGAGGTTGGCCATCGCGATGGCCTTGCGCTCGTTGTGCCCGAGGCAGCAGCCGTAGCCGACGTCGAAGTGGGTCCGCTGCTCGTCGACGCCGTCGAGGTCCTCGATGGCCTCGACCTCGGTGACCCGCACCGAGCCGATGCGGACGGGCGCACCGGTCACCCCGTGGGCGACCCGGACCGGCAGCCGCCCGTGCCGCACCTCGCCGAGGGTGATTTCGTGCAGGTAGCTGTCGGGGCCGAGGATGTTGCGGTACCAGAGGTTCACGAGGGCGCCGGTCTCGGCGCGGGCCATCGTGGCGAGCAGGGCCGAACGGTCGGCCCCCGGCCGGGCCGCGACGCGGGTGATGTCGGTCGGTTCCGGATCGTCGGCGCGGCGTCGGTCCACCGCGAGGTCCTGCGACCGGAGCAGGTCGAGCAGCCGGAGCGGCGCCGGCGGCGGGAGCTGCGGATCGTCGACCGCCGGGGCTGCTGCCGCCGCAGCGGCCGCCTCGGCCGATGCCTGCCTGGCCTGGTCGTCCGGGGTGAGGTCGAGCAGGCGGCCCGTGTAGTCGAGGGTGCGGCCCAACAACTGCGGCCCGGGGGCCTCGCGGTAGGCGGGCACGATCCGCCGGAGCAGCTCGATCTCGTCGGTGTCGACCGGGTCGGTGTAGCCGAAGCGGGGCAGCGTCGCCCGGTGGGTCCGGAGGAGGTGGGCGGCCTCGATGACGTCGCCCTCGGCCTGGCGCAGGGCGCGGGCGGCGAGGTCGGGGGCCCACAGGCCGCCCTCGCCCATCACCCGGTCGACGGCGTAGCGCAGCCGTTCGACGAGCTGGTCGGGCTCGAGCCACGAGCTCCGTCCCGCCACACGGGCGCGGCGGACGAGCTCCTCGGCGGCGACGATGGCCTCGAGACCACCGCGTGCGGCGGCGTATCCCATCAGCGGTCCTCCTGGTCGGTGTGATCGGTGGTGACGGTGCAGCTCCGCGGCAGGCCGAGGATCCGGCCCGTGCGGTCGGCGAGCCAGACGTCGATGCCCGCCGGGAACGCGGCGTTGGCCTCGGTGAGCGCCTCCACCACGCCGAGGGCGAGGCCGGTGACGGCGACCCAGCGGACGTCGGGGACGCCCGGGCCCTGCAACCGCAGGACGGTCGAGCCCTCGGGCACGGAGCCGGTCGCAGCCTGGACGGCGCCGAGCGGGACGAGGCGATCGACGGCGATGGCGATGCGCGCCCCGTCCTCGGGGGCGTCGGCGACGCCCCGACGGGCCGCTCGCAGGTGCTCCGGGCGGGCGTCGAGCAGCACGACGATGGCAGCGTCCCCGATCGGGGCGGCGGGGCTCAGGGTCGCCTCGCGGATCCGGGTGGCGAACTCGTCGTCGCCCTGGACGTGGACGGTCACGTCGACGTCGGCGATCGCGAGCGGCAACACCGCGGCGGCCGGCACATCGTCGGGGAGGACCCCCGGTCGGAGGGCGCCCAGGTCGCCGGGCTCGGCCAGCGTGTGCAGCAGCACCATGAAGGCGTCGTGGGCGTCGGAGCCCGTGAGCCGGAGGGAACGGACGGCGGTCATCGGTCGAGCTCCTCGAAGTCGACGATCGTGGCCTCGAGCTCGGCCCACTCGGCGGCGCGGCGCTCGCGCTCGGCCCGCTCGGTCATGTGGCAGAGCACGTCGATCTCGGGCCGGAACGGCCCGTCTACCGCGGCGGCGGCGTCGCACACCGCGGCGGCGACCGTGGCGAGCGGCTCGTCGCCGGCCCGCATCGCCCAGCCGCGCACGCCGCCGTGGGTCACCTCGGCGCGGGTGACGAGAACCTCGGCGAGGTGGAAGCGGGTCGCCTCCACGGGCTCGCGCACCTGGAGCACCACCATCCCCACCTCGGGTCCGGCGGTCACGCGGGTGTCGATCCCCTCGATGCACCGCTCGGCGAGGGCGATGACGGCGTCGGGTTCCGCCAGCGCCAGGAGCTCGCTCCTGCGCTCGCGGGACAGCGATCCCTGGAAACCCAGGGTCGTCTCGGTCATCTCGTACCTCCTGCTCGACGGGCGGGGCGTTCGCCGCCGCGTTCCTCCAACTCGAAGACCACGCGCAGCACGTCGGCGCGCATCCAGCCGACGCTCCGCTCGAGCACCCGTCCGGTCCGGGCGCAGCGGTTCCGGCTCTCGATCCTCCACGCCGGTGGACGACCCTCCAGCCCCAGTGCAGGGGCGACGTCGGCGGGCGACACGGCGAGCTCGGCCCGGACCGACGCACGCACGGGGTCGAAGCCGAGCGCGGTGAGCGTCCGGAACAGCGACCCGGCGGCGTCGAGGCGGTCGGCGAGACCGGGGAGGAGGTCGGCCGGCAGGTGGGATCGGCCGACGCCGGCCGTCCGACCGTCCACCGTGCTCCGCCGCTCCAGCACGAGGACCGCCGCACCCATGGGCACCTCGAGGAGGTCGGCGGTGATGCCGTCGGCGACGGCCTCGTGGACGGCCGTCAGCTCGCTGCGGGCGTCGTGGCCTGCGGCCCGGACCGTCTCGGTCCAACTCGGCGGCATGGCCGGCGACAGCACGTAGTCGATGCGCGGTGAGACGAAGGTCCCCGACCCTCGAACGCGTTGGACGAGGTGCCGGCGTTCGAGCTCCTGGAGTGCGGCGCGGGCGGTGATGCGGGAGACGCCGTAGGTCGCCGCGAGCTCGTGCTCGGACGGCAGACGTTCGGCGACGCGGGCGTGCTCGACCCGCTCGGCGAGCGATTCGGCGAGCTCGAGGTAGGCGGCGCGTTCGGGCACCCGCCCATCCGAGCAGGGCGAGTTGTCATGACAACCACGACCGCGTCGCGTCCTGGTGAACCCTTCGTGGAATCGCTGTGCCGGTGCGCCCTCGGGACTGCAGGCGGACGGCCGACGGGCATACCGTGCCGCCCATGCCGATGAAGACCCTTGCGATTGCAGGCGTGCGAGCCCTCACCCCGTCGGGCTGGGCGGACGACTCCGTGGTCCTCGTCGAGGGCGATCGCTTCGGTGGGGTCGTCGGCACGGTCCCCGCCGGGGCCGAGGAGATCCGGGCGGACGGTCTGCTCGCGTTGCCGGGCATCGTCGACATCCACGGCGACGCCTTCGAGCGCAGCATCCAGCCACGCACCGGGGTCCGGTTCCCCATGGCCGGGCTCGTCGCCGAGATGGAGCGCCAGCTCACCTCGGCCGGGATCACCACCTTCCTCTGGTCGATCACCGACTCCTACGAGCCGGGCCTGCGCAGCCGGGAGACCCTGCACACGCTCGTCGCCTCGGTCCCCTGGCAGGACGTCGATCGTCCCGTCGACCATCGGCTGCACGTCCGTCACGAGTGGCTCGCCACCGACGGACACGACGAGCTCCTGTCCCTGGTGTCGTCCGGGCTCGTCGACCTCCTGTCGGTGAACGACCACAGCCCGGGCGTCGCGCCGCCGCACCACATGGCCCGGATCGCCGAGGGCTTCCGGGGCCGTGCCGGGCTCACGATGGACGAGGCGACGACGCTGCTCGCGTCGTTGGAGGACCGTCGCACCCTGGGCGACGAACAGATCGCCGAGCTGGTGCACGTGGCCCGGCTCGCCGGGGTGCCGCTGGCGTCGCACGACGATGCCGACGACGATGCGCTCGCCCGTTCGCTCGGTTGGGAGGTGGCGGTCGTGGAGTTCCCCGGGTCGCTGCCCCTCGCCGCCGCGGCGCGTGCCGGCGGCGCCGCAGTGGTGATGGGCGCCCCCAACGCGGTGCGGGGCACCTCCCACGTCGGCTTCCCGACCGTCGCCGAGGCGGCGGCATCGGGCGTCGTCGACGTCGTCTGTTCCGACTACCACCTGCCCTCGCTGTTCCTCGCCCCCTTCCGGCTCGCCGCCGACGGGGTCGTGCCCCTGGCCGAGGCGTGGGGGTTGGTGAGCGAACGGCCGGCGGCGGCGGTGGGCCTGGACGACCGTGGGCGCATCGCCGAGGGTGCGTGCGCCGACCTGTTGCTCGTCGACCGGGATCGCGAGGGTCTCGACGCGCTGCGATGGGTGTGGCGGGGCGGGCGGGTCGTGGCGGTGTTCGCGTGAGCGCCGAGCGCTGCTCGCTGATCGTCTACGCCGTCCCCCTCGGCCCGCTGGGGGAGCAGCTCGACGACTTCTGGCGTCGGGCCGCCCCGATCCGCCCGAACGCTGCGCTGGAGTACCCGCCGCACTGCACGGTGACCGGGTTCTTCCACCGCCGCCCCGAGGACGTCGCCGGCGTGGTCGTCGCGCTGGAGCAGGCCGTGACCGGCTGCGGCGGTTCACCCCTCGCCCCGGTGGTCGCCCGCATGGTCCTCGACGGGAGCTGGTTCGGCCTGCTGCTCGAGGCACCGGGACTCGTCGATCTCGCCGAACGCTTCGCCCGGCTGGCGCCCACCGGAGCGAAGGACGACGCGGTCCGGCCGAAGGCGGACCCCCACCTGAGCCTGGCGTACGAGTTCGCGCCCGAGACCGGCGACGAGCTCGCTGCGTTGTCCGCACTGGTCGTCCGACCCGAGGCCTCGGCACGCTGGGAGCTCCGGCTCTACGAAGGGCGGCGAGGTGGCTCGTGGCGGTCGCTCGCAGCGTGGCCGCTCGAACCGGCCCGGTGACGGCTCCACCGAAGCTTTGCCCCCCGGACGACGTGCGTTCACCCGGCGTCGAGCGAGGGGTCGGAGACTGGGACGAAGGTCGAGCATCCGACGAGAGGACGGCGCCCGATGGATCCGGACACGGTGCACCCTGCGCTCGAGGCGGCGACCCGGGCGGCGCTCGAGACCTACCGGCGGGTGATCGGTTCGCACGACCGCGGTGCCCTCGGGACCCGTGTCGCCGACGGCGCCGATGAGAGCCCGTCGCTCCTCATCGACATCATCGTGGAGTCGGCGATCCTGTCGGCGGTCGAGGGGCTCGGTGTCAACGTGCTCTCGGAAGAGGCGGGCTGGATCGACGGCGGCCACGTCCTGACGCTGGTGGTGGACCCGGTGGACGGCTCCGCGAACGCCGCCGCCGGCGTGCCCTTCGCCTCGTGCAGCGCGGCGCTCGCCGTGGATGGTCGCTTCGTCGAGGCCATGACCGTCTGGCTGCACACGGGCGAGCGGTACTGGGCCCGAGCCGGCGACGAGGGCGAGCGGTGCACGACCGGGCGTCGCTCGCCCGAGGGTGCGTTCCTGTCGATGCTCCGGCCCCGTGCCCGCAACCGTGACGCCTGGTGGCGCGTGGTGGACCGGGCCTCCCGGATCCGCGTGCTCGGTTCGAGCACGATCGAGTCCGCGATGGTGGCCACCGGAGCCGTCGACGCCTTTGTGGACGCCGGCAGCGACTCGCACCGGTTGGTGGACCTCGCCGCCGCACTCGTGCTCGTGCCGGCGGCGGGCGGCGTGGTGGTCGACGCGTTCGGTCGGCCCATCGAGCTCGACACCGACCTGACCCGCCGGTGGAGCGGGGTCGTCGCAGCCACGCCGGAGCTCGCCGAGGGGCTCTGCGAGCTGATCGCCTCGTCGGGCGCGGAGTACGGGGTGGGGATGGTGCACGCCACCCGCTGAGCCATCTGCCGCGGCCGCTTGTCTACGGTGTCCGGCGGGGAGGGGGCGCATGGACCTGTTGATCGGCGACGTGTTCCGGGCCGCGGCCGCCGCGGTGCCGGACCGGGTCGCAGTAGCGTTGGGCGACCGCACGTACACCTACGGCGAGCTCGACCGGCTGGGGAGCGCCCACGCCCACGCGCTGGCGGCGCACGGCGTCGGGCTCCGCGACCGGGTGGTGCTGTGGAGCGCCACGGACATCGACGCCGTGCCGCTCTTCGTCGGGCTCGCGAAGCTCGGCGCGGTGTTCGCCCCCGCCAACGCCCTGCTCGGCGTGGAGGAGGCGGCGGAGATGATCGGCCTCGCCCGACCCTCGGCGCTGGTGGTCGACGAGGCGCACGCCGTCGACGGCGCCGTGATCGCGGGGCGGCTCGGCGTGCCCCTGCTGCGTCTCGGGGCGATCGTCGGCGACACGACGCCCACGCACGATCCCGAGGCGCCGGGGCTCACGGAGCAGGACCCGCACGTCGTGTTCTTCACGAGCGGCAGCACCGGCGCCTCGAAGGGGGTGGTGCTGTCGCACCGGGTGAACTACCTCCGCACGCACCCCGGCTCGCAGCTCGAGCCGCGGGGTGCCACCGTGTGCGTCTACCCCCTGTTCCACATGGGGGCCTGGACCATCGGGCTGCAGGCGTTCCAGACGCAGACCACGCTCGTGCTCGTGCCCCAGGCCGACGCCGTCCCCGTCTGCGACGCCGTGGAGCGCTGGGGTGCGAGCCACCTCAACGGGATCCCTGCGGTGTGGCAGCGGATCCTCGACCACCTCGCCGAGCGGGCCGAAGCGGGATCCCCCCGCGACCTCTCCGCGTTGCGGATCGCCGACTCCGGGACCTCGGCCACCCCGCTCGAGCTCCTCGACGCCATCACGGCCGCCGTGCCCACCGCCGCACGCCGCGTCTTCTACGGCTCCACCGAGGCGGGTGCGGTCACCCTCCTGCGCGACGAGGACATGGTCCGCAAGCCGGGATCGTGCGGCACGGTGCAGCACAGCACCCGGCTCCGGCTCGACCCGGCGACCGGTGAGCTGCAGATCCGCGGTCCGCTGCTGTTCGACGGCTACTTCGAGAACCCCGACGCCACGGCCGAGGCCTTCACCGCCGACGGATGGTTCCGCACCGGCGACGTCGCCAACTGCGACGACGAGGGGTTCTTCTCGATCGTCGGTCGGGTCCGCGACGTGATCCGGACCGGTGGGGAGGCGGTGGCACCCACGGAGGTCGAGGGCGTCCTCGCCGACCATCCGGCGTTCGCCGACGTCGCCGTGGTCGGGATCCCCGACGTCCGCTGGGGCGAGGTGGTGTGCGCAGCCGTCGTGCTGCGTCCGGGGGCCGTCGCCCCCAGCCTCGAGGAGCTCCACGCGCACGTGGAGGGGCGCCTCGCCCGGTTCAAGCGACCGCGGCGCATCGAGGTCGTGGACGCCGTGCCGCGGACCCCGGCCACGAACCAGGTCCAGCGCCGGTTGCTCGTGGAGCGGATCACCGCGACGATGCAGGGCAAGAACCAGGGGGGATCCGATGGCTGACGACCGCGTCTTCGGCGACATCGCCACGAAGCTGCTGATGGAGAACGACAAGGTTCGCATCTGGGAGATGCGGCTCGCGCCGGGGCAGCGCTCGGACCTGCACCGGCACGACAACGACTACGTGATGATCCAGATCGCCGGCGACAGGATGGCGGCGCACTTCGAGCCGGACTCGGCGGGGGAGTGGCCGGGGATCGACTACATCGAGGGCGACATCGCCCCGGGCAACGTCATCTACGCGAAGGCGGGGGGCATCGAGACCGCCGAGAACGTCGGGTCCGAGGAGTTCTA
>JBEIGA010000170.1:0-9059 GCA_040382135.1 Acidimicrobiales bacterium
CCGGCGAACATGCCGCCGGTCAGGCGCATGTTGTCGATGCGCTGGGTGGACTCGACGTGGATCACGTCGGCGCCGAGGCAGGCGAGGAGGTGGCACGACGACGGGCCGGCCCACCATGCGGTGAGGTCGAGGACCCGCACGCCGGCGAGCGGGAGCTCCGGTGGGCCGGTGGGCGCGGTCCGCTGCCGCGTCCAGGGCGACACCCGGTCGGTGTGCTCGCCGAGCGCCGGCGCGGGCCGGGGGGCGGGCGGACGCTCGAAGTCGAGCTGCCAGGGACGCCGCGGCATGCGGAAGGTCCCGGTGGGGTCGTCGACGAACACCCCCCGGGCCTTGAAGTGCTCGCTGTCCTGCACGGTGGCACCGCTGTTCACGTACGCCACCGGGATCCGCAGCGAGGACGCGAGCGCCACGATCTCCTCGGTGGGGTGCTTCGTGGTCCACTCGTGGACGATGCGGTTCCACTCCTCGAAGCGCTCGTTGCGGACCCGCGCCATGGCCCAGGACGGGTCCTCGATCATGAGCTCGGGGCGCTCGATCATGAGGAGGAACGCCTCGAACATCGTCTGGGTGTTGGTGTTCACCCCGACGTAGCCGTCGAGGGTGGGCTCGATCGAGGGCGTCTCCTGGGTGCGGGCCGGGCGGTCGAGCGGCGGTCGGCCCATGAGGGCGTGCATGGCGTCGGCGTAGTTGGCGCCGGCGATCGTCATCAGCTCGGCCATCGAGAAGTCGACGTGCTCGCCGTGGCCGGTGCGGGCGGCGCCCCGGCAGGCGGCGAGGGCGGCGACCGAGGCGAAGGTGCCCGACACCCACTCCGACACCCGACCCCCGCACATGAACGGCGGTCGCTCCGGGACCCCCCGTCCGATCAGCGCGCCGCTCTCGGCCTGCACCGTGAACTCCGTGGCGGGCCGGTCGCCGGCGATGCCGGCACGGCCGAACGGGGTGATCGAGATCACCACCACGCCGCTCGTGCGGAGGGCGTCGATCCGCTCCGGCGAGAGCCGGCCGTCCTCGATGACGAGGTCCGCCGAGGCGATCAGGGCGTCGGCGTCGGCCTGGCCGGGCTCGCCCACCACCGAACGCTGGCCGTGGTGGAGGAACCGGAACAGCGCACCGTCCTGGCCCTCGGGGAGGAGCTCGCCGCGGGCGGCGGCTCCCGCGGACCAGCGGCGGAGCGGGTCTCCTGCAGGCGGTTCCACCTTGACGACGTCCGCCCCGGCGTCGGTGAGCAGCTTCGAGCAGTAGCCCCCGGCGATGCCGGAGGAGAGGTCGACGACGTGGAGATCGAGTCCGTGCATAACGGGGACGACGCTACCCGACCGGACCCTGGCGGGCTCGGGGCGGCGGCCGTGGTGGAATGGGTGCAGCACGAGTCGATGGGGGCGTGATGCGGGAGGAGCAGGAGCAGGCCAAGGAGGCGCTGATCGACGCCGTCGTGGAGCTCGCGCTGGAGCGGACGAGGGAGCTCCCCCCGGACCGCACCGAGCGCCTACTGCGGGAGTACTACCGCCGGGCGGCGCCCCTCGACCTCGTGGGCGCCGATCCCGCCGACCGCTACGCAGCGGCGCTCCGCCACTGGCAGCTCGCACGGCACCGCATGCCCGGCACCACGTTGGTCCGGGTCTACGACCCCGCCCCGGTGGAGGACGGCTGGCACACCCAGCACACGGTCGTCGACGTCGTCACCGACGACATGCCGTTCATCGTCGACTCGGTGGTGGCCGAGCTGCAGCGGCGGGGGATCACCGTCCACGTCCTGCTCCACCCGGTCGCCCTGGTGCACCGCTCGGAGGACGGGGAGGTGGTCGACATCCACCGGGCGGGCAACGGCGGACCGGCCGCCGAGGGCCCGGCTCCGGCAGGCGTCCTCGTGTGCCGGGAGTCGTTCGTCCACGTGGAGGTGGACCGACTCGCCGACGCCGCTGGCCGCGACGAGCTCGACCGTGCGATCCGCTCCGTGCTCGACGACGTGCGGGCTGCGACGCACGACTGGTCCGCCATGCGGGACCGGGCCATGGCCCTGGCCGACGAGCTGGATCGTCCGGCGCCGCCGGGCGTCGATCCCGACGAGTGGCGTGAGGCGGCGGTGCTGCTGCGCTGGCTCGTGGCCGACAACTTCACGTTCCTCGCGTTCCGCGCCTACGACCTCGTCGAGACCACCTCCGGCGACGAGCTGGTGTCGGTGTCCGGATCGGGGCTCGGGCTCCAGCGCGACGCGCCGTCCTCGGTGACCTCCCTCGCGGCGCTGTCCCCGAGCATCGCCCGGCTCGCCCGTGCCCCACGCGTCCTGAACCTCACCAAGACCAATGCGGTCTCGCGGGTCCATCGAGCCGTGCCGTTCGACTACGTGGGCGTCAAGCGCTTCGCCCCCGACGGCACCGTCCTGGGCGAGGACCGCTTCCTCGGCCTCTACACGGCCCGCGCCTACGCGGCGCCCCTGGCCGACGTGCCGGTCGTCCGTCGGTCGGTGGCGCTGGTGCGCGAGCGGGCCGGGTTCCTGCCGGGGTCCCACGACGCGAGCCAGCTGCAGCAGGTGCTCGCCACGCTGCCGCGGGACGAGCTGCTGCAGTTCTCGGCGGACGAGCTCTACGAGACCGCGCTCGGCATCGTGGATCTCCGGGACCGTCGGACGGTGAGCCTGTTCGTGCGACGGGAGCCCTACGGACGCTGGCTGTCCTGCCTGGTGCTCGTGCCGCGCGACCGCTTCAACACCGACGTGCGGCTCAGAATGCAGCAGGTCCTGTTGGAGGCCTACCGCGGGACCTCCTGCACCTTCTCGACGGTGATCGGCGACGAACCGCTCGCGCGGGTGCACCTGCAGATCCGGACCGTCGCACCGCCCGACGAGGAGCTCCCGGACCCGGGCGTGGTCCGTGCCCGGCTGGAGCGCCTCACGACCTCGTGGCGGGATCGCCTCCGGGCGTCGTTGCTGGAGGTGCTGGGCGAGCAGCAGGGTCTGGCGCTCTTCGCCCGCTACCAGCACCGGCTGCCCGGCGCCTACGAGGACGACGTCCTCCCGGACGCCGCCGTCGCGGATCTCCAGGCGTTGGAAGCGCTGGGCCCGGACGACCTGACCGCCCGGCTGCTGCAGCCCCTCGAGGCACCCGAAGGGGAGCTGCGGCTGCGGATCTATCGCTCGGGCTCCCCGGTCGACCTCTCGGCGGTGCTCCCGCTCCTGCACGACCTCGGCGCGCGCGTCCTCGACGAGCGGCCGTATGAGATCCGCGACGCCGAGGCGCCCTCGCTCTGGATCTACGACATGGGCCTCGCGGTCCCCGGTGACCTCTCCGACCACGAGCGCCGGCGACTGGTCGAGGATGCGTTCGTCGCAGCGTGGCGCACCGAGGTGGAGAGCGACGGGTTCGCCGGGCTGGTCGCGCTCGCAGGCCTCACCTGGCAGGAGGTGGAGGTCGTGCGTGCGTGCGCCCGCTATCTCCGCCAGATCGGCACCCCCTTCTCGCCCGCCTACCTCGAGCAGGCACTGCTGCGGAACCCGACGATCGCCGCCGGCCTCGCCCGGCTCTTCACCCTGCGGTTCGACCCGGCCCTGGTGGCGCTCCCGGCGATGTCCGACGAGCTCGTCGTCCTGCGGGCGCGCCTCGACGAACTGGTCGACGAGGTGTCGAGCCTCGACGAGGACCGCATCCTCCGCTCGTTCCGCAGCGTGATCGAGGCGACGGTCCGGACCAACCACTACCGGAGGGACGGCGGCGAGGGCGGGTCCCGGGCGGCGCTCGCGCTCAAGCTCGACCCGTCGCTCGTGCCCGAGGTGCCCAAGCCGGTCCCCGCCCACGAGATCTTCGTGAGCAGCCCACGCGTCGAGGGTGTGCACCTCCGCATGGGTCGGGTGGCGCGCGGCGGGCTGCGGTGGTCGGAGCGGCGGGAGGACTACCGCACCGAGATCCTCGGCCTGGTGAAGGCCCAGTCGGTGAAGAACGCCGTCATCGTCCCGGTGGGGGCGAAGGGCGGGTTCGTGTGCCTCCGCCTCCCCGCCGGCGCGGACCGGTCGGCGACGATGGCGCACGTCGGCGCCTGCTACGACGAGTTCGTCTCCGCCCTCCTCGATGTCACCGACGACCTCGTCGATGGTGCAGCCGTGCCGCCCGAGGGCGTGGTCCGCTACGACGGCGACGATCCCTACCTCGTGGTCGCGGCCGACAAGGGGACGGCGTCCTTCTCCGACCGGGCCAACGCGCTGGCCACGGCCCGCGGCTTCTGGCTGGGCGACGCCTTCGCGTCGGGTGGATCGGTCGGCTACGACCACAAGAAGCTGGCCATCACGGCCCGCGGCGCGTGGGTGTCGGTGCAGCGCCACTTCCGTGAGTTGGGCGTCGATGCGGACCGGGACCCGATCACGGTGGTGGGCATCGGCGACATGTCGGGCGACGTGTTCGGCAACGGCCTGCTCCGGTCGCCCCACGTCCGCCTCGTAGCTGCCTTCGACCACCGGCACGTCTTCCTCGACCCGGCCCCCGATCCCGCGGCCTCCTTCGCCGAGCGCCGTCGGCTCTTCGACCTGCCGGGCTCCTCGTGGGCCGACTACGACCCCGCCCTGCTCTCGCAGGGGGGCGGCGTCTTCGCCCGGACCCTGAAGTCGGTGCCCCTCACGGCGGAGGTGCGCGATCTGCTGGCGGTCGACCACGAGCTGCTCACGCCTGCGGAGCTGATCCGAGCCATCCTGTGCGCACCGGTGGATCTGCTCTGGAACGGCGGGATCGGCACCTATGTGAAGGCCGCTACCGAACGCCACGCCGATGTCGGCGACCGGGCCAACGACGCCGTGCGCATCGACGGCTGCGACCTGCGCTGCCGGGTCGTGGGCGAGGGCGGGAACCTCGGGTTCACCCAGCGGGGGCGCATCGAGTACGCCCGGGCGGGCGGGCGCATCAACACGGACGCGATCGACAACTCCGGTGGCGTCGACTGCTCCGACCACGAGGTCAACCTCAAGATCCTCCTGGACGGCCTCGTCGCCGCCGGTGAGCTGACCCGGCGGCACCGCGACGAGCTGCTGCTCTCGCTGGCCGACGAGGTCTGCGACCACGTCCTGGCCGACAACGACGCGCAGACCGGGGCGCTGAGCAGCGCCCTCGCGCAGGCGCCGGGCATGGTCGACGTCCACGTCCGCCACATGCACTGGCTGGAGCACGAAGCCGGGCTCGACCGTGAGCTCGAGTTCCTCCCCCGGGACGACGAGCTCGTCGAGCGGGGCACGCACGGCGAGGGTCTGAGCCGGCCGGAGCTCGCCGTCCTGCTCGCCTACACGAAGAACCGGATCACGGCGGAGCTCGTCGCCTCCGACCTCCCCGACGATGCGGCGTTCTCCGGTGATCTGGCGGGGTACTTCCCCCGGCCGGTGCGGGAGCGCTTCGCCGCCCGTCTGGCCACCCACCCTCTGCGCCGTGAGCTCGTGGCGACGGTGGTCACGAACCGTCTCGTGAACCGTGCCGGGCTGTCGATGGCCCACCGGATCGGCGAGCAGACCTCCGCCCCGATGGCCGAGATCGCCCGCGCCCACACCGCCGCCTGGCGGATCTACGACCTCGACGAGGTGTGGGACGCGATCGAGGCGCTCGACCACCGCGTCGCGGCCGAGGTCCAGACGGCGATGGTGCTGGACGTGAAGCGCGTGGCCGAGCGCGCCACCCGGTGGATCCTCCGCAACCGCCCTGCCCCCGTCGACGTCGAGGCCGCGGTGGCCGAGCTGCAGGGGCCCGTGGCCGCGCTCGCAGCACTCCTCCCGTCCGTGGCCCTCGGTTCGGACCACGCCCGGCTCGCCACGTCCGCCGCCCGCCTCGAAGCGGCGGGCGTCCCCGCATCGCTGGCCGCGCAGATGGCCGGGCTGGAGCTCGCGGACGTCGCTCTCGACCTCGCCAGCACCGCACGCCGCAGCGGCTCGCCGCTCGAGCAGGTGGCACGGGTGCGCTTCCTGCTCGATGACCGCCTCGGCCTGGCCTGGCTCCGGGACCGGATCCTCGAGCTCCCACGCAGCGACCGTTGGGCCTCGCTGGCCCGCACCGCGCTGGCGGACGACTTCCGGCACGAGTCGGCGGCGATGACCGCAGCGGTGCTCGCCGACGCAACGCCCGAGGCCGATCCGGTCGGGCTGGTGGACGGCTGGCTCGACGGTGCGGCAGCGGGCGTCGCCCGTGCCCGGACGGTGCTCGACGAGCTGCGCGCCGCCGAGGTGCAGGACCTCGCCCGGGTGTCGGTGGCCCTGCGCGAGGTCCGCCAGCTGGCGCGCTGAGCGGACCTGCGGGCGTCTCAGAAGGTGCTGTAGGCCACGGTGCCGCCGCCGTCGAGGACCATCGTCTGGCCGGTCATCCAGGTTGCCTCGACGACGAGGTAGCGGGCGGCGGCGGCGATGTCCTCGGGCTCGCCCAGCCGCCCGAGCGGGTAGGAGGCGGCGACCCGGTCGCCGGACTCGCCCTCCCAGAGGGCCCGGGCGAACTCGGTGCGGATCAGGCCGGGGCAGATGGCGTTCACCCGCACCCGCGGTGCGAGCTCCACCGCGAGCTGCTGGGTCATGTGCAGCAGGGCGGCCTTGGAGACGTCGTAGGCGCCGAGGATCGGGTTGGTGGACAGGGCGCCCACCGAGGAGATGTTCACCACCGAGCACCCCTCCCGCTCCCGCATGGACCGGTTCCAGCAGAGCTGGGTCCAGACCAGCGGGGCGGTGAGGTTGACCTGGAGGGTCTTCTCCCACCGGAGGACGTCGATGCCGACGAGCGGCCCGGCGTAGGGGTTGGTGGCAGCGTTGTTCACCAGGATGTCGACGGCACCGAAGCGCTCGAGGGTGGCGTCGACCACCCGGGCGGCGTCATCCGGGTTGCCGACGTTGCCCGCCTCCCACACGCAGCCGTGACCGATCTCGGCGGCCGCGGCCTCGCAGACGTCGGCCTTCCGGCTCGTGATCATCACCGCGGCACCCTCGGCGGCGAGGGTCGCGGCGATGGCCTTGCCGATCCCCTTCGATCCGCCGGTGACGATCGCCGTCCGTCCGTCGAGCGCGCCGGCCATGGGGTCCTCCGGGAGGTGGGTCGGGTCAGGTGTTGGAGCGCTGGATCGCCCGCTCGTCGGTGCCGAGGTACGAGGCGATCACCGCCGGGTTGTTGCGGACCTCGTCGGGCGAGCCCTCTGCGATCACGGCCCCGGCCTCGAGACAGTAGATGCGGTCGCTGATCGACATGACCATGGGCATGTCGTGCTCGATGATGAGGATCGACGCGCCGAGCTCCTTGCGGATCGCCTTGATGAGCGGTCCGAACGCCTCGGTCTCCTTCTGGGCGACGCCGGCGGTGGGCTCGTCGAGCAGCATCAGCTTGGTGTCGAGGGCGATGAGCGCCCCGAGCTCCACGATGCGCCGCGTGCCGGTGGACAGCTCCGACAGCAGCGAGTCGGCGTAGCGCCCGAGGCCCAGGTAGCCGATGATCTCGTCGGCCTCCTTGCGCTTGCGGCGCTCGGCCGTGGGCGACGGGGGCAGCACCAGCAGCGACGGCACGAGGAGGGAGCGCTGCCGGGCCTCGAGCGCCACCATCAGCGTCTCGCGCACGGTCAGCGACCCGAACAGGCGGGCGTTCTGGAACGCCCGGCCGATGCCCAGGCGCGCCCTGCGGTACGAGGCCAGGTGGCCGACGTCCTTGCCGTAGAGCGACACGTGCCCCTCGGAGGGGACGAAGCCGGACACGGCGTTCATGAGGGTGGACTTGCCGGCGCCGTTGGTGCCGATGAGGCCGACGATCTCGCCCGGCTTCACCTCGATGGAGACGTTGTCGACGGCGATCCGGCCGCCGAAGCGCACCGTGACGTCGCGGGTGGTGAGCGGGGTGATCTCGGCAGGGATGGTCGAGGCGGACGCCGACAGCGTGCCGACACCCTTCTGCTCCACCTTCGCCGGCGGCGTCCAGCCCGTGCGCTGGGTGATGTACCCGAGCAGGGCGTCGCGGGCACTGTGCACGATCGAGATCAGGCCGCCGGGGAAGTAGAGCAGCACGATGAGCATGCCGATGCCGGAGGCGAACAGCTTCACCTGGTCGGTGCCCTCGAAGACCACGGGCAGGCCGACGATCAGCAGGGTGCCGAGCACGGCGCCGGTGATCGACGAGATGCCGCCCACCACGGCGACGGCGACGATCCGCAACGACTCGTCGAGATCGAACGACAGCGGGTCGAGCTTGAACTGGCCGTTCATGGCGGCGAGCGGCATGAGCCCGCCCGCAAGTGCGGCGATGCCGCCGGAGACCGCGAAGGCGAGAAGCTTCGAGCGGGTGGGGGACAGGGTGTAGGCGGCCGCCGTGTTCTCGTTGTCCCGGACGGCGATGATCGAGCGGCCGATGCCGGTCCGCCGGATGCGGTAGGCGACGAAGATCGCCAGCGCCGCGAACAGGATCGTGATGTACCAGACACCGGAGCGGTCTTTGCCCCCGGTCTCCCAGATGAGCACCTTCGGCGCCTCGGGGAGCTTCGGGTCACCGTTACCCGACGGCGACAACCGGTCGGTGAAGATCAGCCAGGTGCGCACCGTCAGGGCGAAGCCGAGGGTCACCACGGCGAGGTAGAGGCCCTTGATGCGCAGGGCGGGCACGCCGACGATGATGGCGGCGACCACGCCCACACCACGCCGAGCGCAAGGGCGACCAGGTAGTTGAGCTCCTGGGCGTAGTAGACGGTGCCGTAGGCGCCGATGGCCACGAACCCGAACTGGCCGAGGGAGAGCTGGCCGGCCCAGCCGGTGAGCACCGTGGCCGACAGGGCCACGATCAGGTAGATGGGGATCGACGAGTACTTGAGGAAGTCGGTGGGCTTGTCGAGCAACTGGGGGACCAGCAGGGCGAGCGCCACGATGAGGCCGATGCCGCCCCAGGTGAGCGCCTTGTAGAGCGGGTGCGCCGTGAGCTCCATCCGGGCCGCCCGGACCTTCGGCGAGAAGGACCACCCGTCGCCGGACGCGACCTCCTTGCGACCGGTGGTGAGCAGGAGCACGATCAGCAGCACGAACATGGCCAGCGTGTTGGTACCGCTGGGGAACGTGTTGGGGTTCGAGATCATGAACCGGTCCA
>JBEIGA010000171.1:0-8991 GCA_040382135.1 Acidimicrobiales bacterium
CCGGCGCGGGCGCCGCAGCCTCGGTGGCGACCGGCGCGGGCGCCGCAGCCTCGGTGGCGACCGGCGCGGGCGCCGTCTCGGCAACGCCGGGAGGCGGCTTCCTGGTGGACACGACCTTGCGCGGCGTCGACGACACCGGCTCGGGTTCCTCTTCCGGCTGCTGGTCGCGGACGAGGCCCTCTCGTTCCGCCTTGCGCCGCACGCGATCCGCCTGCGCGTCCACGATGCTCGACGAGTGGCTCTTGACGCCGATGCCGAGCGCCTCGCAGAGGTCGAGCGTCTCCTTGTTGGTGAGTCCGAGCTCCCGTGCGAGCTCGTAGACGCGGATCTTGGATGGCAAGGCGGTGTCTCAGTCCTTTCGATGGGCCGGACCCGTGAACCGCCCGGGGGACGATGTCCCGACGCGGCGGCCTCGTGAGTCCGACGATGCTCCATGGTCGCACGCCGGCCCGACGAGGACGAACCGGTGGGGCGTTCGCCCTCCGACTCGAGCCTCCGACGGCTGACGAACCGTGGAGCTGCCGGGCCCGACCCGGCAGAAGCCTGATCAGCCTACCCAGGACGCGACGAAGGCGGCTACCGCGCCCGGATCGACATCGGTCCGGAGGGCACGGCCGAAGGCCCGGCGCCGGGCGGCGAGCGCGGCGCACGCCGGATCCGGGCAGAGCCACGCACCGCGCCCGGGCCGCGTCCGGCCTTCGACGAGCCCGCCGTCGACCACCACGATCCGACGCAGTTCGGCCGCCGGGCGGCGGTGCCGGCACCCGATGCAGGTGCGCGTCGGTGCTATGCCGGCGTCTCCTCGGCCTGCCCGGCATCGCCCGATTCGTCGGCGATCGCCGTGGCTGCCCGGTCCGCGTCGGTATCGGCATCGGCCGACTCATCGGGGTCGGCATCGGCCGACTCATCGGCATCGGCATCGGCATCGGCCGACTCTTCGGGGTCACCCTGCGCCCAGTCGTCGGCGGAGAGGGCGTCGCCGCCCTCGGCCGGCTGCCAGACCTGCTCGCCGGTGGCGGGATCGACCACCCACTCACCCTCGGCCCAGTCGACCTCGTTGTACGCGGCCTCCTCCTCGGCGATCTGGGTCTCGCTCTTGATGTCCACGCGCCACCCCGTGAGACGGGCGGCGAGGCGGGCGTTCTGACCCTCCTTGCCGATGGCGAGGGAGAGCTGGTGGTCCGGGACGATCACCTCGGCGGTACCGGAGACGGGGTCGATGCGCACCTCGCGCACCTTGGCCGGCGAGAGCGCCCGCGCGACGAACTCCTGCGGATCGTCGTTGTAGGGGACGATGTCGATCTTCTCGCCCCGCAGCTCGTTGACGACCATGCGCACCCGCGCCCCGCGGGCACCGACACACGCGCCGACCGGGTCCACGTTGGTGTCGTTCGACCAGACGGCGATCTTGGTGCGGTGCCCTGGTTCGCGGGCGCAGGCCTTGATCTCGACGATCCCGTCGGCGATCTCGGGCACCTCGAGCTCGAAGAGGCGCTTGATGAGCCCGGGATGGGTGCGGCTCACCACGATCTGCGGCCCCTTGGCCGTCTTGCGCACCTCGACGATGTAGGCCTTGAGCCGGGCGTTGGGCTCGGGGCGCTCGTAGGGGACCTGCTCGGCCTGGGGCAGCAGGGCCTCGACACGGCCGAGGTCCAGCAGGGTGTAGCGGGAGTCGCTCTGCTGGATCATGCCGGTGACGATGTCGCCCTCGCGGCCGGCGTACTCCTCGTACTTGAGCTCGCGCTCGGCCTCACGGATCCGCTGGAGCATGACCTGCTTGGCGGTCTGGGCTGCGATCCGGCCGAAGTTCGTCGGGGTGACGTCGAGCTCGGGACCGAACGGCATGCCGTCCTCGTCGAGCTCCTGGGCCATGACCCGGATCTCGATGGTGTCGGGATCGATGGTGACCCAGGCGTACTCGTGAGCGTCCGGCATCCGCTTGTACGCGGACTCGAGTGCGTCGGCGAGCGCAGAGAACAGCGTGTCGACCGAGATGCCCTTCTCGTTCGCGAGCGCGTGCAGCGCTTCCATCACCTCGGCGTTCATGGTTCCTCCACGGGCTGTGGGTCGGTGGGGGTCGGCCCGGCGACGGCGGGACGCCGTGTCCGACGGGCCTGCCCGGGCTTGGGGGCGGGCCCCCAGGTGAAGACGGTGCGCGCCTTGACGATCTCGTCGTACCGCACGCGGTGGTGCACCTCGGGACGCTCGGCGTCGGCGATCTCGACCGTGTCGTCGTCGGCGGCACGCAGGACGCCGGCGACGCGGTGGTCGCCCTCCACCTCGTGACGGAGGCGGAGCACCACGTCGGAGCCCACGGCCCGACGGAAGTGGGCCGGCGTCCGCAGCGGCCGCTCGAGCCCCGGGCTGCTCACCTCGAGGGTGTACCGCCCGCTGATGGGGTCGTCACGGTCGAGCTGGTTCGAGAGGGCGCGGGTGACGTCCCGGATGGCCTGGAGGTCGACGCCACCCTGCCGGTCGATGGTGACCCGCACCGTCGGTGGCTTGTACTCGACCTCGACGAGCTCGACGCCCGCCCGACGGCAGATGGGCTCGGCCATACCCGTGATGCGCTCGGTCAGGTCCATGCCACCTCCCTCGGGTCGTCGGGGTGTCAGTCGGGGTGTCACTCATGACGCCACCGCGTCAGGGACCACCAACAGGAAAGGCGTGGGCCGGAGCCCACGCCTTCGGTGTCGATCCTCGACCGGCGACGTGGTCACCATGTTACCGGTGCGTCAGCCGCTCCGGCTCGACACCCCTCCGCGGGTCAGTAGGCGCGGGCGACGGTGGCGACGAGGCCGGGCTCGTCGAGACTGCGGGGCACGGCGCCGTCGGCCCGCTGCAGGCAGCGGACCGTCACCGACTTCTGGGCGAGACGGTCCTCGCCGGCCTCGCCGCACACGTCCCACGGGATCCGGGCGAAGCCCGAGGCCGCGGCCTCGACGGCCTCCTCGACCGACGCGACGTCGACGGTACGGGCGTCCCGGCGGGCGACGGCCTGGTCCCACAGCACCTGCTGGATCGCCGGCAGCAGCGCACCGACCCGACCCACGACCTCGCCGACCGCGACCGTGACCTTCTCACCGAGGTCCCGCCGGGCGAGCGTGACCACGCCCTCGGCGAGATCCCGTGGGCCGACCTCGACCCGGACCGGCACGCCCTTCAGCTCCCACTCCGTGACACGGCGGCCGAACGAGGTGGACACCCGGTCGTCGACCTTGGTCCGCACTCCTGCCGCGGTGAGCTCGGCGGCGAGGCGTCGGGCGGCGTCGCCGGCCCCGTCCTCGTCGCGGACGACGATCACCACGGCCTGCACCGGCGCCACCGACGGCGGGATCCGCAGCCCCTGGTCGTCGCCGTGGGTCATGATCAGACCGCCGACCATGCGGGTGGACGTGCCCCAGGACGTGGTCCAGGCGTGCTGCTGGGTGCCCTGGTCGTCGAGGTAGGTGATGTCGAACACCTTTGCGAAGTTCTGGCCGAGCTCGTGGCTCGTGCCCATCTGCAGCGCCTTGCCGTCGCCCATCATGCCTTCGAGGCAGTAGGTGAAGTCCGCTCCGGCGAACCGCTCCCGCCGGGTCTTTGCACCGACGAGGACCGGCACGGCGAGCTCCCGGACCATGAAGTCCTCGTAGGCCTCGTGGAGGATCCGCAGGGCGTAGTCGCTCGCTTCCTGCTGGGTGGCGTGTGCGGTGTGGCCCTCCTGCCAGAGGAACTCCGAGGTGCGCAGGAACAGCCGGGGCCGCAGCTCCCAGCGGACCACGTTCGCCCACTGGTTCATGAGCAGGGGCAGGTCCCGGTAGCTCTGGATCCACTTGGCGAAGTACTCGTTGATGACGGTCTCGCTCGTGGGGCGGACCACCACCGGCTCCTCGAGCTCCTTGCCCCCACCGTGGGTGACCACCGCGAGCTCGGGGCTGAAGCCCTCGACGTGCTCGGCCTCACGCTTCAGGAAGCTCTCGGGGATGAACAGCGGGAAGTACGCGTTCTCGGCCCCGGCGGCCTTGATGCGGCGGTCCATGCCCGCCTGCATCAGCTCCCAGATGGCGTAGCCGTACGGTCGGATCACCATCGTGCCGCGCACGGGCCCGTTGTCGGCGAGCTCCCCCTTCGCGATGACGTCCTGGTACCAGCGGGGGAAATCCTCGCCCTGGGGGGTGACGACGGGTGCCTTGGCCATGGGTGCGCAGGCTACCCGGCGCCCCCGGAGCCCCGGGACCCGGCGTCAGCCGTCGATGCGCTTGTGGATCAGCTCGACGCGCTGCTCGCTGGCGTTGGCGTCGGCGCCCTTCGCGTCGAGGAGCATGGCGCGGTCGCGGGCGGCCTCACGTGCGGCGCGCTCGGTGTCGGCACGGGCGAGGGCGGCGTCGACGCCGTGCTCGTGGATGAGCTCGGCCCACTCCACGAGGGTGGCGACCATCTCGTCCTCGGGCACCACGGCGACGTTCTGCCCCTTGACGAACAGGTGGCCGCGCTTGTTGCCGGCGGCGATGCCGATGTCGGCGTCGCGGGCCTCGCCGGGGCCGTTCACCACACAGCCCATCACCGCCACCTGGAGCGGGATCTCCCGGTCGCCGAAGGCCTCCATGGCCTCCTGCGCCACGGCGATGACGTCGATCTCCGCCCGGCCGCAACTGGGGCAGGCGATGAGGTCGACGTTCTTGCGCTCGCGCAGGCCCATGGCCTCGAGCAGCATCCGGCCGGCCTTCGCCTCCTCGACCGGGTCGGCGGTGAGCGAGAAGCGGATCGTGTCGCCGATCCCCTCGGCGAGGAGGGTGGCGATGCCGGCCGTCGACTTCACGAGCCCGGCGGGGAGCGGGCCCGCTTCGGTGACGCCGAGGTGCAGCGGGTGGTCGGTGACGTCGGCGAGCATCCGGTACGCCTCGATCATCAGCGGCACGCTGGACGCCTTGACCGAGATCTTCACCTGGTCGAAGTCGACCTCGCGGAAGTACTTGAGCTCCTGCTGCGCCGACTCCACCATGGCCGCGGCGGTCACCGTGCCGCCGTACTTGGCGTAGAGGTCCGGGTGCAGCGACCCGCCGTTCACCCCGATGCGGATGGGGACGCCACGGTCCCGGCACTCGCGGGCCACCACCTTGATGTGCTCGGGCTTGCGGATGTTGCCGGGGTTCAGCCGGAGCCCCTGCACACCGGCGTCGAGCGCCGCGAGGGCCATCTTGTACTGGTGGTGGATGTCGGCGACGATCGGCACCGGCGACCGCGGCACGATCCGGGCCAGGCCCTCCGCCGCCTCGATCTCGTTGCAGGTGCAGCGGACGATGTCGGCGCCGGCGGCGGCGAGGGCGTAGATCTGCTGGAGGGTCCCGTCGACGTCCGCCGTCTTGGTCGTGGTCATCGACTGCACGGTGATGGGCGCCCCACCGCCGACCGGGACCGATCCCAGGAGGATCTGTCGGGTGGGTCGGCGGGGGAACGACGCGGTGACGTCCATGGCGATGACCCTAGAGCTGGACGGGATCGACGAGATCCCGGAACAGGGCGACGACGGCCAGGAAGATGAACAGCGACACCACCGCGTAGGTGACCGGCATGAGCTTGCGGATGTCGACCCGATAGGCCCGGCCCCGGAGCCGCTCGTAGGTGGCGACGATCGCGTGCCCGCCGTCGAAGGGCAGCAGCGGGATGAGGTTCACGAGCGCCACGAACACGTTGATGGTGACGAAGAAGTAGAGCAGACCCGCCCACCCGTCCTCCGCCAGGTCGGCGCCGAGGTTCAGCGCGCCGACGATCGACAGGATGCGGTTCTCGTCGTCGGGGTTGGCCACCGGCCGCTGGGCGACGGCGGTGACGTCGTCCTCGGTGTCGGCCGCGCCACCCACGAACTCGCCGAGGGTGCTCGGGGTGAAGAAGCTCCCCAGGGCGACGACGCCCTCCTTGAGGAGCGTGCCGGTGGTGGCCAGCGCCTCGCCCGGGGCCTGGAGGAGCCCGACGGTCTCGAGGGGCGTGTCCGGCCGCACGCCGAGGAAGCCGATGGTGGCCTCCTCCGGCGGGGCGAGCTCGCCGATGCGGACCGTCACCTCACCGATCGCGGTGCCGTCGTCGACCGTGATCACGTGCTGCTCGCCCTGCTGCACCTCGGCGTAGAGCTCGCGGTAGGTCATGGGGGTGCCGTCGAGAGCGAGCACGCGGTCGCCGGCCAGGATCGTGCCCGTGCCCACGACCTCGAAGCCGGCAGCGCCCTCCGCGCTGAGCCGCTCGCCGACCGGCGCCGTGAGGGTGAGCTCGGCGCCGTCGCGCTCGACCACCACGGGGACGTCGACCCCGGCGTTCTCGCCCACGGCCGCGACCAGTTCCTCGAAGGTCGTGACCGACTCGCCGGCGAAGGCGACGATCCGGTCGCCCGGCTGCAGTCCGGCCGCCTCGGCGCCGGACTGGGCGGACACCTCGTCGACGATCCAGGCGTCACGGTTGGGCACGCCGACCGTGGTCACCAGGATCGCCAGCAGCACGAAGGCCAGGAAGATGTTGGTGAAGGGGCCGGCGAGCACCGTGACCAGCCGCTTGGGGTACGACTGACGCCGGTAGGTCCGGGCCTCGTCCGCCGGGTCCACCTCGTCGAGGTTGCTCATCCCGATGATCTTCACGTAGGCGCCGGCGGGGATCGCCTTCACGCCGTAGCGGGTCTCCCCCCGCTGGAACGACCAGATGTGCGGGCCGAAGCCGAGGAAGAACTCGGTGACCTTCATCCCCGACCGCTTCGCCGAGAGGTAGTGCCCCATCTCGTGGGCGAAGATCAGACCCACGAACCCGAGGATCACCACCACCATCGCCAGACCACCGACCAGGCCGGCGAGGACGAGCCCGCCGAGCAAGAGCAGTCCGGGGACGAGGCCGCTCGACGCCTCGGGGGCGGGGGTCGGTTCGTGGTGCTCGGTGCGTTCGGTGGTGGCCGTCACGCTGCGTTCGCCTTCCGGTCGATGATCCGGCGTGCCTCGTCGCGGGCCCGTCGGTCGGCGTCGAGGACAACCTCGACGCCATCACACGGCATTCCCGGCCAACGGTCGAGCGCCTCCCGCAACACATCGGCGATCGCGACCCAAGGGATGAGGCCATCGAGGAAGGCCGCCACGGCGACCTCGTTCGCGGCGTTCAGCCACGCCGGGGCGGTCTCGCCCAGACGCCCGGCGTCGTAGGCCAACCCCAAGCAGGGGAACGTGGCGTGGTCCGGGGCCTCGAAGTCGAGACGGGAGAGCGCGGTCCAGTCGATGGCGCCGTAGGGCACGTCGAGCCGATCGGGGTACGCGAGGGCGTAGCCCATGCACAGCCGCATGTCGGGCAGGGACAGCTGGGCGATGGTGGCGCCGTCGGAGAAGGTGACCATCGAGTGCACCACCGACTGGGGGTGGACGACGACGTCGATCTCGTCGATCGCCACGCCGAAGAGCTCCTTGGCCTCGATGACCTCGAGGCCCTTGTTCATCAGCGTGGAGGAGTCCACCGTGATCTTCGGGCCCATCTTCCACGTGGGGTGGGCGAGGGCGTCCTGCACGGTCACCGCCGCGAGCTGTTCCCGGGTCCGCCCCCGGAACGGCCCGCCCGACGCAGTAAGCACGATGCGGTGGACCCGTTCGGGGACGTCGTTGGCGCGCAGGCACTGGTGGACGGCGCAGTGCTCGCTGTCGACCGGGAGCAGTTCCGCGCCGGGCGTCGCCCGCACCCGCTGCACGACCGGTCCGGCGGCGATCAGCGACTCCTTGTTGGCCAGACCGAGCCGGCGGCCCGCCGACAGCGCAGCGAGGGTCACGGGGAGACCGGCGAAGCCCACGACGCCGTTGATGACCACGTCGGCCAAGCGGGCGGCCTCGCCCAGGGCGTCCGGCCCGGCGAGCACCTCGGTGCCCGCGGGGACCCGGGCGGCCAACTCGCCACCCAGCGCAGGATCGGCGATCGCCACGACGGCCGGCCGGAACTCGCGGGCCTGGGCGGCCAGCAGGTCGACCGACCGCGCCGCGCCGAGGGCGATCACGCGGTAGCGCTCGGGGCGGGCGCGCACGATGTCCAGGGTCTGGGTGCCGATCGAGCCGGTCGACCCGAGGACGGCGACGGACGTCATGGAGCCACCCTACGCGGTCCGGTCGTGCAGTCGGCCGCGCCAACGGGCGCCGGAGCGCGCCGACGACGGGATCAGGCGCCGAAGAGGTCGAGCAGACGGGCCACGTAGTAGGTGGCCGGCAGGACGAAGAGCAGACCGTCGAAGCGGTCGAGCAGGCCACCGTGGCCGGGGAGCATGCTGCCCATGTCCTTGAGGCCGAGGTCCCGCTTCATGAGCGACTCGGACAGGTCCCCGAGAGGAGCGACGGCCGCGACGACGATGCCGAGCAGCACCATGGAGAAGAAGCCACCAGGATCGTCGGCGAAGGGGACCGGCATGCTCAGGACCCCCATCACCACGGCGACCACGAGCACCGCCACACAACCACCGACGAGCCCCTCGACGGTCTTGTTGGGGCTCGCCGCCGAGAGCGGCTGACGGCCCATGGCGCGGCCGACGAACAGCCCGCCGACGTCGTAGGCGACCGTGAGGACGATGGCGACGGTGAGCATCCCGACGCCGTTGTCGTCGTTGAGCATCAGCGCCGCGAACGACCCGAGGAAGCCGACGTAGAGCACCCCGAGCAAGGTGATGCCGATGTTGAGGACGGGCGCTTCGTCATCGACGCCCGCCAGGTACCAGAGGAGGCTGAAGATCACGGTCAGCGCCAGCACGAGCGGGATGCCCGCCTCGAAGCGCCAGTAGGCCGCGAGCGACAGGGAGACCGTGGCGGCGATGCCGAGGAGCGCCGCCGGCTGGTAGCCCGCCCGCCGCACTGCGACGAAGAACTCGGCAGCGGCGACCCCGAGCAGCGCGGTCACGAGCACCACGGTGGCTGCGGTGCCCACGGCGAACGCCACGATCGCCAGGACCGCGAGCCCCACGCCGGTGCCGATGGCGAGGGTCATGTCGCGATCGCCCCCACGACCGCCGGC
>JBEIGA010000172.1:0-8967 GCA_040382135.1 Acidimicrobiales bacterium
CACCGTGCGTCGCCGCCGGATCGGCCCGCGTCGACGGTTCGAGCACCAGCGCCAGCTCCCGCCAGCGACGCTGGCGGACGGCGTAGAACCGCCGGGCGAACGCGGCGACGACCGGGGTGAGCGGGCCGGCGTCGACCTCGACGAGGTCCTCGTACCGGCAGCGACGCTCGTCGACCGGGGGGACCCGGATCAGGTGGCGCCACCGCCGCACCATCCCCCCGCGCTCGTCCGACTGCAGCTCCCGGGCGGCGGCGTCGAGCCGCTCGACGGTGAGGTGGTGGACCGAGATCGGCAGGACGCCGAACAGCAGGAGGACCCCGCTGACCGTCTCGCCCTCCCGCCACGGTGTCGCCCGCCGGCGGAGCCCGACCACGCGGACGAGCCCACGGGTCACCAGCCGGAACGCGGCGGGCGTCATGACCGCCTGCCAGACCCGGTCGGCGGGGGCGTCGAGGACGGTCGAGACGTGGACGACGGCGGGCAAGGCCATGGCAGTATTGTGAGCGTTGCTCACCTTCTGTCAACTCGCATTCCGCGTGGAGCAGCCGGGGGATCGATGGCGACGCGATCGGACGCAGAACCCAGGAAGGCGCCCCGACAGCGCCGGTCGCAGGAGACCGTCGAACGGATCCTCGACGCCGCTGCTCGCATCTTCGACGAGCGCGGCTACCGCGGGACCACCACGAACCACGTGGCGGAGCTCGCCGGCGTGTCCATCGGCTCGCTGTACCAGTACTTCCCGAACAAGGACGCGCTCCTCGTGGCGCTCGCCGAACGCCACCTCGACGCGATCGCGGCGAGCTTCGCCGATCGCCTCACCGCGTTGCGGGCCGAGGCCCCTCCGGCGGCCGAGGTGGTGCGTTCCCTCGTGGGCCTGACCGCCGAGCTCAACGAGACGACCCGGCTGCACGCCATCGTCTTCACCGACTGCCCGAGGACGCCCGCCCTCGTCAGCCGGCTCGACGCCTTCACGGACGGCCTCGTCGGCGAGGTCGCCCACCACCTCGAGCGCACGGGCACCGGTGGTGGCGACGCCGGGCTCCGGGCCCGCCTCCTGGTCGCGGCCGCCGACGCCGCGGTCCACCAGGTCGTCCTCGCCGTCCCACCCGGTCCGGAGCGCCGGGCCGCCGTCGACGAGCTCGTGGCCCTGATCCTCGTCGGCCTGCTCGGCGGACCGGAGGCGGACTCGGCCGCGTCCTAGACTCCGGCGCATGTCCGAACACGGCTTCACCCATCTCGACCCGCTCGGCCGCGCCCGTATGGTGGACGTGACGCCGAAGGAGCCCACGCACCGGCGGGCGACGGCGCGGGGCCGGGTGTACATGAAGCCGGAGACGGCGGCGGCGGTGGCCCGCGGCGCCATCAGCAAGGGCGACGTGCTCGCCGTGGCCCGCGTCGCCGGGATCCAGGCGGCGAAGCGCACCCCGGACCTCATCCCGCTCTGCCACCCCCTGCTCGTGGGCGGCGTCCTCGTGAACTTCCGGATCGAGGACGACCACATCGAGATCGAGGCGAACGTCGAGACCGTGGACCGCACCGGCGTCGAGATGGAGGCGCTCACCGCGTGCAGCGTGGCCGCCCTCACCATCTACGACATGTGCAAGTCGATGGACCGCTCCATGGTCATCGGTGACGTCACCCTGTGGGAGAAGACGGGTGGCCGTTCGGGGATCTACCGACGTGCCGCGGATGACGCCTGACCACCTGCCCCGCGTTGAGGACGGGTTGCGGTCGTAGTAGAACCGCAACATTCCACCGGTCGGGCGGCACGGACTGGACGGTCCACCAGTTCCCCGGCCGTGACGCGTACGGTCACCGACGCAGAAGGTAGGCGAAGGCGTTGCCGATCTTGATCCTCCTGATCATCGCGGTTCTCTGGGCGTTGTACCTCGCCCCCCTCTGGCTCCGGAGCCGAGGGGGATCGGGCCGTGGAGCCGTCCGCATGGCGGGCGTTCGGGGTGCGTCGACCGGTGCCATCTTCCCCCGGTCGTCGTCGCCGGCGTTCGCCCGCTCGGGCCTCGCCGTGCCGTCCCGGTCGGGGGCCCCCAGGACGGCTGCGGAGGCTCGGCGCCGGCGCCGTGAGGTGCTGATGGGGCTCGGTGGCGCCGCCGTGGTCACCCTGCTGCTCGGCCTGCTGGTCGGCGGCATCTTCTGGGTGCTGCACCTGCTCGTCGACATCGTGCTGGTCGGGTTCGGGTACCTCGTCCACGAGCACGAGACCCGGGCACAGGAGCGGGCCACCAAGGTCCGGTCCCTGCCGACGGAGCGCCGCGTGCCCCGCCAGGCGCCGGTCGGCGAGGAGCTCCGGCGCCGCGCCGCGAACTGACCGCTCACGCGCTCAGTACTTGGCGAACACCTGCACCACGTAGACGGTGCCGTCCGCGGCGACGGCGTACCCGGTCCCGCCCCAGTCGAAGTTGCGGTCGAGCAGGTTCGCCCGGTGCGCGGGCGAGTTCATGAACCCCTGCTGGATCGCCTCGATCGACGGTCCGCGCCCGACGTTCTCGCCGAGCCGGAGGAAGCCCTCGGGCATGCCCTCACGGAGGTCGGAGTGGCGCAGGCTGCCGGTCCGCGCCATCTCCTCCGCCCACGCCTGTGCCTTGTTCATCGCGTGCGGGCTGGGCAGGAGCCCGTGCACGCCGGCGGCGGCGCGCTCCGCGTTGACCATGTCCAACGCTTGCTGCTGCTGGGGTGAGCACGCCGCGGCGACGAGGAGGAGGGCCAGGAGGAAGCCACCCAGTCGGGTGAGGGATCTCGTCCGCATGCACGAGGGTGTCGGCGCGGACTCCGAGCGGCTGTAGCGGGATTCACCCGTTGGGGCCCCGGATGATCCGGATTTCCCACGGTGCCCGGCTGCGACGCCGCTGCGTCGGGCGGTACACTGCGAGTCCCTCCGGGGGTGTAGCTCAGTTGGCTAGAGCGCCTCGGTCGCATCGAGGAGGCCAGGGGTTCGAATCCCCTCACCTCCACTCCGGAGAGCACGGCCCGGCGGTCCACCGCCGGGCCGCTGTCGTTGCGGGTGCTCCTCCCGGGGGCTCAGCCCTTGGCGGGTGCCCAGTGCTGGCGGAGGTCGGCCAGCCAGTCGGGGAAGTCGATCGGCGGGTCCGGGAGCGGGGTCACGCCCCGCTCGGCGAGCACGGCCTCGTAGCGCTCGGGTTCGTCCCCCCAGGAGCGCGGGTCGCCGAGCATCACCTCGAAGAGCGTGGCGCCCTCGGCGCCGGCGACGATCGGCCCGAACGCGGCGCCGAAGGGCAGCTCGATGTGGGTGCCGGCAGGGCACGGGTGCCCCCCGACGTCGATGGCGCCCTCGAGCACGAACACGATGTGGGGGGAGTAGTGGCCGTGGCGCCGCACGATCATCCCGGCGTCGTAGCGGGCGTAGAGCGACAGGTACTGCGGGTCGGGGGAGAAGGCGAACCACTTCTCCCACACCGAGGAGGTGGAGCCGTCGGCGTTCTGTTGCCGGCGGCACTCCTGCCAGGGGACCTCTGGGTCGTCGAGGTGCCGGAAGACCGGCTCCTTGCCGGCGATCCGTGGGCTCGTGGTCTGCTCGGCATCGCTCATCGGTGGACAGGCTCCTGACAGATCCGGGGTCGGTGGCGATCACCGTAGACCCCCTGGGGACCTAGTGCCCTAGGACGATCCCCGGTCGGTTCCTAGCGTCGGAGCCATGGTCGACCCGGCACCCGCGGAGGTCCGCGAGACCCACGTCTCGTGGGTGTTCCTCGCCGGGGAGCGCGCGTACAAGCTGCTGAAGCCGATCCGGAACGACTTCCTCGACCAGTCCACCCCGGAGCTGCGCGGCGAGGCGGTGCGTCGGGAGTTGGCGCTCAACCGTCGGCTCGCGCCCGACGTCTACCTGGGCGCCACCCCGATCCTCGAGGGCGACCGGATCGCCGACCACCTGTTGGTCATGCTGCGCCTCCCGGACGATCGACGGCTCGCGTCCCTCGTCGGCACCGAGGAGTTCGCCGACCAGCTCCGCCGGGTGGCCAAGGCCGTCGCCGCCTTCCACGCCGCGCTCCCGCCGGACCCGGCCGCCGAAGCCGTCGCCACCCGCGATGCGGTGGCGGCGCGCTGGGAGGACAACGTGACCACCATTGCGCCGTACGTGGGGCCGGTGCTCGACGCCGAGGGCGTCGACCGGGTCGGCGACCTCTTCCGTCGCTACCTCGCCGACCGTGCGCCCCTCTTCCAGCAGCGGATCGACGCCGGATGGGTGCGTGACGGGCACGGCGACCTGCTCGCCGAGGACATCTTCTGCCTCGACGACGGCCCGCGGATCCTCGACTGTCTCGCCTTCGACGCATCCTTGCGTTGCGGCGACGTCCTCAACGACATCGCCTTCCTGGTCATGGACGTCGAGCGGTTGGCCGGACCCTGGTGGGCGCAACGCCTGCTCTCCTGGTACCAGGAGTTCGGCGCCGAACGCCATCCCGGATCGCTCGCCCACCACTACATCGCCTACCGGGCCCACGTCCGCGCCAAGGTCGCCTGTCTCCGGTTCGGTCAGGGTGATCACCGCGCCGCCGATCGTGCGCGGGCCGATCTCGACCTCGCCCACCGGCACCTGGAGCTCGCCCGCGTCCGGATGGTGGTCGTGGGCGGTCCGCCCGGCAGCGGCAAGTCCACCCTGGCGGGCAACCTCGGGAGCGCCCTGGGCTGGACCGTGCTCTCCAGCGACGAGGTCCGCAAGGACGTGATGGGGCTGGGTCGCGGGGAGCACGCGTACGCGAAGGTCGGGCAGGGCATCTATCGGCCGGAGGCCACCCAGATCGTGTACGAGGAACTGCTCCGGCGCGCCGACCGCCTCCTCGAACGGGGCGAGTCCGTCGTGCTCGACGCCAGTTGGGCCGGCGCCCCTCACCGCGCCACCGCCCGCCGGCTCGGTTGGGCGCACCGGGCGGAGGTCGTCGAGGTGCGCTGCGAGCGGCCCGTCGCCGTGGCCAAGGAGCGGGTCGCCCGGCGGATGGCGAGCGGGTTCGACCCGTCCGACGCCACCCCCGAGGTCGTCGAGCACCTGCTCGCCCAGTTCGACCCGTGGCCGGAGGCCCGCGTCGCCGTCACCACCGATCCGCCGGACCGCGTCGCCGACGCCGTCCTGGCCGCCGTCACCTGAAGAGGCCCGTGAAGACGTTGGTGCAGCAGCCGGAAGATGGAAGGGGGAACGGTGTTCATCCATGACTTCGTACACGTCGAGCAGCCGTTGTCGATCGTGCTCGACGAGTTCGCCCGCAGCGTCGATCCCTGGCTCGGCGCGCTCGTCAGCACGGCGTGGCTGAGCGATCAGGAGATCTGGGTGGAGACCGGGATCCGTCGGGAGGACCTGACCCCACCGGCGACCGTGACGGTCTCGCTCGGGAACCCCCGCTTCCGCAACGACGGGGTCATCGTCCCCATCTCCTGGGCGGGCGGCTCGGCCCGGCTGTTCCCGGAGGTCGAGGGCGATCTGGAGATCGCTGCCTGTGGCCCGCGCCGGACCGACCTCCACCTGATGGGGCGGTACCAGCTGCCGGTCGGGATCGACCGCTGGACCGTCGAGGGCAGCCTCGTCCACCGGATCACCATCAGCGGGATCCGCCGCTTCCTGGAGCTCCTCGCGGCGCGCCTCGAGGAGCCACGGCTGCTGCTCCCGGCACCGACCGTGACAGCGGAGGGCGCCTCGGCCTAGGCTCGGCTCGTGGACGAGATGGCGGATCTCTCGCCCGGGGCGCTGTGGGACTCGGTCCCTGACGCCCTGGTGCTGGTGGACGGCGAGGGCTGCATCGCCCAGACGAACCTCGCGCTCGAGGAGCTCTTCGGGTATCGACGCGAGCAGTTGGTGGGCGAACCGGTCGAGGTGCTGCTCCCCGAGGAGCACCGGGGCGGCCATGTCCGCGTGCGGCGGCTCTACGCCGAGCGCCCGGTCAGGCGCCCGATGGGCGCCGGGCAGCTGCTCCGGGCGCAGCGCGCCGACGGCACCGTGTTCCCGGTCCACATCTCACTGAGCCCGCTCGTCACCGCCACCAACCTCTTCACGGTGGCCGCCGTCCGGGACCTCAGCAGCTGGGTGGAGGACCAGGAGCGGCTCGCCGACGCCACCCGCCGTCGGATGCTCGCCGAGGACCACGAGCGGATCGCCCGGGAGCTCCACGACACCGTGATCCAGGAGCTGTTCGGCGTCGGGATGGCGCTGCAGGCGGTGCAGGGCGACGCCCAACCGACGATCGTTGCCGATCGCCTCGCAGGCGCCGTCGACGACATCGACGAGATCATCCGCCGGATCCGCAGCGTGATCTTCGACCTCAGCCGCCCGGCGAACGCCCGGCGGGGCCTCCGTGCCGTCATCATCGACACCGTGGCCTCCTGCACGCCGTCGCTCGGCTTCGAGCCGAAGCTGGCCTTCGACGGCCCGATCGACGGCGCGGTCTCCGACGCCATCGCCGAGCACCTGGTCCCCACGATCCGCGAGGCGCTGTCGAACGTGGCCCGCCATGCGGGGGCGAGTGGCGCCGATGTCCGGGTCGACGTCGGCGCCGACGTCCGACTCGTCGTCGCCGACGACGGGCGGGGGATCGGCACCACGACCGGGCGACGGAGCGGGCTCGCCAACCTCGCACGCCGGGCCGCCCTGCTCGGCGGTTCGCTCACCATCGAGGACCGTCCCGGTGGCGGCACCCTCCTCGAGTGGGTGGTCCCCCTCCTCGGTCCCGACGGCGAGGGCTGACGCGCCCCGGCTCGCAGGTGTGGTGGTTCAGGGGCTGGTCCGGCCCCGGCGCCGTTCGTCGAGACGGGCCGCGAACGCAGCGGCCTCGGTGCGGCGGGCCATACCGAGCTTGGCGAGCAGGTTCGAGACGTAGTTCTTGACCGTCTTCTCGGCCAGGTAGAGCTCGTCGGCGATCTGCCGGTTCGACAGGCCCGCGCCGATCAGCTCGAAGATGCGGCGCTCCTGGTCGGTGAGGTCGTCGAGCACGCCGTCGCCCGTCTCGCGAAGCCGCGCGAGGGCCAGGCGGACCGTGGCCTGGTCGAGCAGTTGGGCGCCCCCGGCCACCTTGCGCACCGCCTCGACGAGGTCGTTGCCGCGGATCTGCTTCAGCGCGTAACCGGCGGCACCGGCCATGCTGGCGTCGACGAGCGCCTGGTCGTCGGAGAACGACGTCAGCATCAGGCAGGCGATCTCGGGGTGGGCCGACCGGATGTCCCGGCACACCTCGATGCCGGTGCCGTCGGGGAGCCGCACGTCGAGCACGGCCACGTCGGGGTTGCAGGAGGCCACGACGCGGAGGGCGTCCGCGGCCGTGCCGGCCTCGCCGACGACCTCGATGTCGCCGTCGCGCTGGAGCATGTCGGCGACACCACGACGCACCACCTCGTGGTCGTCCAAGAGGAACACGCGAATCGTCACACGACCATCATGCCTCGTGGGCGACGGTCAGGCCCGACGCGGACCCCTCCGCCTCGCTGCCCGGCCCGTCCTCCGCCCCGGAGGGCACGGCCCCGGAGGGCACGGTCCGGGGGTCGACCGGCAGGGTGCCGGTGCCACGGACCTCGCGGTACGGGTGCACCACCGCGCAGTAGGCGAGCAACAGGTCCTCGGCGTCGGCGGGGCCGGGGAGGAACCGCACCCCGACCACCCGTCCGTCGGGTCCCTCGACCTCGTTGCGCACCTCGGCGGGGAGGGCGATCCGGTGGAGCACCCCGGCGACGTCCGGGAGGGCGATCGTGACGCGTGCCGTGTCGCCTGGCGTGACCATAGCGGTCGTCCGGAGCCCGGCTCCAGCAGGGGTCAGGTCCACCGCCACCGCCGGGTGCCCGTCGATCGAGGCGTCCACGACCTGGGACAGGCGGACATCGGCACGCAGCTGCCGGTGCCCGGCGACGAACCCGAGCACCTGGGCGATGGTCGCCCCGGCGAGCGCGCCGACGGCGATCGCCGGGAAGGCGGCGGCACCGGGGAGGCTCGGCAGGAGGCCCAGGTCGAAGGCGCTGTCGGTCATCCGTGCGATCGCCGCGCCCATCATCACGAGGAGGCTCATCGAGGGGGCGGTCATGCGCAGCACGGCCTCCGCGCCGCCGCTGTCGAGGCCCGTGCGGGGGAGGTAGCGGGGGCGACCGGCCCGGCCGGTGAGCGCACGGGTGACTGCGACAAGGTCCGGACCGCTGCGGCGGACGGCACGCCGCCAGCCGTCGCCGATCGCCGAGCGTCCCCGGGTGAGGAGTCGGCGGGCGACGGTGGCGAGCAGCGCCCAGGGGGCGGCGGCGAGGACCAACGCTGCGGGATCGGCGTCGACGGCCGACCGCCCGGTCACGAGCACCCCTGCGACCAGCGGCGCAACGATCGGCAGGACCGGCGCGCCGAGGACCACGGCGACGTCCTCGAGGTGGGCGAGACGGGCCCGCCACGGGAGGTTCCGGGTGAGGAAGGGGTTCGAGCGGGTCGCGAGCACCCCGAGCCGGCCGGAGGAGGACCGCTCCCGGGCGATCAGGGTGGCGGCGAGGTTGACCGGTCCGGCCACCTCGAACACGGTGACGGGGCAGGACCGGATGCGCCAGCCGAGCTGCTGCAGACGGATGCCGGCGTGCAGGTCGGGGGCAAGGGTGCCCGGCTGCAGCCCGTCGACCTCCAGCAACGCCTCACGGCGGACCAGCGCCGGTCCCGGCTCCCAGGCGAGGGCACCACGGCCGTCGTGGCAGGCCCGGCGGACGCGCAGCTCGAGCTCGTCGTCGCCCGTGCCGTCCTCGGCTCCGACCGCGGTCCGGATCCAGCTGCGGTACGCCCCGAGGGCTACGGCGGCCGACGGATCCCCGTCGAGCAGGGGCGCCAGGTGGTCGATCGCGTCCGGCAGGGGGACGTCGCCGGGCTGGAGCATCAGGACGTGGGGCGTGCCCGCCAGCACGAGGCCGAGGTTGACGTTGCCGGCGCGGGCATCGAGCGGCTCGGACCGTGCGTGGTGTCGGGCGCCGAACGCCGCGGCGAGCTCGGCGACC
>JBEIGA010000173.1:0-8929 GCA_040382135.1 Acidimicrobiales bacterium
ATCTGCTGGACGCCGCGCACCTGCCCCTCGATGCGGCGCAAGCGGCGCTGGAGGTCGGCGAGGGTCTCCTCGGGAAGGTCCATGGTGTCCTCCGGTCAGGCCGTGGTCTCGGCGGAAAGGGCGTCGAGGGCGGCGCGGAGCTCACCGGCTGCCTCGGTCTAGATACCCCAGAGGGTATCACAGCGGGCCGGCGCGGCCACCCCGTGTTGGGGCGGGCGTCCCGCGCAGGACGATCATGTGCGCATGTCCGTGACCGACGTGCAGCGACCGGCCGCAGTCGGACGGTTCCGGGTGGTCGCCCTCCTCGAGGCCGCCACCTACGTCCTCCTCGTCGCGGCGGCCGTGGCCCGCCGCCTCTCCGATCTCGACCTCGTCCCGCTGATCGGACCGATCCACGGCATCGTCTTCCTGGTCTACGTCGCGTTGGCGCTGCGCGTCGCAACCCCGCTGCGCTGGGTCCCGGCGCAGACCCTCGTGGTCGTGGTCGCCGCCGTGGTGCCCCTCGGCGGCCTCTACGTCGGCAGACGCATGCTCCCGGAGGGGCCGGGTACCGGCGCACGCACCCGCTGAACGGGCCGGGGGTCCGGGTTCAGGCAGGAGCCGGACGTTCGCGCACGAACAGTGCCGTGGCCTCGGCGGTCACCTCACCGTCGACCACGAGCTCGCCCGTGCCGAAGCGCTTCCGTCCCTCGGCGCCGGTGAAGCGGGCCCGGAGCTCGACCGGCACCCCCACCGGCGTCGCCCTGCGGAACGAGATGTCGAGCCGGGCGGTCATGCCCGTCGCCCCCGCCGCGAGCATCGCGTGGCCGATCGCCTCGTCGAGCAGCGCCGCCACGATGCTGCCGTGGGCCCGCCCGGTGGAACCGGTGTGGGCGGGCCCCAGCACGCAGGTGCCCCGCACCTCCGCCGGGCTCGGCTCGCTCCCGACCGGCGGCGGCGTGGGCACCTCGGTCCAGACCACCGGCGGTGCCTGGGGGTTGAGCCGTCCCGAACCGGCCTGGGTGAGGTGCTCGGGTCGGCCGTCGGCGTGACGGACCAGGAGCCACGTGTGGTCACGACGGGCTGCGCCGAGGCGAGCGGTCAACACCTCGACCTCACGGGCGATCGCCGCTCGTTCGGCCGGCTCGACCTCGGTCAGCACCACGGCGCCGACCAGCTGCCGTACGGCGTCGACGAGGGTGAACGACTCAGCGGGGACGCTGTCGACGAGGGGCAACGCATCCCCGAGGCGGGCGGCGAGCTCGCCGGCCGAACCGGGCACGGGGGCAGGTGGCGGGGTCTCCATGCTGCGCATCCTCCTCCAAGCCGCGCCTGCCGCGCCGCCTACGCTGCGGCTCGGCACGAAGGGGGGCGACGATGGCCGGGGCATCCGAGCGGCACGAGGACCATCCGGTCACGACCGGGGCGGCATGGCGGGACTTCTGCACCAGGATGGCCGCGGTCGGCGAACGCATCCTCGACGAGGGCTTCCCCGACGATCCCCGCGACCGCGCCGAGGGCTACCGCCACCTCGCCAACCAGGTCGCCTGTTGGTTGACCTTCGCCATCGGCCACACCGATCCGGCCCGCCCGAAGTTCTTCCGCAGCAGCGATCCGATCTACGCCTGGGGCGGACCGAACGTCGACCAGGTCGCCCGCCGCGCCCTCATCGACGGGACCGGCGTCTACCGGGTGTCCGGACGCATGGGCGCCTGCGAGGAGTGGATTCTGCAGATCAAGGCCGGCGCCGTGCAGTCCGGCGGCGCCGAGGTGGTCGCCGAGGTCGCCGCGTCCAGCCTCGGGATCGGCCCCGGCGACGCCTTCGAGCTCGTGTTCGGCGGTCCTGCCCGGGACGGCCACTGGTTCCCGCTCGATCCGGCAGCGAGCTTCGTCCACGTGCGGGACTACTACTTCGACTGGCGACCGGCCGAGCCCGCCACCTTCGTCATCGAGCGGCTCGACGACGCCGGCTCCCCGGCGCGCACCACCACCCCCGAGGCGGTCGGTGCCGTCCTCGAGAGCGCTGCGGCCCAGGTGGAGCACTCGATCACCTTCTGGCGCGACTACCAGGTCCGGATGCGCTCGACGCGGGAGCAGGACGTCTTCAGCGCACCGGGCTACGAGGGCAAGGGCGTGCAGGACATCGTCTACAGCCACGCCTTCGTGGCGCTCCCGCCGGGAGAGGCGCTGGTGGTCGAGGTCGACGCCGAGGCGGCCGCGCTCTGGGGCACGGGGCTCTACTGCAGGGCCTGGTACGAGCCCCTCGACCACGTGGGGCGCACGGCGAGCCTGAACCACCGGCAGGTGCACGTGGACGCCGACGGACTGGTGCGCATCGTCATCGCAGGGGAGGAACCGGGCACGCCGAACTGGCTCGACACGGAGGGTCGGGCGGAGGTCCTGGCGACCATCCGCTGGATCCGCCCGCCCGCCATACCGACGGTCCGCCAGACCCGCGTCCCGATCCCGGGACTCCGCGACCACCTGCCGCCGGACACCCCGGTGGTCACGCCGGCCGAGCGTGCCGAAGCGGTCCGATGCCGCCTCCGGCACGCCGGCTGGCGCTACCGGACCTGATCAGGCCTCTTCCTCGATGGGCTCCCACCACTGGCACCACCACTCGCCGCCGACGAGGATCCGCAGCTGCTGGTGCCAGCAGTAGCTGATGTTGTCGTCGGGGTTCAGGTAATAGAGGCAGTTGTCGCAGCGCTCGTCACCCTGCGGCTGCCCCCGCAGCACCGCCTTGTCCATGAGGTACTTGAGCTCGAGCCAGTTCTTCTCGTCGATCTCCTTCGGCTCGGGCTTCGGGATCTCATAGTCGGACATGGGGTCTGCTCCTTACGTCGGGGACACGTGCGGCAACGCACGAACCGTCGAAAGCATGCCCGAACGACCCGGGATCCCTCGCGATCCAACGGACCGGTATGGTCCGGAGCGGTCGGAGGGCACGGCCGGAGCGACGCCAGGGGGAGTCATGCACGAGGGTCAGGTCGTCATCGTCACCGGGGCGTCCCGGGGCATCGGGCGCGGGATCGCCCACCACGTCGCCCGCGCCGGCGGCCGGCTGGTGGTCACCGGCCGCAAGCCCGACCGGTTGGCCCGGCTCTCCGAGGAGCTCGACGAGCTCGGGGCCGAGCACATCGCCCTCGCCGTGGACACCGCGGACCGCGACGGGGCGTTCGAGCTCGCCGCGCAGGCGATGCAGCGCTTCGGGCGGATCGACGGGCTGGTCGCGAACGCGCAGACGTTCCGGCCGGTCATGCCGCTCGAGGAGGTCACCGACCGGGACATGGACATCGTGCTCGGCACCGGCCCAAAGGGCACCCTGTGGGGCATGCAGGCGGTGTTCCCGCACATGCGTGACCAGGGCCGCGGCCGGATCGTGACCATGGGCTCGCACGCCGGGTTCCACGGCCAAGCGGGCTACGGGCCCTACGCGTCGTCCAAGGAGGCGATCCGCGCCCTCACCCGCACGGCCGCCCGTGAGTGGGGCAAGTACGGCATCACGGTGAACTGCGTGTGCCCGGTCTCGGTGGCCCATCGGGCGCCGGCCCAGGACGCGGGCGACCGGGAGGAGGCGTTCCGTCGGGCCTTCGCCGACCAGCCCCTCGGCCGGGACGGCGACCCACTGCACGACATCGCGCCGGTGGTCTCCTTCCTGCTCTCGGACGACTCCCAGTTCATGACCGGCCAGACGCTCCTGGTCGACGGAGGCGCCCTGATGCTGCCGTGAGCCGGCCCCCTCCCCGGTCGTCTACCGTTCGGGCCGGAAGGGGAGGTTTCCATGGGGTTCTCGCAGGACGAGGTCCGCGCCGCGTTCGACAACTTCGTGCGCGTGGGTGACAGCGGCGACTGGGACGCGTGGGCGGACCTGCACACCGAGGACGGGGTCTGGGTGGAGCACCACCTCGGGACGTTCCACGGCCGGGAGGCCATTCGCGCCGCGATCACCTCGGTGATGGCCCAGGCGCCGCGGGAGATGTACTTCCCGGTGGACTGGTCGATGATCGACGGCAACCGGGTCGTGTACTACCCGGCCCAGTGCCTGCCGGACCCGACCGGCGGCGACGAGGTGTTCCGGTTCGGCTGCGTGACGATCCTCGAGTACGCCGGTGACGGGCAGTTCTCGTACCAGGAGGACCTGTACAACCCGAAGGAGGGTGAAGAGGTCTTCGCCCGGTGGATCGCCGCCGGCGGCAAGCTCCCCGGGATGGCGTGAGCCGTGCCCCAGAACGTCCCGCCGTTCGAGTGGACCGACGACGCGCTCCGCCTCCGTCAGTTCGTCTTCGACTTCTGGTTCGCGGCACGACGTCCGCCCACCCTGCGTGACTGCCACGAGGCGCTCGGGCTCGACCGTCGCAGCATCCAGCAGGCCTACAAACTCCTCGACCTGGGTCTGAACCTCACCGTCGACCAACGTGCCCAGAACCTGCACCTGCTCAAGGCGCCCCCGTTCGCCGCGTTCCCCACCCAGGTCGCCATGTACGACGACCAGGGCTTCCACAGCTACATCGGCTGCCCGCACGAGGCGCTGGGGGCGTCCAACTCGCCCCAGGTGCGCGGGCAGACCCTCCGGTTCGAGATGTTCTGCGCCTGCTGCCTCGAGCCGATCGTCGTCGTCCTGCGGGACTACGAGATCCTCGAGACCTCGCACCCCGAACCGCTCATCCACGTCACCCAGTCACCCTGGGACTGGAACAACGTCGACATGATCGGGATGTGCGACGCGACCAACATCGTGATCGACGCCGACCACGGGTCCCGCTACGAGCGGATGCAGTCGGCCCGGGCGGTCACGATGACCCTCGGGCAGGCCCGCGAGTACATCCGGTTCGTGGCCGAGACGCGCCTCTGGGACTACCACTGGCCGCCCCTCGGCATGGACCCGGCGTTCATCCTCGAGCGTCTCGCCTCCTTCGACATCGACGTGTCACCCTGGATCCCATGACCGGACGCAGGGCCATCCAGGACGTGGGAGCCGGCCTGGGTCTCGGACCCGACGACCTGGCAGTCCAGGGACCCCACCGGGCGAAGGTCCGCCTCGGTGTGGGTCCCCCGACCGGAGCGCGGGGCCGCTACGTCCTGGTCTCGGGCACCACGCCCACCGCCGCGGGCGAGGGCAAGACCGTCACGACCATCAGCCTCGCCATGGGCCTGGCCCGGCTGGGCCGTCGCAGCGTCGCCGCGCTGCGCCAGTCGTCCCTCGGCCCCACCCTGGGCTCCAAGGGCGGCGGGGCGGGTGGTGGCGAAGCGCGCCTCGACCCGCTCGAGGAGGCGCTGCTCGGGCTGGGCGCCGACCTGTTCGCGGTCGAGTCCGCCAACAACCTGCTCGCCGCCTGGGTCGACGACCTCCTCGCCCGTCCGGAACCGGGCATCGACCTCGACCCGGAGGCGGTGCTCTGGCGCCGGGTCGTCGACATGGACGACCGTGCCCTCCGCCGCATCGCCGTCTCCATCGACGGCCCCGACGGGAGCCGGCGTCGGGAGACCGGGTTCGACATCACCGCCGCGAGCGAGGTGATGGCCGTCCTGTCGCTCGCCCGGGACCTCCCGGACCTCATGGCCCGGCTCGGGCGCATCGTGGTCGGCTACGAGCGTTCCGGAGCGCCGGTGACCGCGGAGGACGTCGGCGCCACCACGGCCATGGCCGTGCTCCTGCGCGATGCCCTCCAGCCGAACCTGTTGCAGACCAACGAGGGCACTCCCGCCCTCGTCCACGGCGGACCTTTCGCGAACATCGCCCACGGGTGCTCCTCGGTCGTCGCCGACCTGCTCGCCCTGCCCCGCGCCGACTACGTCGTGACCGAGGCCGGGTTCGGCGCGGACCTCGGCGCGGAGAAGTTCCTCCACCTCAAGTGCCCGGCATCCGGCCTCCGACCGGACTGCGCCGTGCTCGTGACCACGGTGCGGGCCGCCGCCGACCACGGCACGCGCCTCGGCGTCGACGGCGAGCGCCTGGACCGGGTCGTGGCCGGAACGGTGAACCTCGCCCGTCACGTGCAGAACCTCGTCGCCTTCGGTCTGCCCGTCGTCGTCGCCGTGAACCGCTTCCCGGACGACGCGCCGGCGGAGCTGGACGCGCTGTCGGAGGCGGCGCTCGCTGCGGGCGCGTTCGCAGTCGCCCCGCACGACGGCTACCGGCAGGGGGGCGCCGGCGCCCTCGCGCTGGCCGAGGCCGTCGAGAAGGCGTGTGCCGAACCGTCCTCGCTGGTCCCCCGGTACCGCCCGGAGGACCCGCTCGTCGACAAGGTCCGGGCGGTGGCCACCGGTGTCTACGGGGCGGCGGACGTCGTGTGGGAGCCGGCTGCGCTCGACGCGCTGTCCCGACTCGAGGACGCCGGCTACGGCCACCTGCCGGTCTGCATCGCGAAAACCCACCTGTCGTTCTCCCACGACCCGAAGCTGGCGGGCGCACCCGAGGGCTGGACCCTCCCGGTGCGCGACCTCCGACTCCGAGCCGGCGCCGGCTTCGTGACCGTCTACGCCGGGAACATCCTCACGATGCCCGGCTTCCCGAGACAGCCGCGCTTCCGTGAGCTCACCCTCGACCCGGACGGCACCATCGGCGGTCTCGCCTGAGCGGACGGACGGCGGTGATCAGGCCCCGGTCGTCCGCGTGCTGACGATGCCGAGGCCCTCCGCAGCCCGATCCGCGGCCGAGACCGACGCACGGTCGGCGATCACGAGGATCGACGAACCCAGGCGGGACGCCGCCTTGGTGAACCGGGCGGTGGCCAGCGCACCGTTGCGCCCGCCCGGCACGACGTAGACGTCCGACGCGGTCCCATGCTCGGTGAGCCAGTCGTGCGGGTCGCGGACCACCACCGTGGCGCCCTTGGCGAGCTCGAGCAGCCGAGGTTCGGGATCGGCCCCGGCGACCACGACCAGCGCATCGCCCTTCGCGAGTCGGGTCGCGAGCTGCACGGCCAGCTCGGCCGCGCTCGTCGGCCGCTTCGCCTGCGGCCCGCCCAGCACCAGGACGGTGCGCTCCGGGCGAGCGGCACCCACCCGCACGAGCGCCGTGGGCACCGGACAGGTCGCCACGAGGCGGTGTTGCGAGGCCTCGAAGAGGCTCGGCAGCCAGGTCTGCGTGGCCGCCGGCACGACGAGCAGGGAGGACGAGTAGGAGCTCGCCGCGTGGAGCAGGCCGTCGGTGGCGCTGAGGTCGTGCCGGAGCTCGAGCTCGAGGTCGGCGCCGGACGCCTCGATGGCCTCGTGGAGCGCTGCGAGCCGCTCCTCGTCCGGCGCGGCATGCCCGTCCGGGACCACGACGACCGGGCGGGCGACGCCGGCGTCGGCAGCGGCGATGCGTCGGACCAGCCCGATCATCGTGGGGGCGTCCCCTGGCTCGTCGAGCTGCACGAGGACGCTCCGACCGAGTCGGGTCGTGTCGACCGGCGGCTTGGGCAACCGCGATCCGAAACGCTCGGCGGACACGGCGGCGATGATGAGGCTGACCACGATCAGGATCATCACGGCGTTCACGGTCGCCGTGGTGAACAGACCGATCTCGAGGCCGACGAACGTGGCGGCGAGGGTGGCTGCCGCCTGCGCGACGCTCAGGCCGAACACCACGCCCGTCTCGTCCCACGTCATGCCGACGAGCGGCTTGGCCAGCGCCGCGGCGATCGCCTTGCCACCGATGCATGCGGCGCAGAACACCGCCGCGAGGCCGAGGGTGGCAGGGTCGACCATGACCTCGGGGTCGATGACCGTGCCGACCGACACGAGGAACATGGGCACGAACAGCGCAGAGCCGAAGAACTCCAGCCGCTCCATGAACTCGCCCTCGTTGGGCACCATGCGGTTCAGCCCGAGACCGGCGAAGAAGGCGCCGACGATGGGTTCGATGCCCACCACCTCGGACAGCACCCCGGCCGCGAGGAGCGCCCCCAGCACGAACATGTAGCGCAGCGTCCGGGCGCGCCCGGGTCCGCGGAAGAACCACATCGCCACCCGTGGCAGCACGACGAAGCTGAGCACCGCGACGAGGAGCAGCCCGAGCACGATCTGGCTGAAGAGCTCGAACCCGCTCGCCTCGCCGGTGGCCGAGCCGGACACCGCGGCCAGCACCACGAGAGCCAGGGTGTCGGTGATGACCGTGGCGCCCACGGTCACGGCCACCGCCCGGTTCGAGGACAGGCCCATGTTCCGGATGGTCGGGTAGACGACGAGGGTGTACGAGGCGAAGAGCGAGCCGAGCAGGAGTGCCGAGTCCAGCTCGTAGTCGATCAGGAGCCCACCGACCAGACCGAGGCCCAAGGGGATGGCGAAGGTCAGGAGGGCGAACACGATCGCCTGCTTCTTGAACTTGGCGAAGACCCCGAGATCGAGCTCCGCCCCTGCCATGAACATCAGGTACAGCAGCCCGACGGAGCCCAGCTCCTTGAGGATGCCGTCCGAGTCGCTCACCACGCCGAGTACGTTCGGCCCCAGGACGCACCCACCGACCAGGAGGCCGATCAGGCCTGGGATCCGCAGCTTCTCGACCAGGATCGGTGCCGCGACGATCACGACGACCACGAGGAACAGTTCCCACTCGGTGCCGTGGGGGGTCTCGAGCTTCAGCAGCTCCACAGAGCGGTCTCCTTCGGCGGGGCGGTCAGCGCGTGCGGATGACGGGGAGGTCGTCGGGGTCCCCGCCGAGCGCGTCGGCGAGGTCGTCGACGAGGTCGTCGAGGGTGCCGTCGGCCGTCAGCCGACGCAGGACGAGGTCGATCACCTCGAGGTTCCCGGCAGGTCCCGACTCGGGCAGGGCGATCCCGTAGCCCTCGCGGGTCGCGAAGCGGGCGACGGCCTCGAGCCGCGGGTCCGCCGCCGCGGCGAGGAGGGCGCTGGGTGCGTCGACGAGCGCGGCGTCCGCGTCTCCGGCGACGACGGCTGCCGCCGCCTCGACCTCCGTGGCGACGAGCAGGACGTCGTCGTCGGGGCGCACGACGTCGTCGAGCAG
>JBEIGA010000174.1:0-8918 GCA_040382135.1 Acidimicrobiales bacterium
CCCACGATGCCCAGGGTCTCGCCCTCGAGCACGTCGAAGCTCACGCCGGAGACGGCGTGCACCACCTGGCCGCGCCCGGCGGGGAACTCGACGACCATGTCCTCGACGCGCAGCAGGGCGTCGGCGTCCCGGAGGTGGGCGGTGCCGGTGCCGGCCATCAGGCGACCTCCTCCTGCTCGTCGTCCATGGGCCGTCCGGCGGCGGTGACGCCGGCCGCGACGTTCGCTGCGAGGGCGGCGTCGCCCTCCGGGGTCCCCACGGGGAAGAAGCACGCGAAGCGGTGGTGGAGCAGACCGTCGCCGAGCACCGGGTCGTCGGTGAGGCACCGCGCCTGGGTGTGCCGGCAGCGGTCGGCGAAGCGGCAGCCGATGGGTGGGTCGAGCAGCACCGGGGGCCTGCCGGGGATGGGCTGGAGGCGGCTGTGGCTCGGCGCGTCGATGCGGGGGATCGTGTCGAGGAGCGCCCGGGTGTAGGGGTGGCGCATCTCCGAGAACAGGGTGTGCGTCGGCGCTCGCTCGGCCACGCGCCCCGCGTACATGACGCAGATCTCGTCGGCCCGGTCCTTCACGACGCCGAGGTCGTGGGTGATCAGCACGAGGCCCATGTTCCGCTCACGGCGGAGCTCGTCGAGCAGGTCGAGGATGCGCTTCTGGACGGTGACGTCGAGGGCGGTGGTGGGTTCGTCGGCGATGAGGAGCTTGGGCTCGCACGCCAGGGCCATGGCGATCACGATCCGTTGGCGCATGCCGCCGGACAGCTCGTGGGGGTACTGCCGGAGGCGGCGCTTCGGGTCGGGGATCTGCACCTGCTCGAGGAGGTCCAGCGCGGTGGCCGAGGCGGCGGCACGGCTCGCCCCCCGGTGGAAGCGGAGCGACTCGGTGAGCTGGGCGCCGATCCGCTTCACGGGGTTGAGCGAGGTCATCGGGTCCTGGAACACCATCGCCAGCTCGACGCCCCAGAAGTGCTTGCGCTCCTCCTTGGTGAGCGTCGTGATGTCCCGGCCCTCGAAGCGGAGGTCGCCCTCGACCACCGCCGTGCTCGGGAGGATGTTCATGAGCGTGCGGACCGTGACCGACTTGCCCGACCCCGACTCCCCGACGATGCCGAGGGTGCGACCGCGGTCCACGCCGAAGTCGACGCCGTCGACCGCGCGCAGGGGACCCCGAGGCGTGGCGAAGGTGACCGAGAGGTCGGTGACCTCGAGGAGACGGTGCTCGGAGGGCGCCGGCGTGCTCACAGGGCCGCCTCCCGGACGTCGAAGCGCTCGAGCAGGCGGTCGCCGACGAAGTTCAGCGACAGCACCGTGAAGAACAGCACGGCCGAGGGCAGGAACACCATGTGGGCCGTCTCCTCGAAGCGGACGCGGCCCTCGGAGATGATCGAACCCCAGGTGATGGCGGGTGGCTGCACGCTGAGCCCCAGGAACGACAGCGAGCTCTCCGCCACGAGGATGATGCCCGTGGTGAGGAAGGCGAACGAGACGAGGGTCGGCATCACGTTGGGCAGGAGCTCCCGGACGAGGATGCTGGGCTTGCGCGCCCCCATCACCTCGGCCGCCTTCACGTACTCGCGTTGGGCGACCTGGAGCGTGCTGGCCCGCACGATCCGTGCGAGGGCCGGTACGGCGAGGATGCACACGGCGAGGGTCACGTTGAACAGGCTCGGGCCCCGGACGGCGACGATGAACGTCACGAGCACGAGCGCAGGGATCGACAGGGTGACGGCGATGATCATGCTCACCACGGTGTCGATCCAGCCGCGGAGGTAGCCGGCGAGCATGCCGAGCAGTCCGCCGAGGAGGATGCCGACGGCGGTGCCGATGACGGCGACGCGGAGCGAGATCCGACCGCCTTCGAGGACCTGGGCGAAGACGTCCCGGCCGAGCTGCGAGGTCCCGAACCAGTGGTCCCACGACGGTTTCTGGGCGATGGCGTCGGCGTTCATCTGGTTCGGGTCGTCGACGAAGGGGAGCCAGGGCGCGAGCAGGATCAGCAGGACGAGCAGCACCAGCCACCCGACGGCGAGACGGGTGGTCCAGAGGCCCGAGCGGCGGGGCCGGGTCATCGGGGGGCCTCGAGCTGCACGCGGGGGTCGACGGCGGTGTAGACGAGGTCGATCACCATGTTCGCGAGGACGAACAGCACGGCGACGAGGGCGACGATCGTCTGCACCGGGAAGAACGAGCGGGACGCCACGGCATCGATCAGGTAGCTCCCCATGCCGTCGAGGTCGTAGATGAACTCGACCACGATGGCGCCGTTGACGAGCTGGGCGATGTTGAGCCCGAGCACGGTGAGCAGGGTGAGGGTGGACGGCCGTAGGACGTGGCGGAGCAGGATCCGGCGGTTCGGGAGCCCCTTCGCCCGGGCGACGAGCACGAAGTCCTGCTGCAGGTTCTGGACCATGTCGGCCCGCAGCAGGCGCAGGTAGACGGGGCAGATCGACAGGCTGAGCACGAGCACCGGGAGCCACACGGACTTCAGGTGGGCGCCGATGCCCTCGGTGGGTCCGACGTAGCCCTGCAGCTCGTACCAGCTCCACTCGATGGCGAACTGGTAGCGGAGGGTCTCGCCGAGCACGAACACGGGGATGGCGAGCAGGACGAAGGCCTGGGCGCCCACCCACCGGTCTGCCGCCGGCCCGCCGCGGTAGGCGTGGTAGAGCCAAAGGGGCAGGAACACGGCGACGACGAAGCGTGGGAACAGCGCCCATCCGGCGAGGCTCGTCCCGAGGAACAGGGCGGCGACCACGACCCAGATCGACCACGACGGCATCCGGCCACGGGTGCGGCGACCGGACTGGTACGCCGACCAGATGCCGAGCGGGATCGCGATGGCGAGGGCCAGCAGCTGGCTGTAGATGAACAGGGCGAAGGTCTTCGGCAGACGCTGGCCGAGGATGGTGGAGAGCTCGATCCCCGATGCGTAGTCGGCGGGGCCGAGATCGCCGCGGAGGATGTCGCCCACCCAGTCGGCGTACTGGACGAACACGCTCTGGTCGAGCTTGCGCTCCTGCGTGCACTGGGCGACCGCCTCCTCGGTGGCGGCGGTGCCGAGCGCGGTGATGCACGGGTCACCCGGCAGCTGGTTGAGCAACCAGAGCGTGCCGAACGTGACCAGCACGATCACGACCAGGGCCTGGCCGAACCGCCGGGCGGCGAAACGCCACCCGGCGGTGCGGACGACCCAGGCGAACAGTCCGAGGACTGCCAGCAGGAGCAGGGCGATGAGCACCGGTGGGGACTACCCCTCGACCCAGACCTCGTGCAGCCAGAGCCGACCGGCGCGGGTCGGGGTGGCGTAGCCGCCGTCGGGCAGGCTCACCTTGCCCACTCCGTTGACGCCGGTCCGGTACGGCATGCTCCACTGGGTGTAGGTGAGCCACAGGTTGTAGACGTTCTCCCCGAAGGCCCGGTTGATCTCCTGGGCCAGCGCGTCCTGCTCGGCACGATCGTCGGTGGCCCGGATGCCCTCGAGGGCGGCGTCGATGTCCGGGTCCTGGAACCGACCGAAGTTCAGCGCCAGACCCGAGGCGTGGCGGCTGTGCCACCACACGAACTCGTTGCCGACGCTGACCTCGCTGTGGTTCCGCCACAGGAACATCTGGAAGTCGCCGGTGAGGGCACGGGTGATCAGCTCCGACTGGTCGAAGATGTCGATCGTGACCTCGATGCCGCAGTTGCGGTTCCACATGTCGGCGAACAGCTCCGCCGTGATCTGGTTGCTGCGGTCGTGGGTGGTGCCGTACTCGACGGTGGTCAGGCCGATCTCCTCGGCGAGCGCACGGCCCGCCTCGGGGTCGAACTCGGGGAAGCCGGTGTCCTCGAGGTACCCGCCGGTGCCCTCGGCGAAGGGACCGTTGGCGATCGTGTTGCCCGGCGAGCGGAACGCCACGTACTCCTCACGGTCCGTGCAGAGCGCGATCGCCCGGCGGGCGTCCACGTTGTCGAACGGCGCCGTCGCGTTGTTGATCAGGAGGTAGGTGGTCTCCACGTTCGCGGGATCGGGCATGAGCTCGCCCTCCCAGTCGGTGGTCCAGAACTCGCGGTTCTCGGCGAACGTGTCGTGGTTGATGTCGGCGTCACCGGACTCCATGGTGGCCCGGCGGGTGGCCGAGTCCGGGATGGGGCGGAAGGTGATCCGGTCGAGGAAGGGCAGCTCGCGCCCCTCGTCGTCGGTGCGCCAGTAGTTCTCGTTCTTGACGAGCACCAGCTCCTGGTCCGGCACCCAGCTCTCCCACTGGAACGGGCCCGTGCCGATGGGCTGGGTGGCCCGCAGGTTCGGGTCGGCCCAGAAGGCCGGCGCCAGCAGGTAGCCGGTCCGCTCGGCCATGAAGGCCGGGAAGTTCGAGGTGGGCGCCGAGAAGACGACCTTGACGGTCATCGGGTCGACCAGCTCGACGGACGTGAGGTCGGCGAGCACCTGGCCCTGGAGCGGGCCCGCCTTCATGGCCTCGATGTTGGTCTTGACCGCGGCGCCGTCGGCGGGGGTGCCGTCGTGGAAGGTGATGCCGTCGCGCATCGTGAGCGTCCACTCGGTGAAGTCGGAGTTCGACTCGGCGCTCGACAGCAGGTACGGCTGGGGCACGCCGTCCTCGTCCTCGATGATGAGGGGCTCGGCCACCTGGCGCATCACGGTGATGCAGGACACGGCGCAGTTGGCGCCCGGGATGTCCCAGGTGTTGGTCTCGGCCTCGAGCAGCATGGTGACCTCGCCGCCCACGACGGGCTCGCCCTCGGGGGCGGCGGTCGTCTCGGTGGCGCCGTCGTCCGCGGCGGCGCCGTCCTCGGCTTCGCCGCCGTCGGCGGGGGCCTCGGTGGTCTCGGTCGTCCCGCCGTCGGCCTCGGCATCACCGCCGTCGTCGTCCCCGCCGCACGCCGAGGCCAGGAGCCCCAGCGCGATGAGCCCGGCAAGCCATCGCATCCGTCGAGTCACGTGCACCTCCGTCGTGGTCCCCCGCCCGGCAACGTCGCAATGTAGCGAAGACGTACACCGTCAGGTGACTCGGGTCACAGCATGATGCTGCTTGGGCACCCGTGCGTCAATCCGGCGCAGCCGCCCCACTCGACCTCGCTGCGACCCCCAGGGTGGGGGCGCGAACGGGAGGGTATCCCGGATCCGCGATGACCACCGCGTCGCACGAGGCAGGACAGCCGAGGTCCGCGAACCACGCCTCGCCCGGCCACGCCCAGACCCCCGGGCTGCGCGGTTCCGGCGTCCCGACGACCCTCCGACAGGTCTCGTCAGGTGTGTCGGGGGCGCACAACGCAACCATCGGGCGGACACTGCCGCCGGTGGCGACGACGATCCCGGGTGCGCCACCTTCGGGTGGTTGCTCGAAGGCGACGAGCGGGAGCTGCAGCGGTCGAGCGGGATCGAAGGCCACGACCACCGAACGCACGCCCGCAGGATCGGTGGGGTGCGGGCCGGTGAGGCGGAGCTCGCAGCCGGGGGCCACGGCGCAGTCCACGGTCCCGGCGGCATCGGCCAACAGCCGGGGGAGGCGGACCGCAAGGGTCGCGGTACCCGACGGGCCCCGGACCGAGCCCGACCCGACGGGAGCGCACGCGCCGTCCCGGTTCGGTTCCCGTGGGCAGAGCTCGAGGTCGTAGGTGGCTCCGAGCAGCTCGGCCACCACCACCCGGACCTCGTCACGGTCGCCGAGGCCGACGGCCGGATCGACGAGCAGGGAGGGGGGTTCGGGGAGGGGGAGGTCCGGGTCGAACCACAGCGGCACGACCGCGCTCGCCCCGGCGTCGTCCCGCACCTCGAGCTCGCAGCGCAGCGCGGGATCGAGACAGTCGAGCAGCCGTCCGTCCGGGCCGACCAGGATCCGGAGCGCCGTGAGGACGACGTCGGCCTCACCCGCAACGGTGGCGGCACGGACGGACGTGACCGGATCGCACCAGCCGTCGACGCCCTCGATCACGACGCCCCGGACGCACTGCTGCGCGCGGATCCGCTCGTCGAACCCCGAGGCCCGAACCCGGATCGGCGTCCGGTGCGACAGGTCCGAGCGGGGGAGCGCCCGGAGCTGCGGGCGGACCGGCTCGTCGGGGAGGAACGACAGCGGCTCCCGGGCCAGCTCCACCAGGGTGCTGCCCGAGCGGACGATGCTGAGGACGCAGGCGTCGACCGCGCAGTCGAGGTCCTCGCCGATCACGCGGATGGAGCGGGGGACCCGGTACCCCACCGAGAAGGCCCCCTCGTCGTCGGTGGTGGTGCGGGCGGCGACGTCGAGGTCGCAGGAGCCGAACCGGCCGTCCTCCAGCGCCTGCTGCCCGCACGGGGCGACCAGGACCTCGAGCCCGCTCGGCAGCCCGGTGCCGCGGACCAGCACGACCTGTCCGTCGGTCAGCCCGTCCGTCCGGCCGACGCGCACGCCGGGTTCCGGACCCGCGGCCGTCGTCGCGGTCGGGGAGGGCGCTGCGGCGTCGGGCGCGGCGAGCAGCAGGGCCAGCCCTCCGGCGAGCGCGAGGACACCGGCCAGGGCGGCGAGCAGGGGGGGTCGGAGAGGTCGGGCCACGCACCGGCGAGTATCCCAGGCCCGGACGGGCCGGACGCCCGCGCCCCCGGGGCTGGCTACCCTGACGCCGTGTTCACCCTGCGCCGCCCCGCCGCCCGCGTCGTGCTCCTCGACCGCGAGGGTCGCATCTTCCTCGTGAACTCCGAGGACCCGATCGACCCCCGCAAGCCGCCGTGGTGGGAGATCCCGGGCGGGGGCATCGACGCCGGTGAGTCGAGCGAGGACGCCGCCCGTCGGGAGCTCTGGGAGGAGACCGGCATCGCCGACGTCGAGATGGGTCCCTGCATCTGGACCCAGCACGTCGAGTTCGACTTCGGCGGCTACCACTTCGACTCGCGCGAGCGCATCCACGTGGCCTGGTGCGACGGAGGCGACTACCGGCCGAAGCACCTCGAGGCGCTGGAGGCTGCGGCCTTCCTCGGCGCCCGGTGGTGGCCGCTCGACGAGCTCCTGGCGAGCGAGGTCCCGGTCCTGCCCACCCGGCTGCGGGAGTTCCTGCCGCCCATCGTCGCCGGCGAGCTCCCGGCGGAGCCGATCGACATCTCGCCGTTCCCGCTGGACTGACCGGGCTCAGCCCAGGGGCGCGTCCGGGGCGACCGGGCGGCCGCGAAGTCCCACCCACGCCACTTGGGCAACCTTGGCGGCGAGCACCTCCGCGTCCATGCCCGGCGCCAGGTCGGTCCAGTAGCGGCTGGTGCTCTCGGCAAGGCCCACCATGCCGTGGGCGAACAGGAGGCGGTCGTCGGGCGGGAGGTCCTCCGGGAACAGGCCTGCCACGTGGTCGGCGATGTCCCGCTCCAGCCGGGTGACCTCCGCGGCGAACGCCGGATCGGTGCGCGACGAGTCGCCGAAGAGCACGCGGAACGCCGCGGGGTCGGCGGCGAAGTACCGGAAGTAGGCGGTGAAGCCGGCCTCGACCCGCCGGCGTGGTCCGTCGGCCGCGTCGAGGGCGGCGCGGATCCCGACCCGCAGCTCGCCCGCCACGTCCCGGAGCACCTCGAGGAACAGGTGCTCCTTCGACTCGAAGTGCTGGTACAGCACGGGTTTGGTGACCCCGGCCGCCTCGGCGACGGCGTTCATCGAGGTGGCGTGGTAGCCGTCGGCGCCGAACACCGCTCGGGCGACCCTGAGGATCTGCCGGCGTCGCTCCGCCGCGGGGAGGCGGCGGCTCACGCGTCGGGTCCCGGCACGCGCCCCTGCTCCCGGTCCTCCCGCTCCGCGGCCTTGACCGCGTAGCCGAAGACGATCGCGGGCGCGAGCACGATCGACCCGACGACCAGTGCGGCGATGACCGTGACCGCCGCCCACCCCGGGAACCCCAGGGCCAGACCCACCAGGAACACGACGGTGGCGACGCCGAAGGCCAGCCAGCCGACCCGCTGGCCGAGCGAGACCCACCGGGCGATCCGGGCGCGGCGCTCGAGGACCGGGTCGGTGCTGCCGGGTGGGTTCATGCCGACCATCCTGCGTCCTCCAACAAGGCTGCGAGGCGGATGCCCATCTGTTCGAGCGACAGGTGGGTGCGGGCGAGCGCGTGGTCGGCATCGAGCCGGGCCTGGTCCGGGGCCGTCAGGAAGGCCCGCACGGCGTCGATCTCGTGGGGACGGAACCAGTGGAACCCCAGGGCGCGCAGCTCCTCCGCCACCGGGTAGTCGCCGACGACCACGGGGCGGCGGAAGATGGCCGCCTCGACGGGCGGGTTGCCGAACCCCTCCCAGGTGGACGGGAAGACGACGAGGTCGGCCGCGGCGTAGATGTCCGAGCGGCTGGGCGCGCTCTCGTGCAGGTAGCTGCACCGGGCCCCGGCCAGGAGGGCGGCGAGCTCCACGTCGTAGCCCTCCTCGGCGGGTCCGAGCAGCCAGTACACCCCGCCGAGCGCCTCGGTGATCGCGAGCGCGCTCGGGATGTTCTTGCGGGCGATGGCCCTGACCGGGTGGGCGACGAGCAGTTCGTCGTCGGCGATGCCGAGACAGGCACGGGTGCCGGCGCGATCACCGGTCGGGGCGTCGACGTCGAAGCCGTTGTAGATGGTGGTGGCGCGGATGCCGCGCTCGGCCATCTCCCGCTCGGTCAGGCGGTTGATGGTGACGTGGCGCCAGGCCGGATCGTCGGGCGGCAGCTCGGTGATGTGGGCGAAGCGCTCCCGCTGCCAGGGCGGATCGTGGTGGTGCAGGATCGCCGGGCGTCCTCGCAGCACCTCGGCGACCACCCGAGACGCCGGCAGGTTGAGCGGGATGGACAGCAGGTTCTCGACCACGACGAGGTCGGCGTGGGCGAGGGCGGCTGCCAGCTCCCGGGGCGCCGGGGGTTCGGTGTCGTCTTTGCGGCGTCCGGGGACGATGATGTCGGCGACGCCGGCGCCGGGGCCGAACGTCGTGCCGAACCCGAGGTCC
>JBEIGA010000175.1:0-8899 GCA_040382135.1 Acidimicrobiales bacterium
CGTCGGCCTGGTCGCCGCCGGTGCGGCCCTGAGCGCCGTCGCCCTGGCCGTACTGGGCGCGCCCGTGCTCCCTGCGCTGCTCGACGTCCCCGACGACCTCGCCGAGGTGGCCCGGACGGCAACCGTCCTGTTCGGTCTGCAGGTCGCGGTGGACGGCATCACCCGCGGGGCGGAGGCGGCGCTCGAGGGCGCTAACCGCGTCGACCTCGCCCGTGGCCTCGACACCGTGCGCCGGACGACGGTCGCGGTCGCCACGGCGGTCGTGGCACAGTCCGGCGGCGACCTGGCCGCCGTCGCCACCGTCAGCCTTCTCGCGAGCGTGCCGTTCGCTCCTGCCGGGTTGGTGCTCGTGGCCCGCCGCTCACCCGGCGGGTTCGGGGCCTGGTCGGCCTCCGAGGCACGGTCCCTGCTCAGGTTCGGGCGGGCGGCGCTGCTGCTGCGCTCGACGGGGGTGCTGCACCGGAGCATGGACCGCCTCATCGTCGGCGTCGTCCTCGGCCCCGCCGCGGTGACGGTGGTCGACGCCGCCGCGCAGGTGCAGACGGGCGCGGACACCGTCCTGGGCGCATCGTCCTACGCCGTGACACCCGCCGCCTCCTGGATCGAGGCCCGACGGGACCCGGGGCCGCTCCGCGACCTCGCCGTGTCGGGCACACGGCTCTCGGTCGCTGCGACCCTGCCCTTCGTCGTGCTGCCGGTGGTGCTCGCCGCCCCGCTCGTCGCGCTCTGGCTCGGCGATGCCGGTGAGGGCGTCGCGCCGCTCGTCCCGCTCGCGCTGGCCTACACGCTGGTGAACGCTCCGGTGCAGGTCCTGTCGAACCTCCTCGTCGGTGTCGGGCGGGTCGCGGCGGTCGTGCGACCTGCGCTCGCCGCCGTTCTGGTGAACCTGGTCGTCACGTCGGCGCTGGTCGGCCCGCTCGGCCCCGAAGGCGCCTTCCTCGGCTCGCTCGTCGGCGCCGCGGTGCTGGTGCCGCCGCTGCTCCGGGCCGGCTGCGCCGCGGTGCAGCTCCCGCCGGTCGTGTTCCTCGACCGGTCCTGCAGGGGTCCCCTCGTGGCCGCCGGCTGGGCGCTCGTCGCGAGCGCGGCGGTGGTCCTGCTGCCCCTCACCGACCTGTTCACGGTGGCTGCCGGTGGACTCCTCGGTCTGGCCGCCTACCTGCTCGCCGTCGCCCCGGCGGTCGGCCTCGGGCCGGCCCTCCGTCGGGTTCAAACCCGGGCCGCAGCGGCCGATGGGAACGGGTGAGCCCCCCGCCCGTCACCGTCGTCCTGCCCGTCCGGAACGAGCAGGCGTACCTCGCCGACTGCCTCGACTCGCTGCTCGCCCAGGACTACCCCTCGCTGGTGGAGGTCCTGGTGGTCGACGGTCGGTCCACCGACCGGACCCGGGACATCGCCACCGGTCGGGGGGAGCGGGTCCGGGTGCTCGACAACCCCGGCGTCACGGCGGCGAGCGCCATGAACGTCGGCATCGCCGGCTCGACGACCGAGCTCGTGGTCCGCGCCGACGCCCACACCGTCTACGCCCCCGACTACGTGCGCCGGTCCGTCGAGGCGCTCGGCAACAGCGGCGCCGACTGGGTCGGCGGTCCGATGCGACCGGTCGGACGCACACCGTTCGGCCGGGCGGTGGCCCGCGTGACCACCTCGCCGTTCGGCGTGGGCCCCGGGAAGTTCCACTACGCCACCGAGGCCCAGGACGTGGACACGGTGTACCTCGGGACCTTCCGCCGCTCGATCGTGGAAGAGGTCGGCGGGTACGACACGACGCGGCTGCAGTGGGCCGCCGAGGACCAGGAGCTCGCCTACCGGCTGCGGAAGGCCGGCCGCAGGGTCCGAGTCGACCCGGACATCCGCTCCAGCTACTTCCCCCGCCAGGACGCCCGTTCCCTCTGGCGCCAGTACCGGAACTACGGGGTCTGCAAGGCCTCCACGATCCGCAAGCACGGCACCCTGCCCTCCTGGCGGCCGCTCGCCCCTGCGGCCCTCGTCGCCGGGTCGGCCGTGGCCGTGGCGGCAGGTCTGCTCACGCGCCGACCCGTGCTCGCCGTCGCCCCCGTCGCCGCCTATGCCGCCGGTGCCGCCGTGGTGGGGGAGCGGCTCTCGGACGAGCCCGGTCTGACCCCGCACCGCGTCGCCGCGGCGCTCGCCATCTGCCACTGGTCGTACGGCTTCGGGTTCTGGTCCGGCGTGGGCCGGATCCTCCGCGGCCGTCCGTTCGACACCCGACCCCGAGGAGCCTGACGTGGCCCTGCCCGACCGTCGCCGGATCCCGGAGTACGCGGTGAAGGGCCTCCACCTCGCCGGCCGGCAGGTGGCCTGGACGCCCGAGCTGCGCCAGGCCCGTCGGCTGACCGCCCAGGCGGAGGCACCGCAGCCGGGTGGACCACGCGTCGTCTTCTTCACCATGCGCGACTGGACCATCCACGTGCACTGGGAGGCGGTCGTCGCCCGTGCCCTGCAGCTCCGCGGCGCCGATGTCCACTTCGTGACCTGCGGCGGCGGGCTCGGGATCTGCGACCGCAACAACACCTACGAGTCGCCGCCGATGCCGTGCCGGTCCTGCGCGGGGTACGTCCACGACGCGCTCGACGCGCACGGCATGCCCCGTCTGTCCCTCCGGGAGGGCTGGGAGGCCGATGACCCGGGCGCCTGGCCCGAGCTCGACGAGCTCACCCTCGGGGAGCTCGCTGCGGTGGAGGGGGAGGGCCTTCCCCTCGGCGACCTCGCGGCCATCCCGGTGGCCTGGTTCCTGCTCCGGACCGACTACCACGAGGACCCGCTCGCGCCGCCCACCTGGAGGGACTTCCTCCGGAGCGCCCGCCGCATCGCGCGTGGGGTGCGCGCCGCCCTCGACCGGCTCCAGCCGGACGTCGTGGTGCTCCTCAACGGGCTGTTCCTGTTCGAGTCGATCGCCTGGGCGATCTGCCGCGAGCGCGGCATCGACGTCGTGACCTACGAGCGCGGGTTCATCCAGGAGACCCTCATCTTCCGGCGCAACGAGGTCGCGGCCTACTTCCGGCTCGACGACGTCTGGCCCCGCTACGCCGCGCAGGCGCTGACCGCGGGCGAGTCCGCCGAGCTCGACGCGTACCTCGACGACCGGCGGCACGGGCGTCGGGCGGTGGAGCGCTACTGGGAGGACGTGGAGCTCACCCCTCCCGACGAGCACGCCGGCGGACGCCTCGCCGTCGCCTTCCCGAACATCACCTGGGACTCGGCGGTCATCGGCCAGGACGTCGCCTTCGAGTCGATCCAGCAGTGGATCGCCGCGACGATCGACCTGTTCGCCGAGCGCCCGCAGGACCGGCTCGTGGTGCGGCTCCACCCCGCCGAGGTGAAGCTCACCGGTAAGCAGACCCGCGAACGGCTCGGGGACTTCCTCGCCGACCGCTACCCGGCCCTCCCGGCGAACGTGAAGGTGATCCTCCCCGAGGACAACACCAGCTCGTACCCGCTCATGGAGGCCTGCGACGTCGGCCTCGTGCTGACGTCGACGGTCGGCATGGAGCTGGCCCTCGCCGGGAAGCCGGTCGTCGTGGCCGGCCGGACGCACTACCGGGAGAAGGGCTTCACGCTCGACGCGGACTCGGCCGACCACTACCGCAAGCTCGTCGAGACGGCGCTCGAGGACCCGGCGGGGAACGCCCCGGACCCGGAACTGGCGCGCCGATACGCTTACCTGTTCTTCTTCCGGAACGCCATGGCCGCGCCCGGCGTCGAGGAGCACGTCACCGGTCTGTGCCGTCTGACCGTCCACGACGTGGCCGAGCTCGGCCCCGGGAGGGACGAGGACCTCGACCGGATCTGCGACGGCATCCTCGGTGTCGGGGACTTCCTGCCCCGGGAGGAGGCGTGAGCCCGCTGCTCGTCTGCCGCACCGCGTCCGGGCCCGGCCTCGGCCACGTCGTCCGGTCGGCGGCCCTCGCCCAGGCCTGGATCGACGCCGGAGGACGGTCCCTGCTGTCCGTGGCCCGGGCCGTGCCGCCCGCGACCGAACTGGTCCACGACGTCGAGCTCGTCCTCGAGGCCGACGACGACTGGCTCGCCCGGGTCGTCGAGCTGCGCCCCGCCTGGGTGCTGGTCGACGAACCGTCGGTGGGAGGTGCGGACATCGCTGCGCTCCAGGCGTGCGGTGCGCACGTCCTCGTCCTCGACGACCACGGCGTGCTCGGTGCCCGCGGCGCGGACCTGTGCCTCGACCAGAACCTCGGGGCGCCGACCGGTGGCGTGCGCTACGCCCTGCTCCGCCGCCCCTTCCGGAACCCGGTCGGCGAGGACCGGCGGGACCGGGTGGCCGTACTGCTCGGCGGCGGCCCCTCCGGGCCGACGCTGGCCTTCGCCGCCGACGTGGTGGAGAAGCTCGCCGCCGACGGTGTGGAGGTGGACGTCGTCGCCGGCGGCGGCGCTCTCGCGGTCGCTCGTGCCGGGGTACGGGCCCATCCGTTCGTGGCCGAACCCTCGGGGCTCCTCGCACGCGTCGCCGTGGCCGTGTCCACCGCCGGCTCCTCGGCCTGGGAGCTGTGCCGCACCGGTGTGGCCCCGGTCCTCGTCGCCGTCGCCGACGACCAGGAGCCCGTGGGCACGGCGCTCGCCCGGGTCGGCGCCGCCCGCTACCTCGGCCGTCTGGAGTCGGTGGACCCGGCGGTCGTCGCCACCGCGGCGCTCGAGCTCCTGCGGGACGTCCCGGCACGCGACCGGATGCGGGCGGCGGGTGCCGCCCTCGTCGACGGCCTCGGCGCGGCACGCGTCGCGACCCGGCTCCGCGCCTCGTCGATCGGTCTGCGGCCGGTGGTCGCCGGCGACGCCGAGCTCCTCCTCGGCTGGGCGAACGATCCCGACACCAGGGCGGCGTCGCTGTCGCCCGACCCGATCCCTCACGACGAGCACGTGGCATGGCTCGACCGTCGGATCGCCCGACCCGAGGCGCCGACCCTCCTCGCGCAGGTGGACGGCACCGCCGTCGGCGTCGTGCGGTTCGATCCGCTCGACGAGCGCTCGGCCGAGATCAGCATCACGCTGGATCCCGCACACCGGGGCCGGCGCCTGGCCGCGCCGGTGATCGTCGCCGGCTGCCTGGCCGCGTTCGCCGCCGATCCGGCGCTGGTCGGCATCGACGCCCGGGTCCGGGCGGAGAACGTCCGCTCGGCGCGGGCCTTCCTCGCCGCCGACTTCGACCGGGTCGCCGGAGACGACGGCGACGGGATCCTGCGGTTCCGCCTGCAACGAGAGGATCGCTGGCGATGAGCAGCGACGTGCCTCCGGTGCTGATCGGCGGCCGGCCGGTCGGCCGGGGCCACCCCGTCTACGTGATCGCCGAGGTCTCCGCGAACCACAACCAGGACCTCGAGCGCGCCCGGACGCTCGTCCGGGTCGCCGCGGACGCCGGAGCCGATGCGGTCAAGCTCCAGACCTACACGCCGGACACGTTGACGATCGACAGCGACGAGGCACCCTTCCGCATCGGCGGTGGCACCCTCTGGGACGGCCGGACGCTGTACGACCTGTACGGCGAGGCGTTCACCCCGTGGGAGTGGCACGAGCCGCTCCGGGACGAGGCGCAGCGCCTGGGCATCCAGTGCCTGTCCTCGCCGTTCGACGCCACGGCGGTCGACCTGCTCGACGCCCTCGACCTCCCTGCGCTGAAGATCGCCTCGTTCGAGCTGGTGGACCTCGAGCTGATCGCCCATGCCGCGGCAACCGGCCGACCCCTGATCATGTCGACCGGCATGGCCACGGTGACGGAGATCGACGCCGCGGTCGCCACCGCGCGCGCCAACGGTGACGGCGGCGTGGTGCTCCTGCGGTGCAACAGCGCCTACCCGGCGCCCCCGGATGAGATGGACCTGCGCACCATCCCGGACATGGCCGCCCGCTGGGGCTGTCCCGTCGGCCTGTCCGATCACACGCTCGGCAACGCAGCGTCGATCGCCGCCGTGGCCCTGGGCGCCTGCGTCGTGGAGAAGCACATCACGTGGTCGAGGGACGAGCCCGGACCGGACAGCGCCTTCTCGCTGGAGCCGGCCGAGCTGTCCGCGCTCGTCGGCGACCTGCGGGCCGCCGAGGCCGCACTCGGTGCGGTCCGCTACGGGCCGACCGGTCGGGAGCAGGCGAGCCTCGCCTTCCGACGGTCGATCTTCGCCGTCGCCGACATCGCCGAGGGCGAGCCGTTCACCCGCGCCAACGTCCGCGTGATCCGTCCTGGTCACGGCCTGGCCCCGGTGCACCTCCCGGAGGTGCTGGGCGGCCGGGCCGCCGCGCCGATCAGGCGCGGGACGCCGCTGGCGTGGGAGCTGGTGCGGAGCTGATCGCCGCGGCGAGGGCGCACACCACCCGGTCCTGCTCGTCCTCGGTCAGCGAGGGGTGCAGGGGGAGCGAGAGGAGGCCCTCGTAGGCGGCCTCGGTCGCCGGGAAGGCGGCCCGCTCGGCGAGGGTCAGGCCGAAGGTGGGGTGGTGGGTGACCGGCACGTAGTGGACCTGCACCCCGATGCCGGTTTCCCGGAGCTCGGCGAAGACGTGGTCACGGGCGACCACCCGCACGGGGTACAGGTGCCGTCCGTGCACGAAACCGGGCGGGGCCGGTGGGGGGAGCAGCAGCGGGAGCCCCGCGAGCAGGACGTCGTAGCGCCGGGCGAGCTCCTCACGGCGGGCGACGAACCGTCCGAGCTTGCGGAGCTGGGAGGAGCCGAGCGCGGCCTGGAGGTCGGTGAGGCGGTAGTTGAAGCCGAGCTCGGTGACCTCGTAGTACCAGGCGCCACGCTCGGGCATCCGGACGATCCCGTGGGTGCGGAAGCGCCGGAGGGCATCGGCCAGCGTGTCGTCGTTCGTCGTCACCGCGCCACCCTCGCCGGTGGTCACGGTCTTCACCGGGTGGAACGAGAAGCAGGTCATGTCGCTGTTGGCGCAGTTGCCCACGGGTCCGTCGGGTGTCGATGCCCCGATCGCGTGGGCCGCGTCCTCGATGACGACGCGCGGGCGGTGGGCCAGCGCGGTCAGGTCCACCGGCAGGCCGGCGAAGTGCACGGCCACGAGGACGTCGGCGTCGGCGGGGACGCGGCGCGGGTCGAGGTTGAGCGTGAGCGGGTCGATGTCGACGAAGCCCACGTCCGCGCCGACGTAGCGACCGCAGTTGGCGCTCGCCACGAAGGTGAGCGGGGAGGTCACGAGGCGGTCGCCCGGACCGACGCCGGCGGCCGCGCACGCGGCGTGCAGCGCGGCGGTCCCGTTCGCGAAGGCGACGGCGTGGCGCGCCCCCACCATCGCGGCGAGGTCCACCTCGAAGGTCTCGACGGCCGGGCCCTGCGTCAGCAGCTCGCCGCGCAGGACGGCGACGACGGCGGCGACGTCGTCCTCGTCGATCAGCTGGCGGCCGTAGGGGATCACCGGCTCAGGCCGCAGGGGCCTCGGCGAGCAGGCGCTGGAGGTCCTCGCCCTCGAGCCACCAGTCGTTGGTGCCGCTCGAGTAGCAGAAGTCCTCGGGGACCGGGGCGCCCTGCCAGTCGGTCCCCTTGTCCCACGACGGGTCCTCGGGCAGCACCACGTAGGTCCGGCCGACGTCGATCGTGTGGCGGGCCTCGTCGGGGGTCAGCAGGAGCTCGTCGAGCTTCTCGCCGGGGCGGATCCCGATGATCTCGATCGGCATGCCCGGCGCGATGGCCTCGGCGATGTCGGTGACGCGGACCGACGGGATCTTCGGCACGAAGACCTCACCGCCGAGCATCGTGTCGAGGGCGTGCATGACGAGGTCGACCGCGCCGTCGAGGGTGATCCAGAACCGGGTCATCCGCGGGTCGGTGATGGTGAGCCGGCCCTGCTCGGCCTTCTGCCGCTGGAACACCGGGATGACCGAGCCACGCGACCCGACGACGTTGCCGTACCGGACGCACGCGAGCCGGGTGCTGGAGCGGGAGGCGTAGGTGTTGCCGCGGACCACGATCTTCTCGGCGCAGAGCTTGGTGGCGCCGTACAGGTTCACCGGGTTGACGGCCTTGTCGGTGGAGAGGGCGACGACCTTCTCCACACCGGCGTCGATGGCGCAGTCGACCACGTGCTGGCCGCCGAGGATGTTCGTCTGGACGGCCTCGAACGGGTTGTACTCGCAGGCGGGGACCTGCTTCATGGCCGCAGCGTGCACGACGATGTCGGCGCCCTGCATCGCGCGGTACAGGCGGGTCTTGTTGCGGATGTCGCCGATGAAGAACCGCAGCCGGTCGTCCCGGAAGCGCTCCCGCATCTCCCACTGCTTGAGCTCGTCCCGGGAGAAGATCCGGATCGTGGCGGTCGGGTGGTCACGGAGGACCCGCTGGACGAAGGCGTGACCGAAGGAGCCGGTGCCGCCGGTGAGGAGGATCGTCTTGTGCGAGAGGTCCATGCCTGTGCAGTCGGCACGGAGACGACGATCGTGAGGACGTCTCGCCCGGCGGCGCGACCTCCCGACCGGGACCGCCGTTTCGGATAACGTCTGCCCCGGCGCCGGGCCGGGGACGGAGCCCACCATGACTGCGGAGACCGGCCCGGCGCGACCGTGCCGGTCGGACTGGAGAGGGGAGCAGGGTTGGTGATGCGCCGGTTCGCCGTCCTGTTCTGCGGCGTCGCCACCCTCGCCATCGGCTGCTCCGACTCCCAGGATGCGGCGTCCCCGACGTTCTCGCCCGGCACGGCGGGGGAGCTCGTGGTCGCCGCAGCGCTGCCCGCGCCCGGTTTCTGGGACGGCGAGTCGCCCGAGGAGGTCACCGGCGGCTTCGAGTTCGAACTGGCCCGCCACATCGCCGACGAGCTCGAGCTGGAGCTGCGCGTCGTCGCCGTGCCCTTCGACCGGATCGCGGCGGGTGACCTCGGGGGCGCCGACCTCTCGATCGCGCAGATCTCCGTGACCGGCGATCGCGAGGACGTGCTCGACTTC
>JBEIGA010000176.1:0-8895 GCA_040382135.1 Acidimicrobiales bacterium
CGCGCTCCTCGGCGACCTCGCCCTGCTGCACGACCTCGGCGGGCTGGTCGCCGCCGCGCAGGACCGCACCACGCTGGTCGTGGTGGTGGTCGACGACGCCGGCGGCGGGATCTTCTCCTTCCTGCCGGTCGCCCGGCACGGTGAGGCCGTCGACTTCACCGCCCTGTTCCGCACCCCGCAGGCCGTCGACCTCGCCTCGCTCGACGGGCTCGCCGGCCTGCGGTACGAGGCGGTCACCGATGCCGCCGGGCTCGGACAGGCGGTCCGCGCCGGGCTCGCCGCGCCCGGCGTCACCCTGGTGCACGTCCGCGTCGACGCCGACGCCAACCTGGCGCAGCACCGCGCCGTCACGGCCGCCGTGGCCGCGGCGATCGCCGGCTCCGGGGTCGGGTCCGGGACGGCATGACCGCCGACCCGTTCCACCTGCCCCGTCGGATGGTCGACGCCGCCGGGGTACGGATCGCGGTCGCGGAGGCGTCCTCCGGGACCGGCGGGACAGCGGTGCTGGTGCTGCACGGGTTCACGGGCTGCGCCGAGGCGATGCTCGCCGTGGCGACGCCGCTCGCGGAGCGCCGGCGCGTGCTCCTGCCGGACCTCGTCGGCCACGGTCGCTCCGAGGTCGCCCCCGTCGAGAGGTGCACGATGCCCGCGGTCGTGGACCAGTTACTCGCCGTCCTCGACGACACCGGCGTCGCCTTGACCGACGTGGTCGGCTACTCGATGGGCGGACGGGCGGCCCTGCACCTGGCCGTGGCCGCGCCCGAGCGTGTCCGGCGGGTCGTGACCGTCGGCGCGTCCCCGGGTCTGGCCGACCCTGTGGCGCGGGCCGGTCGGATCGCTGCCGACGGGGCGCTCGCCGCCCGGATCCGGACCATCGGCATCGAGCGGTTCGTGGACGAGTGGGAGTCCCAGCCCCTGTTCGCCTCGCAGGCCCGTCTCGCTCCGGCGGTGCTGGAGGCGCAGCGGGCCCAGCGCCTCGCCTCCGACCCGGAGGGCCTGGCGCGCAGCCTCGAGGGCATGGGCACGGGCGCCATGGCGCCCCTGCACGCCGCCCTCCCGCTCCTGTCGGTGCCCGTGCTGCTCCTGGCCGGCGCAGAGGACGCGAAGTTCGTCGCCGTCGCCCGGGAGACGGCTTCCCTGCTCCCGGCCGGCGCAACGGGCGTCGTCGAGGCCGCCGGGCACGCGGCGCACCTGGAGGCCCCGGCCGCCGTCGCCGCCGCAGTGGAGGCGTTCCTGGCCTGACCGGGTTCCCCGCCCGGGCAGCATCCACCGGCCTCGACGCCGGCAACCCCGAACCGCCCGCATCCCCGACCGCCGGTCACCGACCCGCTGACCCTCGACGAAGTGGGTCAGCCCGACGGGCCGGCACCGACGGGCGCGCGTACGCCGATGTCGTCGAAGGTGTCGATCGCCCGGAGTGAGGGGAACAGGCGCGTCCACAGCAGGACCACGACGATGGTCGCCGCCCCGCCGAGGATCACCGCGGCGTTCAGGCCGAGGACGGTCGCGGCGATGCCCGACTCGAGTGCCCCCAGCTCGTTCGACGCGCCGATGAAGACACCCTCGACGGCGTGGACGCGGCCGAGGGCGTCAGGCGGGGTGGCGAGCGGGACGAGCGTCGCACGGATGAACACCGACACCATGTCCGCGGCGCTGAGCAGCGTCACGGCGGCGAGCGCCACGGGGAACGACCGCGTCAGGCCGAGCACCAGGGTGCCGAGGCCGAACCCGCCGACGGCGGCGAACAGGGCCGGGCCGACGCGGGTGCGGAGGGGGCGCGCTGCGAGCAGCACGGCCACGATCGCACCGCCGGCGCCGGCGGCACCGCGCAGGAACCCGAGGCCCACCGCCCCGACCCCGAGGCTCTCCTCGGCGATCGCCGGGAGGAGCGCCACGGCCCCGCCGAACAGCACGGCGAACAGGTCGAGCGAGATGGCGCCGAGCAGGAGCGGTTCGCGCCGGACCACCCGGAGGCCCTCCATGGCGGAGCGCAACGTCGGCCGCTCCACCGATCGGACGGGGCGGTTCCGGTAGCGCAGCAGGAGGATCGAGACCATGGAGCCCGCGGCGAGCACGGCGGCCGCGGTGTACGCGGCGACCGGGTCGGCCGCGTAGAGGAAGCCCGCAGCGACCGGTCCGAGGATGGCCGCGAGCTGCCAGGTGGTGGAGTCCAGCGCGATGACCTGCGGCAGGGTCTCCGGGGTGGCGACGAGCGGCTTGATGGAGCGGACGGCCGGGCTGTGGAAGGCCCGGCCGAGGCCGAGCATGCCCGCGAACACGAACATCGGGCCGACGGCGGTGGGATCCGTCGAGGCGTACCAGGCGAGCGTCGCCGCCGTGCCGAGCTCCAGGGCGAGCGCTGCGGCGGCCACCCGTCGCTTGTCGAAGCGGTCGGCCACCGTGCCCGTCACGAGCACCAGGAGCGCCGACGGCAGGAACTCCGCCAGGCCGATCAGGCCGAGGTCGAGCGGCCGTCCGGTGAGGTCGTAGACCTGCTTGCCGATGGCGGTCGCGAGGATGGCGTGCACCGCCGTGAACAGCAGCTGCGACGTGAGCAGGGCGCTGACGCTGCGGTCGCGCAGGACCTCCCGGGCCCCGATCCGTGCCGGTGCGCCTTCGCTCACGGGACGGGTCTGCGGATCTTGCCGAGGGCGGTGCGGGGGATCGCATCCACCAGCTCCAACGATCGCGGTGCGGCGTGGGCGGGGAGCACCGCCTTCACCGCGGCGCGCAGGTCCTCGAGCGTGGGAGGCGCGGCGGGATCCGTGGGCACCACGAGCGCGGTGACCCGTCGGCCCCACTCGGGGTCGGGGCGACCCACCACGGCGACGTCGGCGACGCCGGGCACTTCGGCCAGCACCCGCTCGACCGCAGCGGGCCAGACGTTCTCGCCGCCGGTGATGATCAGCTCCGAGCGCCGGCCGAAGACCTGCACGGTCCCGTCCGGTCCGACGGCGCCGAGGTCGCCGGTGGGGAACCAGCCGTCGGCGTCCTTCGGGTCGGTGCCGTCCCGGTAGGCGCGCAGCAGCATCGGGCACCGCACGTGGAGCTCGCCGTCCACGACCCGGAGCTGCACGCCCTGCAACGGGCGGCCGTCGTAGACGATGCCGCTGCCGGTCTCGGTCATGCCGTAGGTGGTGACGGCGTTGGGCGGACGATCCTCGGGGGCCGGGCCGCCGCCGAGCAGGATCCGCCGGAACCGCGACGGGTCGATGCGCGCCAGCGCGGTGGCGACGAGCGACACCAGCGTGGCGCCGCGGTCGGCGGCGTCGACCACCGCTGCGGGGTCGAAGCGGTCGTGCACCTCGAGCGGGGTGCCGGTGCACAGGGCGCGGGTCACCACGCCGAGCCCACCCACGTGGGCCAGCGGGATGCAGGCGAGCCAGCGGTCCGTGGACGGGTCGACGGCGAGGGCGTCGGAGGACGCGACCGCGGACGCCCGCACCGCGTCGTGGGTGAGGACCGCGCCCTTGGGCTCCCCGGTGGTGCCGCTGGTGGCGACGACCAGCGCGTCGCCGGGCTGCACCGGCAGCGCGTCCGGCAGGTCCTCGACGCCCGCCGGGGTGACCAGCACCGCCGGCCGGAGCGCGGCGAGCAGCGCGGCCCGTGCGGGCGGCGGGAGGCGGAGGTCGACGGGCAGGACCGCGTCGCCGGCGTCCCACGCCCGGCGCAGCGCCTCCACGAACCCGGGTCCGCCGGGGAGCGCGAGGGCGACGAGGCGGGCCATGGGAGCGGGGTGGGGTCAGACGGCCGGGGGCGCGTCGCCCCAGAACGCCTGCCAGGTGGGGTCGGACCACGGGATCGAGCCACGCCCGTCGCGGTGCTCGGGCCAGTTCGCCGGCTCCTGCTGCAGCGGGTTCGGCACCGCCATCCCGTAGAAGAGCAGGTGCCGTCGACGGACGAACAGCCACGTGCCGTCGCGGCGCTCGTAGGTGTCGTCGTAGCGGATCGCCTGGTGGATCCAGCGCTCGCCGTCCTGGATCTCGGCCTTGCAGTAGACGTGCCCGGTGGCGTGGTCGGCGTCGACGAGGTCGATCTGGTGGGTGCCGACGTTCAGGATCGACACCCCGATCCCGCGCAGCTGCTCGGCGAAGTTCGCCCGGAGCGCCTCCCGGCCGGACGTGTCCCGGCCCACGCGGACGTCCGGGACGAACAGGGCGACGAGGGCGTCGATGTCCCGCCGGTCGGTGGCGACCGCGTACCGGCAGGCGAGGTTCCGGATCTCCTGGTGGGCGAGCAGGCGCTCGAGGGTGTCCATCGCGCTCAGCCCCCCTGGCGGGACGCCCAGCTGCCCTCGACGCGCCCGTCGGTGGTGACCTTGCGCCGGGTGAAGCGCCACTGCCCGTCGACCACGCCGTACTCGTCCACGTACCGGCCCCAGTGGTCGACGCCGATGGACGTGAAGACCGTGTAGTAGCAGCGGCCCTTCGCGTGGGTCTCGTCGACGAGGTCGATCTGCAGCGTGGCGGTGAAGTGCCGGAGGTAGACGGGGCCGTCCCAGTCGGCGAACCCGTCGCGGGCGCCGGTGAAGATCGTGGCGATCTCGTCCCTGCCCTCGTAGAGGCGCCCGCCGTCGAGCTCCATCACGGCGTCCGGAGCGAACAGCTCCAGGACCTGCGCGAAGCGGCCGGTGTCCCCGTTGGCGTTGTAGCGCGCCACGAGGTCTCGGATGGACTCGCGCGCGATCAGTTCCCAGAGCTCCATGGGGCGATCATGCCACCGGGCGACGGACGTGGCCCCGTGGGAGGATCCGCTCCGGCCCGGACGCGAGGGGAGACGGTGATGGACGTGCTGGTCGACGGGTTGGTCTTCGCCGAGGGTCCGCGGTGGCACGAGGGGCGCCTGTGGTTCTCCGACATGCTCGAGCACCGCATCGTCGCGGTGACCCCCGAGGGAGAGGCGGAGGTCGTCCACGACCTCGGCGACCGGCGGCCCTCCGGTCTGGGCTGGCTCCCCGACGGCCGCCTGCTCGCGGTCTCGATGGAGGACCGGCGTCTGCTCCGATTCGACGCCGACGGGCCGGTCGAGGTGGCCGACCTGACGGCGTACTGCGGCGGCCCGGCCAACGACATGGTCGTGGACGAGGCCGGCAGGGCCTGGATCGGCAACATCGGCTACGACCTCACGTCCCCCGGAACAGGAGCGGCCGGCGGTGGACCGATGGCGTCCACCAACGTGGTGCGCGTGGACCCGGACGGCTCGGCGCACCTCGCCGCCGCCGAGCTCATGAGCCCGAACGGCATGGTCGTCACCGCCGACGGCACCACCCTCGTCATCGCCGAGAGCGCAGCGTCACGGCTGACCGCCTTCGCCATCGGCGCCGACGGGGGGCTGACCGATCGGCGCGTCTTCGCCGACCTCGGCGGGCGGCGGGCCCCGGACGGCATCTGCATCGACGCGGAGGACCGCGTGTGGGTCTCGTGCCCGGTGACCGGCGAGTTCCTCCGGGTGGCCGAGGGCGGCGAGGTGCTCGACCGCATCGAGCTCGAGCCACCCCGGGCGGCGATCGCCTGCATGCTCGGCGGCGAGGATCGCCGGACGCTGTTCTGCTGCACGGCCGGCGGGTTCCGGCTCCACGAGGAGGCCGGGCACCGGCGGGCCCGGATCGAGGTGCACCGCGTCGAGGTGCCGGGCGCCGGCCGGCCCTGACCCCGCCGGCCCTGAGCCGGACGTCCTATGGCCCCACCGGTCCGTCTGTGGTCGCATGGTCGCGGCGCCACCCGCCCGCGGCCCCGTCCCCACGGGGTGCTGGCATGCTGGTCCGACGGATCGAACGACCGGGAGCGACCGTGACCCCCCAACCCCGGCAGACCGCCGCCTCGGTGGTGCTCGAGGACCTGGACCACATCTGCGCCGACCTCGCAGAGGACCTGCCCCGACTCGCCGGGAAGCGCCTCCTGGTCACCGGCGGCGCCGGGTTCCTCGGCCACTACCTCGTGCAGACGATCGTCCACCACAACCGATCGCAGGCGCCCGCGGACCGGTGCCGCCTCACCGTGTACGACAACTTCATCCGTGGCGTGCCGGCCTGGTTGCGGTCCCTGAGCAGCGATGACCTCCAATTGGTGGAGCAGGACATCGTGCAGCCGGTGCCCGAGGAGCTCGGGCACGTCGACTTCGTCGTCCACGCCGCGTCGATCGCCTCGCCGACCTTCTACCGCGAGCACCCCATCGAGACGATGGACGCCAACGTCATCGGGCTCCGGAACCTCCTGGAGTACGCCCGCGCCGAGGCCGACGGCGGCCGGCCGCTCGAGGGGTTCCTGTTCTTCTCCACCTCGGAGATCTACGGCGACCCGGACCCCGCGTCGATCCCCACGCCGGAGACCTACCGGGGCAACGTCTCCTGCACCGGCCCGCGGGCCTGTTACGACGAGTCGAAGCGCTACGGCGAGACGCTGTGCGTGAACTTCGCCGCCCAGTACGGCATCCCGGTCGCCACCGCCCGCCCGTTCAACAACTACGGGCCGGGCCTGGCCATCACCGACCGCCGCGTCATCCCGGACCTCGCCACCGACGTCTTCGCCGACCGGGACATGGTGCTGCTGTCGGACGGCCGGGCCACACGGACCTTCTGCTACATCGCCGACGCCATCACCGGGTACTACCGGATCCTGTTCCGGGGACGGCCGGGCGAGGCCTACAACATCGGGACGGAGACCCCCGAGATCTCGATGCGCGACCTCGCCGAGACGATCGCGGCGATCGCCCGCCGCGACCACGGGTACACCGGGAGGGTGGTGCTCGGCGTCAGCGAGGACCCGCACTACCTGACCGACAACCCGAACCGCCGCTGCCCGATCATCGCCAAGGCGCGCGAGGAGCTCGGCTACGAACCGGCGATCGCGCTCGAGGACGGTCTGGGGCGGGCCCTGACCTGGTACGCCGAGAACCGAGGCTGATCCCCATGCGCATCTCCGTCGTCGGTACCGGGTACGTCGGCCTCGTCTCGGGGGTCTGCCTCGCGGCGAAGGGCCACGACGTCACCTGCGTGGACCTCTCCCAGGAGCGGGTCGACCAGATCAACGCCACCGTCCCGCCGATCCACGAGGACGGCCTGCCGGAGCTGATGGCCGAGGTCGTGGGGCGCCGGCTGCGCGCCACCACCGACCTGCGCGCCGCGGTGCTCGACACGGAGCTCTCGCTCGTCGCGGTGGGGACGCCCTACGTCGGCGACCAGATCGATCTGCGGTTCGTGCGCGCCGTGGCCACCCAGATCGGCGAGGTGCTGCGGGACAAGGCGGGCTACCACGTGGTGGTGGTGAAGAGCACCGTGGTCCCGGGCACCACCGAGGAGGTGGTCCTCCCGCTCCTCGAGGAGGCCTCGGGCAAGCGCGCCGGGACCGACTTCGGCGTCGGCATGAACCCGGAGTTCCTGCGCGAGGGTGCCGCGGTGCGGGACTTCATGGAGCCGGACCGCATCGTCCTCGGTGGCATCGACGAGCGGACCGTCGCCGCGCTCGCCGAGGTGTACGCGCCCTTCGCCGGGACCGAGCAGGTGGCCACCACGCCGCGGACCGCGGAGATGATCAAGTACACGGCCAACTCGTTGCTGGCCACCCTGATCTCGTTCTCCAACGAGATCGCCAACCTCTGCAGCGCGGTCGGGGGGATCGACGTGGTCGAGGTGATGCGCGGCGTCCACCTCGACCACCGGCTCAACCCCATCCTGGCCGACGGCAGCCGGGCGAACCCTGTGGCGCTCACCTACCTCGAGGCGGGCTGCGGGTTCGGTGGCAGCTGCTTCCCGAAGGACGTCAAGGCGCTCATCGCCCACGGCCGTTCGCACGGGTACCCGCCGGCCCTCCTCGACGCGGCGATCGCCGTGAACGAGGACCAGCCCGGCCGGATGGTGGAGCTGCTGCGCCGGCACCTGCCCGAACTCGACGGTCGGGCGGTCACCGTGCTCGGCGCCGCGTTCAAGCCGAACACGGACGACGTCCGGGAGTCGCCTGCGCTCCGGGTGGTCGAGGACCTCCTCGCCGCCGGCGCCGTGGTCACCATCCACGACCCCATCGCGCTCGAGAACTTCCGGCCCTCCTTCGGCGACAAGATCGTGTGCGAACCCGACCTCGACGCCGCGCTCGCCGGCGCCGAGGCGGTCCTGCTGGTCACGAGCTGGCCCGAGTACCGGGACCTGCCCTCGCGCCTCGGTCCCGACCGCGCCGTGGTGGTGGACGGTCGCCGCATCTTCGATCCGTCGGCGTTCACCCGGTACGAGGGCATCGGGCGTTAGGCCGGGCCCCGGACGCCGGCCGAGCTCCGACCCCGATCGAGTCGCGGCGGACCGATAGCCTTCCGGGGTACGCCCGATCCCCGGAGGACGCCGCATGCCCTGGCCGACGCAGCGCGACGACGAGGTGTTCGACCTGATCGACCGCGAGGTCGACCGGCAGAACACCACCATCCAGCTGATCGCGTCCGAGAACTTCGCCTCACCTGCCGTGATGGAGGCGACCGGCTCGGTCCTCACGAACAAGTACAGCGAGGGTTACCCGGGCAAGCGGTACTACGGCGGCAACCAGATCGTCGACATCGTCGAGGACATCGCCCGTGAGCGGGTCAAGGCACTCTTCGGAGCCGAGCACGCGAACGTCCAGCCCCACTCGGGTGCCAACGCCAACATCGGCGTGTTCCTGGCCTTCCTCCAGCCGGGCGACACCGTCCTCGGGCTCAGCCTCGACCACGGCGGCCACCTCACCCACGGCTCGCCCGTCAACGCCAGCGGCAAGCTCTACGACTTCGTCTCCTACGGCGTCACGAAGAGCGACGAGCGGATCGACATGGACCAGCTCCGGTCGCTCGCCCGTGAGCACCGGCCGAAGATGATCATCGCCGGCGCCACGGCCTACCCCCGCACCATTGAGCCGGCGCCGCTGCGCGAGATCGCCGACG
>JBEIGA010000177.1:0-8813 GCA_040382135.1 Acidimicrobiales bacterium
AGCCCGGTGAGGGTCTGGCCGGCGAGCGACGAGAGGTCCTGGGTCTGGCCGAACTGGAAGCCCGTGAAGACGTTGGCCCCGCCGGCCTCGACGTCGACCGGGGTGTTCGGGATGCCGTGGATCAGGTGGATCCGGGCACCCGACTGGGCGCCGGCCGGCGCCGCCGAGAGCAACGCGGCCGCGAGCGCAGCGACCAACAGGAGCACGAGCCTCTTCATCGGGAATCTCCTTCCGACGACCCCGTGGAGCGTCCCCGGGTGTCGACGGGGATTCGTCCTGCAGGGCTCGCGTGGATGCAGATTCCTCGAAATACCTGAAATTGCAGGGTTCGACGGAGCCCTCAGGCGATGTTCAGCACGCGCCGGGCGTTCTCGTGGAGGAACTTCGGCCAGACGTGGTCCTTGAACGGCACGTCCTGAAGCTCGGTCATGATGCGGTCGAGCGACAGGCCCATGGGGAAGTACCCGGCGTAGATGACCTTGTCCGCGCCGCGGGTGTTGGCGTAGTCGATGATCGCCTTGGGGTAGTGCCTCGGGGCGAACGCCGACGTCGAGTAGTACAGGTTCGGCCACTTCAGCATGAGCTTCACGGCCAGCTGCTCCCAGGGCTCGCAGCCGTGGCGGGTCACGAACACCAGCTCCGGGAAGTCGTACATCACCCGGTCGATCAGCTCGACCCGCTGGGGCGCGAAGGGCACCCGGGGCCCGGGGATGCCGGCGCAGACGAAGATCGGGACGTGCAGCTCCACGCAGGTGGCGTAGAGCGCGTACATCTTCGGGTCGTCGATCGGGACCTGGGGGTCGCGGCCGGCGGGGAAGTGGCTGACCGCGTGCAGCAGGCCCTGCGCGTGGAGGTCCTTGATCGTGCGGATCGAGCCCATGACGTCGTTCGGGTCCGGCTCGTGACAGCCGAGGACCCGATCGGGGTGCGCCCGGACGGCGTCGGCGCCGAGGCTCGGGCCGGGGGCCACGCCCACCAGCGACCTCTCGATGCCGTAGCGGTCCATGAACGGGAGCAGCAGGGCGGCGCCCTCCGGCGGCTCCTCCTCGAGCGCCGCCGCATCGCGGGCCTGGTCCGAGAAGGGCACGTCCTTGAACATGTACTGGGCCGGGAAGTTCATCCCTGCCGAGTCCTTGTCCTTGATGCCGGTGAGGTTGGCGTAGTTGATCTTGGCGCCGGCACCGGCGCGGGTCCCCATCATCGTGTCGATGATCGGCACCCCGGAAGGCATGGCCATGGTGGGCTCCTCGGTGTTCTGTGAGTCGAAACGCGTGACAGTCCTGGATTCCGCCTCACGGAACCGCGTGGTGGGGTCAGCGGATGCGGTCCCAGCGGATGGGCATGCGGGCGAAGCCGTCGATGAGGTTCGAGTGCACGCGGGGGAGCGTGGCCGGGTCCTCGGTGACCTCGAGGCCCTCGAAGCGGGTGATGATCGCCTCGAACATGATCCGGGCCTCGAGCCGGGCGAGGCTGGCGCCGAGGCAGAAGTGCGGACCGCCGGCGCCGAAGGCGACGTGCTGGGAGACGTCGCGGGTGATGTCGAGGGTGTCGGGGTCCCCGAAGGCCCGCTCGTCGCGGTTGGCCGCCACGTACTGCATGGCCACGTGCTCGCCGGCGGCGATCCGCTGCCCCGCGATCTCGGTGTCCTTGGTGGCGTGGCGGGTGAACTGCACCACCGGGGTGGCGTAGCGCAGCAGCTCCTCGATGGCGTTGGGCAGCAGGGACAGGTCGTTCCGCAGGCGCTCGAGCTGCTCGGGGTGCTGCAGCAGGGCGAGGGTGCCGGTGGTGATGAGGTTGCGGGTGGTCTCCGAGCCGGCGTTCTGCAGGAGCAGGAAGAACACGTCGATCTGCATCTGCGTGAGGCGTTCGCCGTCGACCTCGCCCTCCATCAGGACGCTGATGAGGTCGTCGTGCTTCTCCGTCTTGCGGATCTCGACCATCTGGTCGGCGTACATGTACATGTTCACGGCCGCCTCGCCCCGCTGCTCGGGGGTCACCGACGGGTCGAAGCCGAAGGACATCTCGGTCCAGTGGAAGATCTTGTGCCGGTCCTCCTCGGGCACGCCGACGAGGTCGGCGATGACCTGCAGCGGCAGCTCCACGGCGATGTCGCTCACCATGTCGCACTCGTTGCGGTCGGCCACCGAGTCGATGAGCCGGTCGACCTGCGACTGGATGCCGGCGGTCAGGTCGGCGACCCGACGGGGGGTGAAGCCGCGGTTGATCAGCTTGCGCATCCGGGTGTGCCGGGGCGGGTCGAGGCTGATGAGCAGCTCGCTGGTGCCGTCGTCGCCGATGGCGCCGCTGTCGTCGGGGAGGAAGGGGTTCGGGCTGTTGCTGAACGTGTCCGAGTCCCGCGAGACGCGTTGGACGTCGGCGTGGCGGGAGACGACCCAGTAGCCGTCCTCCCACACGGGGTGCGGCGCCCGGAAGACGGGCTGCTCGTCCCGAAGGCGCCGGTACTCCTCGTAGGGGGCGCCGTGCTCGTAGGTCCGGGGGTCCCAGAGGTCCAGTGCCATGTCGTGCTCCCGCAGTCGAGGTTGACGGGGCGATCGTAGGGCGCGCCACCGCCCCCGGTGGCACCCGGTCCGGTGCCTCGCCATGATGGCCGGGTGACCCGGCGCATCGACGAGGACCTGCCCCTCCTGACCGGCGCCGTCCGCTACGTCTCCGACCAGACGCTCCCCGGGATGCTCCACCTCGGGTTCGTGCGCTCGCCGTCCGCCCACGCCCTCCTGACCGGGATCGACGCCTCGGAGGCGCTGGCGATGCCGGGTGTGGTCGGCGTGTTCACCGCCGCGGACCTGGGCCTGCCCCCGCACGACCAGCTCAGCGGCATGCTGCCCGAGGCGGTGCTCCCGCCGCCGCTGGCGGTGGACCGGGTGCGGTACGTGGGGGAGCGGGTGGCGGCGGTGGTGGCCGAGGACGCGGTGGCGCTGGCCGACGCGCTCGACGCCGTGTTCGTGGAGCTGGAGCCGCTGCCGGTCGTGGTGGAGCCCCTCGCTGCGCTGGCACCCGGGGCGCCGCTGCTGTTCCCCGCGCACGGGACCAACGTGGTCCACGAGGTCTCGGCCGGTGACGCGGCTGCGGCGTTCGCGACGGCGCCCGTCGTCGTGACCGTCGAGCAGGTGAACCCACGGGTGGCGGTGGTGCCGCTCGAGGGGACCACCGTGCTGGTGGTGCCCGGTGCCGACGGGAGGCTGCACGTCCACACGGGTGCCCAGATGCCGAAGGAGCTGCGCCAGGACCTCGTGCGCTACCTCGGGCTGCCCCCGGAACGGGTGCACGTCGTCGGTGAGGCGGTGGGCGGCGCGTTCGGCGGCAAGACCGTCGGCGGCGGCCCGGACCTGTCCGTCCCGGCGGCCGTCGCGCTCCGGCTCGGCCGGCCGGTCCGCTACGTGGAGGGCCGGCGGGACAACCTCCTGTCGATGCACGGCCGCGGCCAGCACCAGCGGATCGAGGTGGCCGCCGACACCGACGGCCGCCTGCTCGGGCTGCGGGTCACCATCACCTGTCCGGTGGGCGGGTACGGCGGCACCGGCGCCTACGAGCCCACCGCCACCCTGCGGGTGCTGCCCGGCCCGTACCGCCTCGACGCAGTGGAGGTGCACGTCCGCTCCGTGGTCACGAACACACCGCTCACCGGGCCCTACCGGGGTCCCGGCAGGGCGGAGGCGGCGGCGATCATGGACCGGGCGGTCGACGCCGTGGCCCGGCGGCTCGGGCTCGACCCGGTCGAGGTGCGGCGCCGCAACCTGCTGCGGCCGGACGAGCTGCCCCGCGCCCAGGTGCACGGGTCGAACCTGGAGCACGCCGACTTCCTCGACACCCTCGACGCCGCCCTGCGGCTCGCCGACGTGGACCGGTGGCGCGCCGAGCAGCGACGGCGCCTCGACGCCGGCGGCGAACGCCTGCTCGGCATCGGTGTGGCCACGTGGGCGGACTCCACCGCCGGCATGGCGTCCCAGGACGCACGGGCGTGCGTCGACCCGACCGGTCTGCTCGAGGTGATGCCCGGCTCCACCAGCGGCGGCCAGGGGCACGCCAGCGCGTTCGGCGGGCTCGTCGCCCGTACCACCGGCGTCGACGCCGCGGCGATCCGGGTGCTGGAGCCCGACTCGGACCGGCTGCCGGGTGGGCTCGGCAGCTTCGGGAGCCGGTCGGGGCAGGTGATCGGCTCGGCCACGCTGGCCGCCACGCGCGGGCTGGTGGTGCAGGCGCGACGGCTCGCCGCCCACCTGCTCGAGGCCGCCGAGGAGGACGTGGTCGACCTCGGCGACGGTCGGGTCGGTGTGGCCGGGGTGCCCTCGTCCGCGGTGTCGATCCTCGAGCTCGGTCGGCGGTCGTGGGAGCTCGAGTCGCTGCCGCCGGGCGTGGAGCGCGGCCTCGACAGCCTCGCCAGCTTCGCCCAGGGGGACCGCACCCACCCGTCGGGCTGCCACGTCGCCGTCGTCGAGGTCGACGCCGCCACGGGTGGTGTCACGCTCCTGGCCGCCGCGTCGGCGACCGATTGCGGCACGGTCCTGCACGAGACCGTCGCCCGCGGCCAGGCCCAGGGCTCGATGGTGCAGGGGATCGCCCAGGCGCTCTGGGAGGAGGTCGTGCACGACGCCGACGGCAACCCGCTGAACGTGTCGCTCGCCGAGTACGCCATCCCCTCGGCCGCCGAGCTTCCGTCGCTCGCCGTGACGTTCCGGCCCACGCCGTCGGCGCGGAACCCGCTGGGGGCCAAGGGGCTCGCCGAGACCGGCACGGTCGGCGCGCCCGCCGCCGTGCAGAACGCCGTGGTCGACGCGCTGGCCCACCTTGGGGTGCACCATGTGGACATGCCGTGCACGCCCGAACGGGTGTGGCGGGCGATCCGGGCGGTCCGGGACGCGGGGAGGGGGAGCTGATGCTGCGGAACGAGTTGCGGGACGAGGGGATCCTCGTGCTCACCATCGACCGCCCCGAGCGGAAGAACGCGCTCTCGGTCGCCATGCGCCAGGAGCTCGAACGGATCTGCGCCGAGGTGGACGGTGACGACGCCGTCCGGGTCGTGGTGCTCACGGCCGTGGATCCGCTGTTCACGGCCGGCGTCGACATCAAGGAGGTGGGGGAGCGAGCGGCGTCCGGGGAGGCCGCGCCGCCCACGGATCCCGGTGCCGCGCTGCGGGCGGTGCGCAAGCCCGTGCTGTGCGCCGTCAACGGGGCCTGCGTCACCGGCGGGCTCGAGCTGGCGCTCAGCTGCGACCTGATCCTCGCCTCCGAGCGGGCCACGTTCGTCGACACCCACGCCCGGCTCGGCGCCCTGCCCCGCTGGGGTCTGTCCGCCCTGCTGCCGCAACGGGTCGGCGGGGCGAAGGCCAAGGAGCTGACGCTCACGGGCGCGTTCGTGGACGCCGCCGAGGCGCTGCGGATCGGGCTCGTGAACCACGTCTGGCCGCACGACGAGCTGCTGCCCCGCACCCTGGCGATGGCGGCGCAGGTCGCCGCCACCGATCCGCGGGCCGTCCTGGCGTCGCTCGAGCTGTACGACCGGGGGGCCGGTCGCTCGCTGGAGGAGGCGCTGGCGTTCGAGGCCGAGGCGGCGCTGACCTACCAGGTCGACGCCGCCGACTTCGCGTCCCGGCGGGGCGACGTGACCGGCGGCGGCCGGCGGGGACCGGCATGAGCGTGCGCCTGACCGACGACGAGGCCTGGGCGTTCCTCGCCGCCGGCCACACCGGCATCCTCACCACGCTGCGGCGCGACGGCCGGCCGGTGTCGCTGCCGGTCTGGTTCGTGGTCGACGACCGCCGCATCCTCGTCGCCGGCCCCGCGGCGTCGAGGAAGATGGGGCGGGTCCGCAACGACGACCGGGTGGCCTTCCTCGTCGAGACCGGCGAGCGGTGGGCCGAGCTGCAGGCCGTGCACGTGAGCGGCACGGCGCGGATCGTCGACGCCCCCGACTGGGAGGCCGTGGACGCCCTCATCGACGCCAAGTACGCCGGGGTCCGCACGCCCCGCAGCGAGATGCCCGAGTCGGCCCGCCGGCGCTACGACGCCGCCCGGTCGCTGATCGAGATCGTCCCCGACGGCGACCTGCTGAGTTGGGACAACCGTCGCCTCGGCGGGGGCGAGGGGAGAGATCGTTGACGTTCCAGGAGAAGTACGGGCCGTGGGCCTTCGTCGCCGGCGCATCGGCGGGCATCGGCGCCGGGTTCAGCCACGAGGCCGCACGTCGCGGCCTGAACGTCGTCATGCTGGCCCGGCGGGAGGAGCAGCTCGAGGCGACGGCCGCCGAGATCCGGGCGGCGCACGGGGTCGAGGTCCGCACCGTGGCGGCCGACCTCTCCGCGTCGGACGTGGGCGAGAGGGTGGCGTACGCCGTGGGCGACCGTGAGGTCGGGCTGTTCGTCTACAACGCCGCCGTCGCGCCCGCCGGCCGCTTCCTCGACACCCCGCTGCGGGTCGAGCAGCGCAGCATCGCCGTCAACTGCGCCACGCTGGTCACGCTCACCAAGCAGTTCGCCGAGCCGATGGCGGCCCGCGGGCGTGGGGGCATCGGCATCGTCAGCTCCATGGGCGCCATGGCCGGATCGGTCGACTTCGCCGTCTACAACGCCACCAAGGCCTTCGACTGGATCCTCGCCGAGACCCTGTGGGCCGAGCTCGGCGACGTCGGCGTCGACGTGAGCTGCATCGTGGTGGGAGCGACGGCCTCGCCGGGGTACGGGGCGTTCCAGGAGACGCTCGACCCGGAGCTGTGCGACCGCCCCGACACCGACGATCCGGTCGACCGGGCCCGCTACCGGATCATGCACCCCAGCGACCCTGCGGACGTGGCGCCCCGGCTCTACGACGCGCTGGGCCACGGCCCGATCTGCTTCGTCACCGACGACGACGAGTGGGTGGTCCGCCGCACCCTCGACCTGCCCCGTGCCGAGGCCGTCGGCGTGTGGCGTGCGGTGCAGGAGACGGCCACCCGGGCGCAGGACCCGACGAAGCGAGGAGGCACCCGACGATGAGGGACGCGGTCAGCGCACCCGGGGCGGCCGCGGTCGGCCCCTACTCCCACGGGGTCTGGACCGACGGGCTGCTGTACCTGTCCGGCCAGACGCCGGTCGACCCGGCCACCCGGCAACTGGTCGACGGCGACATCGGCGACCAGACCCGACAGTGCCTGGCCAACCTGTTCGCCGTGCTCGACGCCGCCGGCCTCACACCCGACGACGTCGTGAAGTGCAACGTCTACCTCGTCGACATGGCCGACTTCCCTGCGATGAACGATGCCTACGCCGCCCTGTGGGCCACGCCCTACCCGGCCCGCACCACCATCGGTGTGGCCGCCCTGCCGCTGGGCGCACGCGTCGAGATCGAGTGCATCGCCCGCCGACGGTGAACCGCACCGGCCAGTACGCGCAGTGCAGCGGGGCGGGTCAGGACTCGAGGGCCACCGGGAAGCGGTCGGTGTAGAAGCGGAAGCGCTCGCGGAGCTCGGCGGGGTCGAGGCCGAACACGCCGAGGTCGTAGCGGACCCGGCCGAAGCGGCCCCGCGGGTGCTCGTCCTGGTAGCGGTCCATGGCGGCGAGGGACGTCTCGCCGAGCGGCTGGCCCGCCACCTCGTAGACGTGGCGCACGACGTCCATCTCGGCGCCCATGTACTCGTGGAAGAGCACGTCGACCGACTGCGCCGCCGGGACGGCGTCGCGCTGCTCGACGCAGCCGCGCAACAGGTCCTCGATGCGGTCCGCCCAGTACTGCCCGAGCATCGGGGCGTCGACCTTCGCGGAGGCCATCCGGCTGCCGTAGGTGATCATCGTGGCGAACGACGCCACGGTGGACACCGGGTCGCGGTGGGTGATCACCAGGGTGGCGTCGGGGAAGACGTCCATGACCGTGGTGAGCTGGTCGAGGTGCTGGGGCGACTTGAGCACCCACCGGGTGCCGCCACGGGTGAACTGCAGCACCTGCAGGAGCCGCTTCAGGTAGCGGTAGTGGGGGCGCTGGTCGTGGGCGAGGTAGTAGTCCCGCCAGGTCGGACCGATGCCGGAGCCGAGGTTCTCGAAGAACATCGTCGAGGCGTCGATGGCGAGGAGGTGGATCTCCTCGTGGACGTGGTCCACCGTCATCTCGTGCATGGCGTCGAAGTGGGGGAGCACGGCGTTGCGCACGTCGATGCCCGCAGCCGCCCGGGCCCAGCGCGGATCGGGCTCGCCCGGTCCCGGCCGCTCGGCGTCGGCCAGGACGGGCTCGAGCGCCTCCCACCACGGCAGCGACCGCAGGGCCGGGTCGGCGCCGAGCAGGTTGTGGAGGTGCGTGGTGCCGCTCCGGGGGAGCCCGGCGATGACGATGGGCGCGACCACCTCCTGCTCGAGGATCTCGGGGTGCCGGCTGATGAGGTCCTCGACGAGCAGCCGGTTCTTCAGAAAGGCGGCGAGCTGTCCGAAGCTGCCGAGCACGCCCATGGGCGACAGGGGCACGTCCTCCCGGAGCCCCCGGCAGACGACCTCGAGCCGCTCCCGGAAGCCGTCGTCCTCGTGGAAGTCCTCGAGGCCGGTCTCGGCGCGGGCGTGCGCCATCAGCACGTCGGGGTCGAGCGGGACCGATGCGGCGAGCTCCGCCATCGCCTCCTGCTGGGCGGCGGACTCCTCGGGCAGGCGCGGGTCGGCGAGGTCGTCGATGGTGATCTCGCCAGGGGTGTCGGGTCGGGCCATGCCGGGAGTCTGGCACGGCCCGTGGGGCTCAGGCCGGGGTGCGGCGGCCGATGCGCTCCTGGTGGCGGCGGAGCTCGGTGGCGACCTCGAGTGCCAGGTCGGCGAAGCGCTCGACCACGGGCGGGCGGGTGCGTC
>JBEIGA010000178.1:0-8808 GCA_040382135.1 Acidimicrobiales bacterium
GAGCGGCTCGGCGCGCTGAGTCCGGAGCTCTGGCTCCTCGCCGAGCCGTCGCTCGAACACGTGCTCGCCGCCATGGAGGAGGTCCAGCCGGCGTTCGCCGTCGTGGACTCCATCCAGACGGTCGCCACCGCCGCCCTCCGGTCGGCTCCCGGCTCGGTGGCGCAGGTCCGGGAGTGCGCCCACCTGCTCGTCCAGTCGGCCAAGCGAACCGACGCAGCGGTCCTGCTGATCGGTCACGTCACCAAGGACGGCGCCCTCGCCGGGCCGCGGGTGCTCGAGCACCTCGTCGACACCGTGCTCGAGTTCGGCGGCGACCGGCACCACAACCTCCGGATGCTGCGGGCCAGCAAGCACCGGTTCGGCGCCACCGACGAGGTCGGCCTCTTCGAGATGTGCTCCGGGGGGCTGCGTGGTGTCCCGGACCCGAGCGAGCTGTTCCTGTCGGACCGGGTCCGGGACGTCCCCGGCTCCATCGTCGTCCCCACCGTGGCGGGACATCGGCCCCTCCTCGTCGAGGTGCAGGCGCTCGTCGCGCCCGGCGTGCCCAACGCGCCGGGGCGCCGCGCCGCCGAGGGCATGGACCGCGGCCGGCTCGACCTCCTGCTCGCCGTCCTGGCGCAGCGTGCGGGGGTCCCCTTCGTCGACCGTGACGTCTACACCCTCGCCGTCGGCGGTGCGCGGGTCGACGACCCCGGCGCCGACCTCGCCACCGCCCTCGCGCTCGCGTCCGCCCGTCTCGATCGGCCGATCCCCGCAGACCTCGTCGCCATCGGGGAGCTCGGCCTCGGCGGTGAGGTCCGACGCACCTCCCAGCTCGAGCGGCGGCTCGCCGAGGCGGCGCGGCTCGGCTTCACCCGTGCCATCGTCCCCGCCGGGGCGCCGGAGCCGCCGCTCGGGATCTGCGTGGAGCGGGTCGCCACCCTGCGCGACGCCATCCGGGCCGCCCGCATCGGGCCGGCACGTCGCCCGCCGTCCGAGCCCTGAGGCGCTCGCCGTCCCCGCCCGCGAGAATGGCGGGATGCGCATCGAACTGCCTTCCGGAACGCCCGCCGAGCTCGCCCGGCCCGCGGGGGAGCCCGCCATGGGACTCGTGGTCGTGCCCGACGTGATGGGCCTCCGGCCGCTGTTCGACGATCTGGTCGCCCGGCTGGCGGACGAGCAGGGATGGGCGGTGTGCGCGCCCGAGCTCTACCCCGGGCGGGAGCACCTCGCCGTGGCCGATCGGCTCGCAGCAGCGGCCTCCTTGGAGGACGCCCGGGTCCTCGCCGACATCGTTGCCGCGGCCGATGCGACCGGGTGCGATCGGGTCGGCGTCCTCGGCTTCTGCATGGGCGGCATGTACACCCTCAAGGCGGTGAGCACGCACCGCTTCCATCGGGCCTGCCCGTTCTACGGCATGATCCGCGTGCCGGAGGCCTGGCGGGGACCAGGCCAGGGGGAGCCGCTCGCGCTGCTGGAGCAGGGCGATCCGGGCTCCGTGCTCGCGATCATCGGCACCGCCGACCACTGGACACCGCCGGCGGACGTCGATGCGCTCGCCGCGACGGGCGCCACGGTCGTGCGGTACGAGGGCGCCGACCACGGGTTCGTCCACGACCCGAGCCGCCCCGCGCACCGTCCGGACGATGCGGCGGACGCATGGTCGCGGGTGCTCGACTGGCTCCAGGCCTGACGGCCCCGGCGCGGTCAGCGGGCCCGGATCTCCATCTGCTGCCGGTTTGTGATCACGTACCGGCGGTCGATCTGCTCGATCCAGCCCAGGCGGATGAACGAGGCGATGGCCTTGTTGACCCGCTCCCGGGAGGCGCCGACGAGGCCGGCGAGCTCGAGGAGCCGCTTGGCGGTCCGCCCGGTGACATCGAGGAACACCGAGTCGGCGAGGGCCTCGTCCATGGCGCGCAGGCGCCGGGCGAGCATCTCCACGACCCGCCACAGCAGGGTGGGGTGGTCGCGGAAGAGCTGCTGGATCGGGCTGTAGGGGATGACGTAGACGAGCGACGTCTCGAGCGCCCGGGCCTCGGCCGACCGGCCGCCCCCGTCGAAGAGCCCCATCTCGCCGAACAGGTCCCCGGACTCCATGAGCGCCACGACCGATTCGCGCCCGTCGATCGACTTGTTGGCGATGGCGATGCGTCCGCTGACGACCACGTACAGGTCGGTGGGCTCGTCGCCCTCCGAGAACAGGACGTCGCCCCGGCGGTACCGCGCCTCGCGCAGCTCGGCCATGATCCCGCCGAGCAATCCCTCGTCGAGCCCTGCGAAGAGCTCGACCCCGTGCAACACGCTGATGTCTGCCATGACGGAATGGCATGGTAGTGACCGGAGCCACCGGCCGTCCCGTTGGGCGTACCGGACCAGGTCGGAGGAGGTGCGCGACGGTGTCGGTGTGGTGTGTGGTCGTGGCCGCCGGCTCGGGGCAGCGCTTCGGGGGGGCAAAACAGATGGCGGAGCTCCACGGCCTTCGGGTCGTGGACTGGAGCATCGCGGCCGCCCGCGCCATCTGCGACGGCGTGGTCCTGGTCGGCCCGGCCGACGGCCTCGCAGAGCTCGAGGCGGGGTTCCCCTGCACCGCGGGCGGGATGCCCACGGTGGTGCCCGGCGGGGCCACCCGTGCGGCGTCGGTGCGCGCCGGGCTGGCCGCCGTGCCCGGGTCCGCCACCGTGGTGCTGGTGCACGACGGCGCCAGGCCGCTCGCCGACGCCGCCCTGTTCTCCCGGGTGATCGCGGCGGTCCGAGCGGGCGCGGACGCCGTCGTCCCGGTCGTCCCGGTGGTCGACACCATCCGATCGCTCGACGGCGGCGTGGTGGACCGGAGCCGTCTCGTGGCCGTCCAGACCCCACAGGGGTTCCGGGCCGAGGTGCTCCGTGCCGCGCACCGCGGCGGTGGTGAAGCGACCGACGACGCAACCCTGGTCGAGGCGATCGGTGGCAAGGTGGTGCTCGTGGACGGCGACCGGCGCAACCTGAAGATCACCGAACCGGACGACCTCGTCGTCGCCCGGGCACTCTCGGGCGGCCCGGCGTGAGCGGCCGGGTGGGGATGGGTTTCGACATCCACCCCTTCTCCGACGACCCGGAGCGGGTCCTGGTGCTCGGTGGCGTCCGCTTCGAAGGTGAGCGCGGCCTCCGCGGCCACAGCGACGCCGACGTGATCGCCCATGCCTGCGCCGAGGCGCTCCTCGGCGCAGCCGGGCTCGGCGACATCGGGTCCTGGTTCCCCGACACCGATCCGCGCTACGCCGGAGCCGACAGCATCTCCCTGCTGGCGACGGTGGTCGCCGGGGTCGCGGAGGCCGGGTGGCGGCCGGTCAACATCGATTGCGCCGTCGTCTGCGAGGCGCCCAAGCTCGCCCCTCGGAGGGATGCCATGCAGCAGGTCCTGTCGGCCACGGTCGGCGCCCCGGTCACCGTGAAGGGCCGCCGCGCCGAGGGGCTGGGTGCGCTCGGGCGTGCCGAGGGGATCGCCTGCTGGGCCGTCGCCCTCCTGGGGCCGGCGGTGCAGGCGTGAGCCCGGCGCGTGGTTCCGGCGCGCCGAAGGGCGGCGGTGGCTCCAAGCGGTCCGGCGGTCCGAAGGGCAAGGGCGGTGCGGGTCCCAAGGGCGGTGCGGGTCCCAAGGGCGGACGCCCGGGGACGCCGGGTCGACCCGTGCGCGGGGGGTCCGGGCAGCGCGGTACGACACCGGTCCGGGGTCGTGAGGGGCGGCCCAGTGGTCTCGGCGGCGACCAGGTGGAGGGCCGGCAGGCGGTCCGGGAGTTGCTCCTCGCCGGCCGTCGGCGCGTCCGCGAGGTGATCCTCGCGTCGGGCATGGACGCAGCACCCATCCTCGAGGACATCGTCGACCTCGCCGACGAGCAGAAGGTCACGATCCGGGAGGTGTCCCGAGGCAGGTTCGAGAGCCTGGCGCGCACCGATGCCCCCCAGGGGGTGATCGCGTTCGCGGCGCCGCTGCCGGAGCTCGACATCCACGACGTGCTGGAGTCCCCGGACGGACGCCCGCCCTTCCTCCTCCTGCTCGACGGTCTCACCGATCCCGGGAACGTCGGCGCCATCCTGCGGTCGGCGGAATGCGCCGGGGTGACGGGCGTGGTCTTCCCACGGCACCGCGCCGCGCGGGTGACGCCCACGGTCACGAAGGCGGCGGCGGGCGCCATCGAGCACCTCCGCCTCGCCACCGTCCCCGGGCTCCCCACGGCCCTGCGCGTGCTCCACGAGCGCGGCATCTGGACGGTGGGCCTCGACATGGCGGGGTCGACCTCGCTCTACGACGTGCAGGTGGCCGACGGCGGCGTCGCCCTCGTGCTCGGCTCCGAGGGCTCCGGCCTCTCCCGACTGGTGGCGGAGCGTTGTGACGTCCTGGCGCACATCCCGATGGCGGGAACGCTCGGGTCGATGAACGCGGCATCCGCCGCAGCGGTTTCGCTGTTCGAGGTGGCCCGCCGCCGTTGACGCCGGCGACAAGCGTGAGGGGATCCCAGTTGGTGGAGCCCGAGGCCGGAATCGAACCGGCGACCTTCCGCTTACAAGGCGATTGCTCTGCCGACTGAGCTACTCGGGCGGGTGCCGCGCCGCCCCTGCGGGCCTCGACGCCCTCTCACGTTACGGCCGTTCGGACAGACGTGCGTGCCTGTGGGAGGCTCGCGCGATGCCGGTGACCGCCACACAGCAGGAGCTCGTGCAGGGGGGATCCTTGCAACGGGTGGTGCCGCGGGCAAGGCTGCACGGGATGGGCCTGACCGAGCGCGAGCGCGAGATCCTCGACCTGGAGCGGACCTGGTGGCAGGAGACCGGCGCCAAGGCCGACATGGTCCGTGAGCGCTTCGGGCTCTCGAACACCCGGTACTACCAGCTGCTGAACGAGCTGCTGGACGCTCCCGACGCCATGGCCTACGACCCGCTCACCGTCCGACGGCTCCGTCGGGTCCGGGTGCAGCGTCGACGGGCCCGGTTCGAGGGTCGTCCAGCAGGAGGTGAACGGGGTCGATGAACGCCACACGGGGACAAGGGCGCGGCGGGTTCGCGCCGAGCGCGCAGGGAGCGGCCGGGCGCGGCTTCGTGCTGATCGGGGTCGCCGTGGTCATCGGCCTGTTGCTGTTGTGGCGCGGGCTCGACAGCGGCGACTCGGTCGACGTCGAGACCGGGGACGGCGGCACGGACGTGGCTGCGGACGGCGGCACCGACGCCACCGACGCCGGGGCCGATGCGGGCACCGACACGGGCACCGATGCGGGCACCGACACGGCGACCGACGGCACCACCGACGCCGTCTCCGATGGTGGCACCGACGCCGGCGCGGCGACCTCGACCACGGCTGCCACGGGCACCACCCGGCCTCCGGAGCAGGTGACGGTCCTGGTCGCCAACGGCAGCGGCACCTCGGGGGCCGCCGGCACGGTGACCGACAAGCTGAAGGCCGTCAACTTCACCACCCTCGAGCCGGCGAACGCCACGCCCACCACCACCTCGAAGGTGTACTACCGCCCCGGCTACGACCAGGACGCCCAGGAGGTCGCGCGTGTGGTCGGTGCCACCGCCGACCTCGTGCTCCCGGTCCCCGACCCGACCGGCGTCGCCGACAACGCCACCGACCGGGCCACGCAGGCGAACGTGATCGTGATCCTCGGCAGCGACGGCCGGATCCCCACGTCCTGACCCCGCTGCGCGGGCGGTTCCCGTCCGATCCAAGGCACGATGGTGTGGTGCGCGTCGTCGTCGCCCCCGACAAGTTCCGTGGGACCGCCGACGCCCGCGCGGTGGGGGAGGCGCTCGCACGCGGGCTGCGCGCCGGCGGTGCCCGCGTCGAGGTCGTGCCCATGGCCGACGGCGGCGAGGGGACGCTCGACGCTCTCGGCGGCGCCAACCGGTCGTCGGTGGTGACCGGTCCCCTCGGCGATGCCGTGACGGCGCCCTGGCGGCTCGACGGCCGACGGGCGGTCATCGAGATGGCGAAGGCGTCCGGGCTGGCGCTCGTGGGCGGTGCCGAGCGCAACGACCCGGTCGGCGCGTCCACCCTCGGGACCGGTGAGCTCATCACGGAGGCGGTCGACGCCGGAGCACGGCGGGTGGTGGTCGGGGTGGGCGGCTCGGCCACCACCGATGGCGGGTTCGGAGCGCTGCGGGCCATGTACCCGCTCCAGCGCTTCCGTGGCGTCGAGCTCGTGGTGGCCTGCGACGTCCGCACCCGCTTCGTGGACGCAGCACCCGTCTTCGCCCCGCAGAAGGGGGCCTCGCCCGCGCAGGTGGAGCTCCTGCGCCGCCGGCTCGAACGGCTGGCGCAGATGTACCGGGCGGAGTACGGCATCGACGTGCTCGGGCTCCCGCGATCGGGGGCTGCGGGTGGGCTCGCCGGTGGGCTGGCCGCAGTCGGCGCCCGCCTGGTCGACGGCTTCGACCTGGTCGCCGAGGAGCTCGACCTGGACGAGCGGATCGCCGATGCCGACCTGGTGATCACCGGCGAGGGGTTCCTGGACGAGGAGTCCTTCGACGGCAAGGTGGTCGGCGGGGTCGCCGGGCTGGCCGCAGCGAATGGTGTTCCGTGTATCGCCGTGGTGGGTCAGGTGCTCGACGGTCTCGTCCCCGAGCTCCCCGTGGTCTCCCTGTCCGACGCGTTCGGGCGGGAGCGGTCCTTCGGTGACACGGTGGCCTGTCTCGAGGAGCTCGCCCCGCGGCTCCTCGCCCACGCCGGCGCCTGAGGCCCGGCGAGCCCGTCAGCCGCGGCCCTTGGCCCCCAGCACGGCAGCCGCGACGGCCATCAGGATCACGATCGCGAGCACGAACTTGAGCAGGCCGAACACGCTCGCCAGAACCCATTGCACGAGCATGACGGCCCCGAACAGCGCCAGAGCGCCGATGACCACACGCGTGAGCAGCGAGGAGCCGCCGCCGTCGGACATGTCCCGAGGCTACGACCGGCGGGGGGTCGTGCGGGTCGCGGGTCCGTGGCGGTAGGACGCCACGTCGAGCAGCGGCGGGAGCTCCTCGGCGCTGACCTCGACCGGGCCGTGCTCGGGTCGGTCGAGGACGACCGTGACCGGCGCCAGGGCGGGGTCGACGCGGCGCAGCGCCACCTGCAGGATCGTGGTGGCCTGGGGGCCGAGGTCGGCGAGCGTGCGGTTGCGGTGCAACCGGGTGCCGAGGTCGACCTGGGCGATGGCCGAGGTGCCGACCCGGTCGGCGATGTCGATGAGCAGGCCGAGCTCCACGCCGTACCCAGCGACGAAGGGGAGACGCTCGAGCAGGGACCGACGACCGCCGTACTCGCCGGACAGCGGCTGGATCACGCCGGCCAGTTCGGGGTGTAGCAGGGCGATGGCCGGCCGTGCGGTGAGCTCGGTGACCCGACCGCCGCCCTCGCCTCCCTCGCCGCCGGGTCGGCGGTAGAAGCCCTTGACGAACTGGACGTCCGGATCGGTGAGGAGCGGGGCCAGCAGGCGGGTGACGAAGTGGACGTCGAAGTTCCGGACGTCGGCGTCGCACCACAGGACGAGGTCGGCATCGGTCTCGTGCAGGGAGCGCCAGAGGGCCCGGCCCTTCCCGTTGCCACCGAGGTCGGGCCGCACGTCCCCGGCGCGCACGACCCGTGCCCCCTCCGCCGCAGCGCGGGTCCCGGTGGCGTCGGTGGAGTGGTCGTCGACCACCACCAGATCGTCGACGAGACCGATATCGACCAGCGTCCGGATGGATCGCACGATGCCGCCGATGGTGTCCTCCTCGTCCCGGGCGGGGAGGCACACGGCGACCGTGGTGTCCCCCTTCGCCCGGACCAGGGCCGCGACCGAGTCGCTCGGATCCAGGATCGTGCGGATCAAGGGCCCCATGGTCACCGTTCCCATCAGGGCGTGACAACACGCATGTCCGGACCGGTGTTCCCCCGGCGGACGGGAATCCCGACCGGGTCGGTGTGGTTTGTCGCCCGTGGGCGGATCTACCCTGCCCCCGACCGCATCCCCGAGGAGGAGCCCGCCATGAGCGTCACCGTCCGTGTGCCCACCACCCTGCGCACCCTCACCGGCGGGACCTCCGAGGTCCTCGTCGAGGCGTCGACCGTGCGGGAGGCCCTCGCCGCGCTCGACGCCGCCCACCCCGGCTTCGCCGACCGCCTCCTCGACGACGAGGGCAACCTCCGCCGCTTCGTCAACGTGTTCGTGTCCGACGACGACATCCGGTTCCTCGAGGGACTCGACACCCCGGTGCCCGACGGTGAGACGGTCGCCATCATCCCGGCGGTCGCCGGCGGCTGAACCCGCCGAAAAAGCCCGGGCGCGTGTTGCGATCCCGCCGGGGCTCTGGTTGCATTAGCAGTCGCATCAGGAGAGTGCTAACGCCAGGTCACCCAACGGAGGGATGCCACCGATGCCCAAGATCATCCAGTTCGACGAGCAGGCACGACGGGCGCTCGAGCGGGGCATGAACCAGCTCGCCGACGCCGTCCGCGTCACCCTCGGCCCGAAGGGCCGCAACGTGGTGCTCGAGAAGAAGTGGGGCGCACCCACGATCACCAACGACGGGGTCTCCATCGCGAAGGAGATCGAGCTCGAGGACCCGTACGAGAAGATCGGGGCCGAGCTCGTCAAGGAGGTCGCGAAGAAGACCGACGACGTCGCCGGTGACGGGACCACCACGGCCACCGTCCTGGCGTGGGCGATGGTCCGCCAGGGGCTCCGCAACGTCGCCGCCGGCGCCAACCCGATGGGCCTCAAGCGGGGCATCGAGGCTGCGGTCGCCACCGGCGTCGAGGCCATCCGCTCGAACGCCAAGGACGTCTCGAGCGACAAGAAGCAGATCGCCAACGTGGCCGCCATCTCGGCCGCC
>JBEIGA010000179.1:0-8775 GCA_040382135.1 Acidimicrobiales bacterium
CCTCGGTGCCGGGGATGGTGCGGGTCCGCGCCCCGGTGGCGATCAGCAGGCCGTCGAAGGGCAGGCGCTCGGCGCCGTCGAGCTCGAGCTCGCGGGCACCGAGGTCGAGCCCGGTGGCGCGGACCCCCGTGCGGAGGTCGAGCGCCAGGTCCGGGTACTTGTCGGCCGCCACCAGGGCGGTGCGCTCCGGCTCCCAGGACCCCGCCAGCACCTGCTTGGAGAGCGGCGGTCGGTCGTAGGGCGGGCGCGGCTCCTCACCCACCAGGGTGATGCGGCCGGGGTACCCGTCGCGCCGCAGGGCCTCCGCAGCGCGGATCCCCGCCAGCGACGCGCCGACGATCGTGATGGACTCCCTCGTCATGGCCGGGAACCTAGCCGTGCGAGGAGCTCGGCCGCGACTGCGGCCACCCGATCAGCCCTCGATGCTGATGGCCTGCTTCGGGCAGCGCTGCACGGCCTCCTCCATGCGGGCGCGGAACTCCTCGCCCGGGTTCTCGTTCAGCACGTAGAGGAAGTCGTCGTCGCGCACCTCGAAGACCTCGGGCGCGATCTGCATGCAGATCGCGTTGCTCTCGCACAGGTCGTAGTCGACAACGATCTTCATGGTGCCAGGCTCCTCGTCCGGTCGAACTCCGACGGCATCCTAGAACGCGTCGCAGGCGCGTGCCGGAGCCGCGGACCGATCAGTCGGCCAGCGTCAGGGTGCCGGCGTCGCAGTCGATCGCGACCCGGGTGCCGTCGGGTGGCTCCTCCGAACCGAAGGCGAACGCCATCAGCGACGGGATCTGGAAGTCGCGGCTCACGATCGCCAGGTGGCTCTCGATGTTGCCCGCCCGGCAGACGATGCCGGCCAGGTCCGCCTCGATGGGTGCGAGGAACGTGGCGCCGGCGTCCTTCACGAGGGCGATCACGTCGAAGGCGGCGTCGTCGCCCTCGTCCATGATGCGGATGACGTCGTCAGGGGTGTCGAACCGCACGAGGCGGCCGACGGCCCGGGCTCCCGGGAAGATCGGGAGCCCGGTACCGAGGACCTGGGTCATCGTCGGCCTCAGAACTCGATGACCTGGCGGACGACCTCACCCTTGGCCATCTCCTCGAGGCCCGAGTTGATGTCACCGATCTTGAGGCGCCGCGTGATCATGCGGTCGAGGTCGAGCTTGCCGTTCCTGTAGAGGCGCAGCAGCTTGTGGAAGTCGCTGCGGACGTCGGTGCCGCCGTAGTACGAGCCGACCAGCGTCTTCTCCACGAAGAAGAGCTCGAAGGCCGAGAACGACACCATCTGCTCCATGCGGCCCACGCCGACGATGCAGCACATGCCACCGCGGCGGGTGGCGTCGAAGGCGGCCCGCATGGTGGCGGGGTTGCCGATGCACTCGAGGGCGAAGTCGAAGCCGTCGCCGCCGGTGATGGTCATCATGGCGTCGGCGAAGTCGTCCGGGACGCAGGCGTGGGTGGCGCCGAAGGCCTTGGCCTCGTCGAGCTTCCGCGGGTTGAGGTCGACGGCGAGGATCTCGGCCGCGCCGGCGATCTTGGCGCCCTGGATGGCGGAGATGCCGACGCCGCCGGCGCCGTACACGACCACCGACGAGCCCGGCGTGACCTTCGCGGTGTTGATGGCGGCGCCGGCGCCGGTCATCACGCCACAGCCGATGAGCGAGGCGACGTCGAGCGGGATGTCCTTGTCGATCTTGACCACACCCTGGTGCGGCATGACCGTGTACTCGGCGAAGGTGCCGGCACCGGCCATGGCGCCGAGTTCCACGCCCTTCTGGTGGAACTTGGGGGCGCCGGGGGCGAACATGAGGGTGGTGCAGAGGTTCGGCTGCTTGCGGCCGGTGCAGTAGATGCACTGCCCGCACGGGGGCGACCAGACCACGATGACGTGGTCGCCGGGGGCGACGTTGGTGACGCCCGCGCCGATCGACTCGACGATGCCGGCGCCTTCGTGGCCGAGCACCGCGGGGGCGGGCTGCGGGATGGTGCCGTTCATGGCCGACAGGTCCGAGTGGCAGATGCCGGTGTGGGTGATCTTCACCCGCACCTCGCCCGGGCCGGGTTCCCGGACGTCGACGTCGTCCGCGACCTCGAGCTCGGTGTCGCCGGTGGTGCGCAGGATGGCTGCGAGCATGTCGTGCTCCCCCTTGGGTCAGGTGGTGGCAGGTTAGTGGAACCGGTTCTGGTCGGGCAGATCCGGGCCGGAACGCGGCGGGGGGCCGCCGGTGCGCTGCACCGACGGCCCCCCGAGGATTCCGGGATCACTCCTCGACGTCGCCTACTCCTCGACGAGGACCGCGGCGTGGAGCAGGAACACCGTCTGCTGCGTCTCCAGGATGCCCTGGACCCGCGGGCTGACGAAGATGCCCTCCTCGACCGCGGCGTACGGGGCGCTCGGGACGTCCTCGACGAAGATCTCGGCGATCTTCACGACCGCCTCGCGGCGGGCGTCGTCGTCGGGGGCGGCGAACAGCTCGTCGATCGCGGCGTCCATCGCCGGGTTGCCGTAGCCGATCCGGTTCGACGGGCTGGTGCTCTCGAAGTTGAAGCCGATCTGGCGCCAGATCGCCGAGTCCGAGATGTTCATGCCCCAGCACGCCATGTCGAAGTCCTTGTTGACCGCGACGGCGGCGATGTGGGTGTTTGTGTCGGCCACCTGGGAGTCGACGTTCATCCCCACCGCCTCGAGCGAGGCCTCGATGGCCACGGGGACGTCCGGGTTGGTGTCCGGGCACACGAGGCGCACGTTGCCGTCCCAGCCCTCGGCCTTGAGCTCTTCGACCAGGGCGGCCGCCGCATCCGGGTCGACGGACAGCTCGGCCAGGCCGTCGCTGTACCAGTTCGAGTCCGGGTGGATCAGCGAGGAGCTGCCGAGCAGCTCACCGCCGAAGGCCCGCTGGCTGATCGCCTCCGGGTCGATCGCCAGCTGGACCGCCTGGCGGAACCGGGCGTCCGAGGTGATCGGGGTGTGGGTGCCGGCGTTGTTGTTGATCAGCACCATCGCGCCCGCCGACTGCAGGGCGAACATCTCGTCGTACTCGCCCGTCTCGCGGAGCTCCTTGATGACGTCGGCGGACCGCACGAAGGCGATGTCCAGCTCGCCGTTCTCGAGGGCGTCGGCCTTCGTGGCGTCGACCGGGATGTTGATCATGTTGATCGTCTCGATGCAGACCGGGCCGCCCCAGTAGTCGGGACGGGCCTTCAGCACGAGGTACGGCGACTCACCGGGGGCCCAGCGCTCGACCTCGTACGGGCCGACGCCTGCGCCGGTGGGATCGGTGCCGACGATCGAGGCGCCCGCCGAGTCGACGTTCGCCGCAACCCGCGGGTTGACGATCATGCCGGGTGCGTCCGCCAGGGCGTACGGGAAGGCCGACCACGGCTCCAGCAGCTTGAAGACGATGGTCTGCTCGTCCTGCACGACGGTGTTCGCCAGATCGATGCGGGCGAGGAAGCCGCGCGAGGCGTTGCGGCCCGGGCCGAGCATGCGGTTGATGTTGTCGAGCACGTCCTGCGCGGTGAGCGTGTCACCGTTGCCGTAGGTGATGCCCTCCTTCAGCGTGAGGGTCCACTCGGTGAAGTCCGCGTTGGACTCGATGGACTCGCCGACGTGCGGGTCCCACTCGTTCGTCTCGGGGTTCCAGCGGAACAGCACGTCGTAGATGGCGGCGAGGTCGGTGCCGCCGGTCAGGGCGCCCGACGACGTCAGCGGGTCGAGGCTCGCCGTGGCGGTGTACACGCCGAAGTTCAGCTCGGAGCCCGGCACCGTGGCGTCGCACGTGGCGGCCATCTCCTCCTCCTCCTCGGCGGCGGTGGTCGTGGTGGCCTCGGTCTCCTCGCCCTCGCCCTCCTCGGGTGCGGCGGTGGTCTCGGTGGTCTCCTCCTCGGCGCCGCCCTCGTCGTCGTCACCGCACGCGGCGGCGATCAACCCGAAGGTCAGCAGGATGCCGAGCAGACGCCCCAGGGTGCGTCGGTGTCGCATGGAATCTCCCCTCGTGGGCACGAGTCCCCCCCGTGCCGCCAGGGCAGGTTAGAGATCACCCGATGGTGACGCAAGGCACTCCGGGTTCGGGACCTTCGGGTCGCTCAGACCTTGGCCTCGCGGGGGTCCCAGATCTTGCGAGCCTTGTCGCCGATCCGGTTCAGCGCGAACACCGTGAGGAACATCACGCCGGCAGGCACGAACACCAGGTGGGGGTGCTTGTCGAAGTCCTCCGAGCCGGCGTTGATCATGTTGCCCCAGGTGGGCTTCGGCCGCGGGATGGACAGACCGAGAAAGCTCAGCGAGCCCTCGGCGACGATGAGCACCGCCACGATGATGAAAGCGTAGGAGAGCAGGGGCAGGGCCACGTTCGGCACCAGTTCCCGCAGCACGATCCGCCCGCTCTTCGCGCCCATCGACCGGGCCGCGGTCACGAACTCCCGTTGGGCGAGCGCGAGGGTGTTGGCCCGGCCGAGCCGGATGTAGGTGGGGATCCCCAGCAACGCCAGGGCGACCACGAGGTTCGGGACGGTGGGCTCGAGCGCGACCATCAGGGCGATCAGCAGGATCAGGGGCGGGAACGCCAGCGCCGAGTCGGTGAGGATGCCGACGGCACCGTCGAGCTTGCCGCGGAAGTACCCGGCGCAGACGCCGATGAGCCCACCCACGAGCAGACCGATGGTGACCGCGCCGAAGCTGATCTGCAGCGAGAGGCGGGCGCCGTAGATGACGCCGCCGAGGAGGTCGAGGCCGAACGAGTCGGTCCCGAGCGGGTGGGCGCTGAACAGGTCGGGGCGCGCCAGGATCGGTTCGGTGAAGGTCTTGGAGGCGTCCTGGGCCTCGCGCAGGGGCAGCAGGTCGGCGATGATCGCGAGGAAGACCACCAGCCCGACCCAGAACAGCGAGAGCCACAGGTCGGTCTCGACCCTCGGGCCGACGAGTCGCTTCAGGAGCTGGTCGAGGCCCACGTAGAACACGGCGAACCCGGCCAGCACGACGGGCACCCGGATGAGGGCGCTGACGTCGATGAGCACGTCGAGCGTCACCCAGATCACGGCGATGCCCACCACCATCAGCGCCACGCCGCGGCCCACGCCGCCGGCGCGTGGCTCGCCCGACGCCGCCGACGGCTCGGCGACGGGTTCGGGAAGGTCGACGTCAACCACGGCCACGGCGGATCCTCGGGTCGAGAGCGGCGTAGGACAGATCGACCAGGGAGTTCAGCACCACGTAGATCACCGCGATGACGAGGACCGCTCCCTGCACGACGGTGAAGTCCTTCGCGACCACACCGTCCTGCACGATGAGCCGGCCCATCCCCGGCAGGTTGAAGATCGTCTCGACGATCACCGTGCCGCCGATGAGCCGCCCGAGGGCGACGCCGGCGAGGGTGATCAGCGAGAACGAGGACGGCCGCAGGGCGTCGCGCACGAGGATGCGCCGACCTGGCATGCCCTTGGCCCGGGCCGAGAGGATGAAGTCCTCCTGCAGCGTGCTCATCATGTCGCTGCGCAGGAGGCGGGCGAACACGGCGATCTCCGTGAGCGCGATGGTGAGCGCCGGCAGGAACGCCGTGCGCAGGTTCTCGAACACCCCCGCGTCGTCGGTGAGGCGGGAGAACCCCTGGCGGGGGAAGTCCGGCCACCGGAAGAACACGAACAGGCCGACGCCGGCGACGACCACGAACCCGAGGATCTGCCAGAGCAGCTCCCGTCCCTCGAGCTCCTTCGCGGCGAGGAGGCGCGCGGTGTGCACGGCGATCCAGAGGGCACCCGCCATCGTGGCGATCAGCCAGCCGTAGCGGGGGATGTCCTGGTTGAACACGAACAGGAAGATGAGCAGGAGTGCCGACACGAACGGCGGGATCGAGATCAGCGCCGAGGTCACGCCGGACGCCGCCCGGTCGAACCGGGACCCCGCCCGGTAGGCGGAGAACATGCCGAGCGGGATCGCGATGACGAGCGCCATCACGATGGCGATGAGCGCGATCTCGAGGGTGACCGGCAGCCGCGCCATGATCAGCGACGCGACCGTGGTGGCCGGCCGTGCGATCGAGTTGCCCAGATCGCCGGTGACGACGTCGCCGAGCCACGAGGCGTAGCGCTGGAGGAGCGGGTCGTTCAGCCCGAGCTCCTCGCGGACCCGTTCGTACTCCTCGGTCGGCGCATCCGGGCCCAGCACGGCGATCGCCGGGTCGCCGGGGACGAGCTCCAGGAGCAGGAACGTCCCGAAGCTCACCAGGAGCAGCACCGGGATGAGCCGCAACAGCTTCAGCAGCACGGTGCGCACGCCATCCCCTCCCCCCGTTCCATCAGCGGTCTCTCTCCCCCACCCACCAGATGCGTTGCGTGTCGATCATCGGGCCCGTCCGGGCCCGGACGGGGCGGGGGCCGCCGGTGCTCGACCGGCGACCCCCGCACTCGTCTGTGTGTGACGTCTGTCTACTCCGCCAGGACGGCGTCGTCGAACAGGAACATCGTCTGCTGGGTCTGCTTCAGGCCCTGCACCTTGTCGGTGAAGAAGATGCCCTCCTCGACGGCGCCGTACACGGCGCTCGGCACGTCGGCGGCGAACACCTCGGCGATGGTCGCCACGGCCTCACGACGGGCATCGTCGTCCGGTGCGGCGAACAGGGCGTCGATGGCGGTGTCCATCTCCGGGTTGCCGTAGCCGATGCGGTTCGACGGGCTGTCGCTGTAGAGGTTGAAGCCGATCTGGCGCCAGATGGCCGAGTCGCTGATGTTCCAGCCCCAGCACGCCATGTCGAAGTCGCGGTTGACGGCGACGGCGGCGATGTGGGTGTTGGTGTCGGCGATCTGGGTGTCGACGTTCATGCCCGCTGCCTCGAGCGCCGCCTCGAGCGCCACCGGGACGTCCGGGTTGGTGTCCGGGCACACGAGGCGCACGTTGCCGTCCCAGCCCTCGCCCTTGAGCTCCTCGACCAGCGCAGCCGCGGCGGCCGGATCGGTCTCGAGCGGGGCGAGCCCGTCGCTGTACCACTTGGAGTCCGGGTGGATCATGCTCTCCTGGGTGAGCAGCTCACCGCCGAACGCCCGCTGGCTCAGCGCCTCCGGGTCGATCGCCAGCTGGACGGCCTGGCGGAACCGGGCGTCCGAGGTGATCGGGCTGTGGGTCCCGACGTTGTTGTTGATCAGGACCACGCCGCCGGCCGACTGGAGCTCGAAGAACTCGCCGTACTCGCCGCTCTCGCGCAGCTCATTGATCACGTCGGCGGTCCGGAGGAACGCCACGTCGAGCTCACCGGTCTCCAGCGCATCCGCCTTGGTGTCGTCCACGGGGATGTTGATGAAGTTGATGGTCTCGATGCAGACCGGGCCACCCCAGTAGTCGGCGCGGGCCGTCAGCGTGAGGTAGGTCGGCTCGCCCGGGGCGTACCGCTCGACCTCGTACGGGCCGACGCCGGCACCGGTGGGATCGGTGCCCACGATCGAGGCGCCCGCCGAGTCGACGTTCGCCGCGACCCGCGGGTTCACGATCATGCCGGGGCCGTCGGCGAAGGCGTACGGGAACGCCGACCACGGCTCGAGCAGCGTGAACACGACGGTCAGGTCGTCCTGCACCACGGTGTTGGCCATGTCGATCCGCTGCAGGAAGCCACGGGAGGCGTTCCGGCCCGGGCCGAGCATGCGGTTGACGTTGTCGACGACGTCCTGGGCGGTGAGCGTCTCACCGTTGCCGTAGGTCACGCCCTCCTTGAGGGTGAGCGTCCATTCGGTGAAGTCGGCGTTGGACTCGAGCGACTCGGCCGCCTGGCCCTCCCACTCGCCCGTCTCCGGGTTCCAGCGGAACAACACGTCGTAGATGGCGGCCAGCTCGGTGCCACCGGTCAGCGCGCCGGAGGACGCCAGCGGGTCGAGGCTCGCCGACGGCGCGTAGATGCCGAAGTTCAGCACCGAGCCGGGGACGGTGGCGTCGCACGTGGCGGCCATCTCCTCGGCGGCCGTGGTCGTGGTGGCCTCGGTCTCCTCGCCCTCGCCCTCTTCGGTGGCGACGGTGGTCTCGGTGGTCTCGGTGTCCTCGGCGGCCTCGTCGTCGTCACCGCACGCGGCGGCGATCAGACCGAAGGCAAGCACGACACCCAACGCACGCCCAGCGGCGCGTCGGTTTCGCATGGATCTCTCCCTGTGTCGGTGACGGCGCGAGCCCCCCGCGCCGCCGAGCAACCTATTTCTGTCCGGAACAGCCGGACAACGCGGCTCCGGAAAACCTCACGCGCCTGCGGAAACGTCCTCGACGTGGGGGTGGTGGCAGGCCACGAAGTGCCCCGGACGCAGCTCGGCGAGCTGCGGCTCCTCGGCCGAACAGCGCTCCGACGCCCGCGGACACCGGGTCCGGAAGCGGCAGCCGCTCGGCGGATCGAGCGGCGACGGCAGGTCGCCGACGATCGTCTCGCCGCTCAGCGGCTTCTCGGGATCGGGCTCGGGGATGGCGGCGAGCAGCAGCCGGGTGTACGGATGCAGCGGCTCGGCGTAGAGGGTGTCGGGCGGCGCGACCTCGCAGATCTTGCCGAGGTACATGACCACGACCCGGTCGCTCACGTTCTTCACGACGGCGAGGTCGTGGGCGATGAACACCATCGTCAGGCCGTAGCGGGCCTTCATGTCCTCGAGGAGGTTCAGGATCTGCGCCTGCACCGAGACGTCGAGCGCCGACACCGGCTCGTCGCAGATGAGGACCTTCGGGTCCATCACCAGCGCCCGGGCGATGCAGATGCGCTGGCACTGGCCGCCGGAGAACTGGTGGGGACGACGATCTCCGGCTACCGTGGGATCGAGACC
>JBEIGA010000180.1:0-8769 GCA_040382135.1 Acidimicrobiales bacterium
CGGCGACGAGTGGGTGATCACGGGCCAGAAGGTCTGGACGTCGCTCGCCCACCTGTCCCGGCGCGGCATGCTCATCGCCCGCACGGACCCGGACGTCCCGAAGCACAAGGGCCTGTCCTACTTCGTGCTCGACATGGCGGCAGCGGGCGTCGAGGTCCGACCGCTGCGCCAGATCACCGGCGACTGCGAGTTCAACGAGGTGTTCCTGCACGAGGTCCGTGTCCCGGACGCCGACCGGCTCGGCATGCCGGGCGACGGCTGGCGCGTCTCGATGACCACGCTGTCGAGCGAGCGGGTCGCCCTCGGCGGCACCCACGAGGACGAGGAGGACGCCGTCGGCCTCGCCCTGAAGCTCTGGCGCTCCCGCGCGCCCGAGGACCCGGCGCGACGGCGCGCCCTCCAGGACCGGCTCATGGCGCTCTACGTCCGGCAGGAGGCGGGGCGGCTCACGCTGCAGCGGGCCGCCGACGCCGAGCGCGCCGGCCGCCCCGGGCCCGACGGGTCGCTCAGCAAGCTCGCCCACGCCGAGCTGATCCAGGAGACGTACTCGTTCTGCGTCGACCTGCTCGGCATGGCCGGCTCGCTCTACGGCAGCTACGACCTCCAGGTGTTCCGGACGGAACCGCCCGACGAGGACAAGGCGCAGCAGGAGTTCCTCTACGCCCGCTGCGCGTCGCTGGCCGGCGGCACCTCCGAGGTGTTGCGCAACCTGCTCGGCGAACAGGTCCTCGGCCTCCCCCGCGAGCCCCGTCTCGACAAGGACCGCCCCTGGCGCGAGGTCCGCAACCGCTGACGGGCCTCAGCGGCGGCGGGGGCGTTTGGGGGGCGTCGCCGACAGGGACGGCGCGAACCCGTCCTCGACCGGGGTGATGAGGCGGTCGGCGGCGATGCGGATCTCGTCGCGGATCTGCTCGGGCGTGTGCCAGCCGGCGGACCAGCCGATCAGCAGGGCGTACCAGACGTGGGAGAGGATCCGGACGATCTCGTCCTGGTCCTGCTCGGGGAACTCCGGCCCGAACGCCTGGTGCACGGCGCTCGAGAGCAGGCCCATGACGGCGTCCTTGGGGGCCGTGTCGTCGGCGGCCCGGGCGTACTGACGGACGGCGGCCAGCAGCGCCTCGGCGAGACGCTGTTCCCGGGTGAGGGTGCTGCTCGCCCGGTCGAAGACCTCGACGACCCGGTCCACGGTGGTGCCGTCGGTGGGCGGGCGCTTGGCGATCCGCTGGGCGAAGGCCTTCGTCCAGTCGACCATGATCGACGAGAGCAGGTGGTCCTTCGAGTCGAAGTAGTTGTAGACCGACCCGGGCGACATGCCGACGGCCTCAGCGATGTCGCGCATCTGCACGGCCTCGTAGCCACCGACCCGGGCCAGCTCGACCGCGGCCCGCAGCATGGCGTCGCGTTGGGCGAGCCGACGGGTCTCCCGGACCCCGAGGGAGGTCTCCTCACGATCGGCGGCGACGTCGGTGCGAGGGGTCACAGGAACAGATTCTCGCACGATGCGTGCCCGGTGCCGACCCCCGGCGCTCACTGCACCTCGAAGACGTCGTAGCGCACCTGCTGCGCCGCGAGGTCGGTGTGCCCGCGCCCCACGGCCATGACGCGGTTGAGCCAGGTGTAGTCGGGGTGGCCGGTCTCGAACAGGACCGAGGTGGTGATGTGCCCGGCGGTGACGTCGCTGCGGCCCGTGTACCGGACGAGGAGGTCGGCGCCGTCGTCGGTGCGCAACTGGATCCGGACGTCGACGGTGGCGAGCCCGTCGGGCAGGTACACGAGCCAGTCGCTGCCGCTGCCCACCTGCGAGGCGCGCAGGCGCTCGCCCTCCCAGCGGGACCCGAGGATCTCCCCCACGAGCCGACGGCCGGCGGCGGTGTCGACGTGCCGGAGCTCGCCGAGGTGGATGGTTGCCCGGCAGAGCGGGACGAGCGCCGGCGCGCCCACCGCTCAGCCGACCGGGCGCTTGCTGCGGTGCCGGAGCAGCTGCCCCGACGGGGTGCCGGTCTGCTCGTCGTCCTCGATGGTGACCTCACCGTTGACGAGCACCCACCGGTAGCCCTTGGCCCGCTGGACCCGGCGCCACTGGTCGCCCGGGAGGTCCTCGAGGATCTCGATGGGCAGGCACTCGAGCTTCTCGAGGTCGTAGACGACGATGTCGGCCGGGGCGCCCTCGACGAGCGTGCCCCGGGAGCCGAGGCCGGCGCAGGCGGCGGGCAGGGCGGAGAGGCGGTGGTGCGCCTGCTCGAGGTCGAGCACGCCCTGGTTCCGCACGATCTCGGCGAGGAACTCCGTGGGGTACCGGCCGCTGGTGAGGAACTTGGTGTGGGCACCGCCGTCGGACACGCCGGGCAGGACCGACGGGCTGGACATGAGCTCGGCGAGGAACTCCCGGTTGGCGCCGGTGGGCTTGGCGTAGAAGCCGGCGCGCAGCCCGTCGGCGACGGCGATGTCGAGCATGGCGTCGACCGGGTGCTTGCCCGTGCGCTCGCCGATCTCGGCCATGGTGAGGTCGCGGTACTGCGCGGTCTCCGGCGAGCGGGGGCCGACGAGGCGGATCTCCTCGATCGGGCAGGTGACCACCGACGGCTTCTGATCGCGCAGGGCCTGGCGGCGGGCCGGGTCACCGAGCTTGAAGAGCTTCTCCTCCTGCGTGCCGACGGTGGCCTCGTTCCAGGCGGGGCACTCGTCGAAGAGGTTCCACTCCTCGAAGGTGAACGAGAAGCCGGCATCGGTGGTGACGCCCTGGCCCCACACCCGCAGCCCCTGCTGCCGGCAGCGGTCGAGCCAGTCGAGCTTCATGCGGTGCGCCTCGGGCTGGTGGTCGAAGACCACGACGAGGTTGTAGAGGACGGGCCGGCCGCTGATGCGGGCGAGCTCCTCGAACTCGGCCTGGTCGGCCGGGCGGTTGCCGGTGGTGTTCACCAGCTGGATGAAGCCCTGGTTGCGCTCGCCCAGCACCTCGGCCAGCTGCCGCATGGTCTCGAAGTGCATGACGTCGGTGACCATCGGGGTGCCGTCGAAGTCGCGCTGCACGGCACGGCCGCCGGTGGGCGGGGTGCGCTGGGCGGCCCAGCCGCAGGCCCCGGCGTCGAGCGCCTGGTGCAGCAGGCGCCGCATCTCCTGGTGCTCGGCGTCGGTGGGCAGCTCGCCCGCCTTCGCCCGCTCGAGGCCCATCACCCAGATGAGCAGCGGGGTGAGCGGCAGGAACGACTGGACGTTGACCGACTTCGGGGTGCGTTCCAGCGAGTCGAGGAACTCGGGGAAGGTCTCCCAGTCCCACGGGAGGGTGGTCATCGACTCGTACGGGATGGCCTCGACACGGGTGAGGCTCAGCATCGAACGGTCACGCTGCTCCGCTGCGACCGGCGCGAGGCCGAAGCCGCAGTTGCCGGTGACGACGGTGGTGACGCCGTGCCAGCCCGAGATCGTGCAGTACGGGTCCCAGAAGACCTGGGCGTCGTAGTGGGTGTGGAGGTCGACGAAGCCGGGCGCGACGTTGAGGCCGGTGGCGTTGAGCACCTGTCGCCCCTCCGACGCCGGGATCCTGCCGATCTCGGCGACGACGCCATCGCGGATGCCGAGATCGGCCCGGTACCGCGGCGCCCCCGTGCCGTCGATGATCGTGCCGTTCCTGATGACGACGTCGAACGCTGCCATGCCGAGACCCCCTGTGGCCCTTCGTCCCCGCGGATGGTACTCCAGAGGAAGGAAAAAGCTGAACGTGTTCAGGATCGAGGCTACCGTATGCACGTGACCCAGGACACGCCCGTCCCTCCGACCCGACGGCCGCCCGTCGCGGACGACCCTGCGGAGGAGCGCCGCATCCGCAAGGAGCGGCTGGCGGCAGGTCTGCGCGTCCTCGGCGCCCGGGGGCTCACCACCGGGATCGCCGGGCACGTCACCGTCCGCGACCCGGAGCTCACCGACCACTTCTGGGTGAACCCCTACCGGGTGCCCTTCACCCGGATGCGCGTCTCGGACCTCCTGCTCGTGGACCGCGAAGGGCGGGTGGTCGAGGGCACCGAGCGGGTCAACGCCGCCGCCTTCGCCATCCACGCCGCCGTGCACGAGGCCTTCCCGGACCTGAACGCCGCCGCCCACAGCCACGCGCCGAACGGCCGGCCCTGGTCGGCCACCGGCCGCTTCGTCGAGATGACGAGCCAGGACGCGTGCGCCTTCTTCGAGACGCAGGTGCTGTTCGAGCGGTTCAGCGGCGTGGTGCTCGACCCCGACGAGGGCCGGCGGATCGCCGCCGCCCTCGCCCGCCCCACCCCCTGGCCCGAGGGCAACAAGGTCGCGATCCTCGAGAACCACGGGATCCTCACCGTGGGCGAGACGGTCGACGAGGCCGTGTTCTGGTTCGTGCTGTTCGAGGACCTCTGCGGCGACCAGCTCCGCCTCGAGGCCACCAACCGCCCCTACCGGGTGCTGGACGACACCGTGGCGGCGCACACCCGCGCCCAGACCGGCACGCACTACGCCGGCTGGGCGAACTTCCAGTCGCTGTACGCCGACATCGTCGCCGAACAGCCCGACCTCCTCGACTGAGCTGCCGCTCAGGCCGGGGGGAGGCCGAGCGCTGCGGCGATGGCGGGTGGGGCGGCGGCGGACTCCTCGGTCTCGGCGCGGATGCCGAGCAGGCCGGTGACGGTGACGTAGCCCTCGTCGAGCAGGTGGGTGTCGGTGTCGGGCGCGAGCGTGACCTCCCGCGGCGACACGTGGACCCGCACCGTGCCCGGGACCGCGCCGCGGATGCTCGTGGAAGTGGCGCCGAACGCGGCCAGGCGCGCCCACCGGGCGCCCCGCACGTCGGCCAGCGGCAGGTTGGGCACGTTCACGTTGAGCAGGGTCTTGCGGGGCGCGCCGGCCAGCCAGTCCACGGCCGCCACGGCCACGGCGCCCGCGGTCTCCCAGCACATCTCGAGCCCGGTGTCGGCCTGGCTGATGGCGAGCGCGGAGAGCCCGAAGCTCTGGGCGAGCAGGCCGGCGCCCACCGTGCCGCTCGACAGCACCACCCGGCCGCAGTTCGCACCGAGGTTGGCGCCGGACACGACGAGCTCGGGCCGCGGGCCGAACACCTCCATCATCGCCAGCATCACGCAGAGGGCGGGCGGGCCGTCGAGGGCGAAGGTCGGGATGCCGTCCGCGTCGGGGATCGGGTGGGCGTCGATGTCGAACTCGACGCCGCTCGCGATGTAGCCGATCGACGCTGCAGCCCCCGACCGCTCCTCGCTCGGCGCCACCACGAGCACCTCGTGCCCGGCCTCGTGCAGGGCGATCGCCAGGGCGTGCAGGCCCGGGGACCGGACGCCGTCGTCGTTGGTGATGAGCAGCCGCATGGGCGCAGTCTCGCAGCCCCCGGCGTCGTCCGCTGAACCTGTTCAGCACGCGGCGCTAGGGTGCGGCCATGGGGGACGGGGTCCGGTACTGGGTGAGCTGCGTCATGGTCCCGGCGGACCAGCAGGTGCCGCTCGCCGTCGCCGCCGAGGAGTTCGGGTTCGAGGGCGTCACCTACCCGGACCACCCGGTCATGCCCGAGCAGATCAGCTCGCCCTACCCGGGCGGCACGGTGCCGTGGGCGGCCGACTCAGACTGGCCCGACGTCTGGGTCCTCATCGCCGCGGCCGCGGCACGGACGCAGCGGCTGCGCTTCGCCACCAACGTCTTCGTGCTCCCGGCCCGCCACCCGCTGGTGGTCGCCCGCGCCGTGGCGACGGCCGCATGGGTGTCCGGCGGCCGGGTGGTGCTCGGCATCGGGGTCGGCTGGATGGCCGAGGAGTCGGCGGCGCTGGGCGAGGACTTCCGCACCCGCGGACGGCGGACCGACGAGGCGATCGCCGTCCTCCGCGGCGCGCTGGCCGGCGGCCCCACCGAGCACCACGGCGAGTTCTTCGACTTCCCGCCGCTGCACGTGCGCCCCACCTCGCCGACGCCGGTCCCGATCTGGGTCGGCGGGGAGAGCGAGGCCGCCCTGCGCCGCGCCGCCCGTGCGGACGGTTGGATCACCGAGCACCCGGTCGAGCGGACCGAGGGCTGGCTCACGAGGATCCGGGAGCACCGTGCCGCCGCCGGGCTCGACGACGACGGCTACGAGGTGGCCGTCGCCTGCTGGCGCCCGCCCACCGATGCCGACCTCGACGCGTTCACCCGCCTCGGCGTGGGCCACGTGAAGGTGCAGCCGTGGCAGTGGCACGACGGCGACCGCAGCACGCTCGCCACCAAGCTGGCGGCGTTGGAGCGCTTCGCGGAGCAGCACCTGCGCTGACCGGCGACGCCGCCCCGGGTCACGACCCGTTCAACGCACCGGCGAACCGCTGGGACACCCGGTCCTCGTCGAGCATCGCCTCGTCCACCCACGGGGTGTCGACCGGCTGGACCCACGACGGGTCGCAGGCCACCGAGCCCGGCTCCGGAGGCACCGCCCTGCGGTACGTGGTCCCGACGAGCTCGAGCAGCAGGCCGCACGTGGGCACGGTGTTCGCACCCGGCTCGGTGGGGACGTGGAGGCCTCCCGCCGTCCACCCCTCGACCGACCTCGCCTGCTCCAGCACGCACGCCCGGGTCAGCTCGCTCCCGCACGCCGACGCCGCCGTGGCCCACAACAGGAACGCGGAGGTCGCCTGCATCCCGAGCAGCGACCTGTCGCCGCCCGACGCCTCGAGCAGCTCGACGTAGTCGCCCACCGCCGGGACCACGTCGGCCTCCTCGAGCGGCAGGAACACCATGCGGATGAAGCTGCGGTCCATGGCGCCGTCGGCGTTCGCCGCTGCGCACTGCGCCTCGTAGGCGTTCGCCTCGAGGAACCACACCGGCTCGTAGCCATCGACCGCGGCGCGCTGCCGCAACGCCTGGTAGCTCGGGAGGCAGACGCCCGAGAAGTAGACCGCCTCGGCGCCGGCGCTGCGCAGCTGCAGGACGAACGGCGTCCAGTCGTCCTCGCCGGCGATCTGGTACTCGAGCTCCTGCACGAACTCGTAGCCGTGCGTCGGGTACGTGGCGAGCACCTTGGCGGTCGTCTCCTGCGTGGCGGCGAAGTTCCCGTAGACGACGGCCGACCGCAGGATCTCGGCCGGGTACAGCTCGGCGAGGAGCGCGGCGCCCGCGGTCGGGGTCTGGTCGGCGGGGTTGGGCACCGGCTGGACGGCGAGGGGCGCGTGGGCGAACGACGCCGACACGGCGAAGGCCGGGACCGACGCCAGACCGCACTCCAGGCGCAGCTCCTCCTGTTGGCTGTCGAGCGCCCAGCCCTGGCCGACCAGCATGAAGACCCCGTCGGCGCAGGCCTGGGTGACCGCGGTGGCGACGTCGAGGACCGCGGCGTCGTAGTACTGCGCGCGGATCGGGCGACCACCGATGCCGCCGAGCTCGTTGCAGCGCTCGACCAACGCCTCGATCGCGTCGGACATCTCGTGGCCCGTGCCCGGCGCGACCGGCGAGCCGGCGTCGTCGCCGTAGCCGATCACGATCTCTCCGTCGGTGACGCCCACGTCCGTGGCGCCGGCTGCGTCCCCGGGGCCGCACGGGAACTCGAGGTCGCCGAACCGGACCGGTTCGGCGGACCCCTCGGCGGGAGCGGTCGTGGTGGGAGGGGCGGAGGTGGGCACCACGCCCGACCCGTCGTCCTCCCGCTCGGCCCCGCACGCGGCGGCCAGGAGCGCCACGACCGCGACCACCCACCACTGCGTCCTGCTGCGTCGTCCCTGCATCTCTCGCCCCTGCGCTCGACCTGCGGGACCACGCTCACCCACGGTGTCGCCCGGAGCCAGAGACGAAGGTCCCCGGGCGCGGTACGGTCCCGTGCGGGAGGGGACATGCGCATCGGGACGCAGCGGGAGATCGTGCGGCGACTGCTCGCCCTCGCCGAGGCGGGCACGACCCAGCTCGCCGACGCGCCGCTCGCCGTCCCCGCCTCCGACTACACGGACCCGGCTCGGTTCGCCGCCGAGCAGCGCCGCCTGTTCCGGGACCGGCCGGTCGTGGCCGCGCTGTCCTGCGACCTGCGGGGGCCCGGCGACGTGGCCACGGGCACCTCCGGCGGGGTGCCCTACGTCGTGGTCCGCCATCCCGACGGCGGGATCCGGGCGTTCGCCAACGTGTGCCGGCACCGCGGGGCACCGGTCGTCGCGGACGGCACCGACCACGTCGCCCGGTCGTTCCGCTGCGGGTTCCACGGCTGGGTGTACGACCTCGACGGCACGGTGACCGCCCGTCCCCACGCCCACGGCGGCTTCGACGCGGTGGCCGACGCCTGCGCGTCGCTCCTACCCCTCGCCGCCGCGGAGGCGCACGGGCTCGTGCTCGTGCGCACCGGCGGTCCCGAGCCGATCGACGTCGACGCCGTGCTGGCCGAGGCCGGAGACGAGATCGGCGCCTTCGGCTTCGGGGGCTACCGGCGTGTGGCCCGTTGGACGTCCGCGTGGGCGGCCAACTGGAAGCTGCTCGCCGACACGTTCCTCGAGACCTACCACGTGCCCGCCCTGCACCCGACCACCGTCGCCCGCCACTTCGTGGTCGCCCCGTCGGCCTTCGACCCGCTGGGCCCGAACCTGCGCTTCCACTCGCTCATGCGGTCGATCGTCGAGCTCCGGGACCGACCCGAGGAGGAGTGGCACCTGCTCCCCCACGGCACCGTGGAGTACGTCGTGGTCCCGGCCACGATCCTCAACTTCAGCGTCGACCACCTCGCGCTCTACCGCCTCCTGCCGGCGGCGGTCGACCGCACCGAGGTCGAGCTCACGCTCTACGCACCGGCGGACGCACCCGACGACGACG
>JBEIGA010000181.1:0-8740 GCA_040382135.1 Acidimicrobiales bacterium
CCCCCCCCCCGGGGGGTGGGACGCCCCCCCGGGGTTGTTGGGGGGCGGCGGGGGGGGTGGCGGGGGGCGGGGCGGGGGTCCGGGCGGGGCCCCGCCGCGGTTCCCCCCCGGCCGGCGGCGGCCGCGAACTCGAGCACGAGCTCCTCGACCTCGGTCCACGTGGTGGCGCGGGGCCCCTCGAGGTCGCGGTTGTAGGGCGCGTCGAAGACGATCACGTCGTTCCCCGAGGCCCGCAGGGCCACGACGTTGTGCGGACCGTCGTCGATGTAGACGTCGGCCTCGACCTCGGGCTTGGCACCGAGGAAGCAGATGTCGCGGTACGGGATGCGGACGCGGTCGAGCCATTCGACGGTGTCGGCGATGGCGGCCGCGTGCCCCCAGTTCACGTACAGCCGGTGGGTGATCACGCGGATCCAGACCCCGGCGTCGGAGAGGCGCCAGAGCACGTCCGAGACGCCCGGCATCGGGGGCATCGACCGGAACATCCGACGCTCGGTCACCGCGTACCGGTGCAGGCGCTCGAACTCCGCGTCGTCGAGGCCCCATTCGTGGAAGTCCCACGACCGCTCGAGCGGCAGCTCGGGGGGGAGGACCCCACGGTCCTCGGCGACGATCTCGCGGAACGCGGCCGTGTAATCGCCGCAGACCCCGTCGAGGTCGACGCCGAGGACGAACGTGCGGGTCACAGGCCGGTGCCGGGGCGGATGCCGGTCAACCGGCGGTGATGCCGGCGTCGCACGACAGGATCGCGCCGTGGACGTTCTTGGCCTCGGCCGACGCCACGTAGGCGAACATGTTGGCGATGTCGTCGGGCTCGCCCATCGGACGGAAGCCGGTGTAACGGCCCATCAGCTCGAAGTCGATGTCGGGCGGGATCTGGAAGCCCGTGGTGAGGGCGGTGTTGATGCCGCCCGGCGCGATGGCGTTGACCCGGATGTTCGTCTTCACGAACTCCATCGCGAGCGCGCGGGTCATGTTGACCACGGCGCCCTTGGAGGTGGAGTAGACGACCGTGAACGCCTGACCCATCAGGCCCGCGTTCGACGCGATGTTGACGATGTTGCCGCCGGTCTCGAGCAGGTGGGGGATGGCGGCCTGGGCGCACCAGAGGACACCCGCGACGTTGATGTCCATCATCTGGTGGTACTGCTCCTCGGTCACCTCGAGGACGTGCTCCGCACGGGCGATGCCGGCGATGTTGCCCAGGACGTCGAGCCGCCCGAAGGTGTCGACGGCGGCCTGCACCGCGCCGTGGCAGACCTCGCGGGAACGGACGTCGCCGACGGTCTGGTGCCAACGTCCGCCGGCGGCGACGACGGCGGCTCCGGTCTCGGTGAGCCCGGCCTCGTTCACGTCCATGCCGGACACCGCAGCGCCCTCGGACGCCAGCTTCACAGCCACGGCGCGGCCGATGCCCGACGCCGCTCCGGTGAGGAACGCAACCTTCCCGTCGAACCGACCCATGACCGCTCACCTCCGTCCGGCCGCCGACCTGGCCGCCCGGGCGGCGAGGTTACCCGGAGCGCCCCGCACCCCGCCCCGTGGGATTAGCGTGCGGACCCGGACCCGAGGAGGCACGAACATGGGACGACTCGACGGCAAGGTCGCCATCATCACCGGCGCGGCACGAGGCCAGGGCGAGAGCGAGGCGCGGATCTTCGCCCGGGAGGGCGCGAAGGTCATCGTCGCCGACGTGCTCGACGAGCTGGGCCAGGCCGTCGCGGCCGACATCGGCGACGCCGCCCGGTTCGTGCACCACGACGTCAGCAGCCAGGACAGCTGGGCGAACGTCGTGAGCGTCGCCGAGGAGGCGTTCGGGCCCGTGACCGTGCTGGTCAACAACGCCGCGATCCTGATCCCGGGTACGGTCGAGGAGATGCCCCTCGAGACCTACCTCCAGGTGATCATGGTCAACCAGGTCGGCTGCTTCCTCGGCATGCAGGCCGTCATCCCGGGCATGAAGGCCGCCGGCCACGGCTCCATCGTGAACGTCTCGTCGATCGACGGCCTCCAGTCGAAGAACGGGCTCGTGGCCTACAGCTCGTCGAAGTTCGCCATCACCGGCATGACCAAGACGGCGGCCATCGAGCTCGGCCCGTACGGCATCCGGGTCAACTCGCTGCACCCCGGTGGCGTCAACACCATGATGGGCAACCCCTTCGCCATGCCGGAGATGGAGTTCGAGCCCTACAAGCTGCAGGCCATCCCCCGGATCGGGTACCCGGACGAGATCGCCAACTGCGCCCTCTTCCTGGCGAGCGACGAGGCCGGCTACGTCACCGGCTCCGAGCTCACCGCCGCCGGCGGTTGGCGGGCCGGCAACCGCGAGCCCGGACTCCCCGGCAGCGGGCTCGAGGCACGTGAGGGCGGCTACGTCTGACCGCGGAGCCGGACGCCGGGACGGGGTGGTTCACCGTCACGAAGGACACCGCGCTGGCGGTGAAGACCCGCATGACCCGGCACAACCTGTCGGTGCAGGCGGCAGGCATCGCCTTCTTCGGTTTCCTGTCCCTCATCCCGGCGCTGGTCGCCTTCCTGTCCGTCTACGGGCTGGTCGCCGACCCCGACCAGATCGAGCGCCAGATCATGGACCTCCTCGAGGCGGCGCCCGAGGAGGTCCAGCGGTTCGTGATCCAGCAGCTGCAGGCGATCTCGACGAGCTCGGGCGGGGGTGTCTCCACCACGTTCGTCGTGTCCCTGGTGATCGCCCTCTGGGGTGCCTCGGGCGCGGTCAACCAGCTGCTCAAGACCCTGGCCCAGGTGTGGGAGGTCCCCGACGAGCGGGGCGGGATCAAGGTCCGGGCGCTGGCGCTGCTGCTGACCATCGCAGCGATCGCGTACCTCACCGCTGCCGGGTTCGTGATCACGGTCATGCCCCAGGTGCTCGACCGCACCGACCTCGGCGAGGACGTCGTCGCCCTCATCAGCCTGCTGCGGTTCCCCGGGATCGCCGTGACGATGGTGCTGGCCCTCGGCATCCTCTACCGCCTCGGGCCCCACCGCCCCGGCGTCCGGTGGCGGCCGGTCACCGTCGGCGCCTTGGCTGCGACCGTGCTGTGGGTGCTCGCCTCGGTGGGCTTCAGCATCTACGTCTCCTACTTCAGCAGCTACAACGAGACGTACGGCGTGCTCGCCGGCCTGGTCATCCTGCAGCTGTGGTTCTGGATCACGTCGTTGTTGGTGCTCGTGGGCGGCGAGATCGATGCCTCGTTGGAGCTCCGGCGCCGAGGGCTCTGAGCGGGCGGGCGAGTCGGCGAGGCGACGCGAGCGGAGGGACATGAGCGAGGACACGATCGCAACAGGGGCGGAGATCGCGGCGCTCGCCGACGAGGTCCGACGGCTGGTCGGCGCCGTACGGACGGCCGACGTCCCCCGCGAGGTGCTCGCCGCAGCGGGCGCGCTGGTCGCCGAGGCCACCGCGCTGCTCGAGCCGCACCGTTGGCCCGGTCCCTACGCGCAGGGATCGCTGCGGGGCGACGCGGGCCCGCTCGGCCAACCCGGCGTCGCGCCCGCCGACTTCTTCCCGTACAGCCCCGTCATCGGGCCGAGGAACCCGGTCGCCCCGCCCGCGGTGTTCGAACCGCAGCCCGACGGTGCCGTCACCGGGTGGTTCCACGGCGCGCCGGCGTACAACGGCCCTCCGGGCTTCGTGCACGGCGGGGTGATCGCGATGGTCTTCGACGAACTGCTCGGGGTGGTCGGGGTGGTCCAGGGTGCGGGCGCGATGACCGGCACGTTGACGATCCGCTACCGGCGGCCGACGCCGATCGAGCGGCGGGTGGATCTGCACGCGTGGCTCGACCGTGTGGAGGGCCGGAAGGTGTTCATCCGCGGGGACATGCGGGTGGACGGCGAGGTGACGGCGGAGGCCGAGGGCGTGTTCATCCGCGTGGCGTTCCTGGAGGGGATGCCGGTCAGTCCGCCGGCCTGATCCGCCGGCCGGGTGCCCACGCCCACTCCGGGTTGGTGCGCTGCCCGTGCCGGAACGAGACGCTGATGCGGGGCCGGGCCTTGGCCATCTTGGGCACGGCGTGCTCGAAGCGGGTCTGGCACCGGCCGCCCATCACCAGCAGGTCGCCCGAGTGCAGCTCGAAGCACAGCGACCCGCCACCACCGGTGGGGCGGAGCAGGAACCGGCGCGGCCCGCCCAGCGAGACCAGCGCGACGACGGGGTCCACCTCGTGCCGGCCGACGCGATCGCCGTGCCAGGCGACGCTGTCCTGGCCGGTGCGGTACCAGTTCGCCCAGGCGCCGTCGAAGTCCCGGTCGTAGTGCTCGGCCAGCGCGTCCCGCACCTGGGAAACCCCGGCCACGCAGCGATCCCGCTCGAGCGACACCACCGCCGACAGCCGCGGCTCGTCGACCATGCGGTCGTACATGGGGCGCCGGCCCTGGTGCCACGGCAGGGTGTGGGCCAGCTCCTCGTAGAGCTCGTCCGCCCCGGCGAGCCAGCCCCGGCAGACGTCGACCCAGCAGGCAGGGTCGAGCCAGGTGCGTTCGAGCGCCGTGAACGACCCGACCCGGACCGTTCCCCCGGCGAAGAGCGACGTCTGGTAGGCGAGCGCAGCGACCATGCGGAGATCCTATCGAACAGGCGTTCGCCCGGGCAAGCCCTGCGGCGCACGCGACCGGAGCACGGGGGCATCCTGCCCACGGGGTGTGACACCGACGGGGGAGCGGCGCCGGACGGCCGCGACCGGCCCCGCTAGCGTCGCGGACATGACCCTGCACCACGTCGCCTTCGCGACCCGTGACGTCGAGGCCACCATCGCCTTCTACGAGGGCCTGCTGGGGTTCCCACTGGTCCACGTGGAGTCCGAGCAGCACGGGCCGACCACCTGGATGCGCCACCTGTTCTTCGACACGGGCGCCGACGCCGACGGGAACCACGGCGCCATCGCCTTCTTCGCCTTCGAGGGTGTGGGGGAGCGACCGGACTGGCGCACGGACCTCGCCGACAGCGTGGGGGTGCCGGTGTGGGTGAACCACTGCGCCTTCCGGGCCGACGCCGACCGCCAGGACGAGGTGCGCCGGCGCATGGCGGACGCCGGCGTCGAACCGCTGATGGAGGTCGACCACGGCTGGTGTCACTCCGTCTACTACCTCGACCCCAACGGGATCATGGTGGAGCTCTGCCGGGACACGCCCGGCTTCACCGCCGACCCCGCCGAGGCCAGGAGGCGGCTCGGACCCGCCCCGACGCCCGGGCAGGGCTGAGCGGTGCCGCGCCTGCGCCAGGTCCCGCCGGAGCACGCCCACCCGGCCGCGCAGGTCGCCTACCGGATGATCTTCGGCGACCGGGACCCCGTGGCCGAGCCCGGCACCCCCTCGGGCACCCCGGGCGACTGGTGGACGGTGTTCGCCCTCGTCCCCGACGTGTTCGACCACGCCACCGCCGGCTTCCGGCTCTACGCCTCGCCCGACCGCCGGCTGCCGGCCCGGCTCCGGGAGCTCGGACAGACCCGCGCCGGGTTCGTGGCCGGCAGCCGCTTCGTCTACAGCCAGCACTGCAAGGCCTGCCGGGACGTCGGGCTCACCGACGAGCAGGTCGCGGCCATCCCCGCCTGGAGCACCGCCGACTGCTGGACCGCGGCCGAGCGGGCCGTGCTCGCCTACACCGACGCCCTGGTGCTCGAACACGGCCGGGTGCCCGACACGCTCTTCGCCGAGCTGGCGCGGCACCTCGCCGACGAGGAGATCCTCGAGCTCACCTACCTCACCGCCACCTACGCGATGCACGCGGTGATCAGCCGGGCGTTGCGCCTCGAGTACGACGACGTCGACGATCCCGTCGCCGAGGTGCCCGACCCCGACGGGCGGCGTGCCGGGCTCGTCCTCTTCGCCCCGCCGTCCGCCCCGCCGTCCGCCCCGCCGTCCGCCCCGCCGGGCGGCTAGGGGGCCGGCACCACCACCACCGGGATGCCGTTCACGGCCGCGTTCCCGGAGAGCGGGTCGACCATGGTGGGCCCGGCGAGGACGTTGCTGTTGACGCCGGCGTACGCCGCAGCCGTGGTCTGTCGGGCGCCCGGCTGGCCGTGCCCCCACCCGTGGGGCAGCGACACCACCCCCGGCATCACCTCGTCGCTCACCTCGACCGGCGCCACCACCTCGCCCGCCTCGGAGGCGACGTGGGCCTCGCCGCCGTCGGACAGGCCGAGCCGCGCCGCGTCCGCAGGGTGGACGAGCAGGGTGCACTGCGGCCGCCCCTTCACCAGCTGGCGGATGTTGTGCATCCACGAGTTGTTCGAGCGCAGGCTGCGCCGTCCCACGAGGAGCATCCCCTCGGGCGCCCCGGCATCCGCCGCCGCAGCCAGGCGGGGGAGGTCGGCCAGGAGGTACTCCGGGGCGAGCTCGATCCTCCCCGACAGGGTCCGCAGCACCTCGGGGACCCGCGACTCGAGGGGGCCCAGGTCCACCCCGTGCGGATGCGCCTTCAGCTTCTCGAGCGTCCAACCGTCGGGATCGGCGCCGAACGCGTCGCCGTAGGGCCCGGTGCGGATCTGCCAGTCGGCGATGCGCGCCGGCCCGCCCTCCCGGGGGAGCATCCCGAACAGCTCGTCGGCGTCCCGGCCGAAGACGGGGGAGGACGGGTCGGTGACCTCCTTGCGGATGCGGGACCGGATGATGGCGTCGTCGACGGCGAGCGGGTCGATGTCGGCGCCCTGTCCGGCGATCACGCTCGACAGGGTGAGGAGCATCTCCCACTCGCGGGGCCGGTCCGGGTCCGGCGGCAGCGACGGCTCGCTCCACTTCGCCACGTGACGACAGGCGAGCTGATACAGCGTGGCGCCGAAGTGGGGCTGCTGCAGGTGCGACTCGCCGGGCAGGATCACGTCGGCGTGCCGGGTGGTCTCGTTCAGGTAGATGTCGACCGAGATCATGCAGTCGAGCGTGGCGAGCGCCTTCTGGAGCCGCTCGCTGTCGGGCACCGAGAGGGCGGGGTTGCCGGCCACCGTGACCAGCGCCCGGATGCGCCCCTCGCCCGGCGTGTCGATCTCCTCCGCGAGGCACGCGGCGGGGAGCTGACCGATCACCTCCTGCGCGCCGCGGACGCGGGTGCTCCACCGGCCCATCTCGATGGGGCGGGGCACGTCGGGGTTGCCTCGGCTGTTCGGCTGCCCGACGATCGCCTTGGGGAACAGGGCGCCGCCCGGACGGTCGAGGTTGCCGGTCAGCACGTTGAGCACGTCGACCAGCCAGCTCGCGAGCGTGCCGAAGGTCTGGCAGCAGGTGCCGATGCGGCCGTACACCGCGGCCGTCGGCGCGGCCGCGAGCTCCCGCGCGAGCCGCCGGATCGTGGCGGCGTCGATGCCGGTGGCCGCGGCCACCCGCTCGGGCGGGAAGTCGGCGGCGACCGCCCCCACCTCGTCGATACCGGTCACGTGGTCGGCGAGGTGCCCCAGCGAGACGAGCCGCTCCTCGAACAGCACGTGCACCATGGCGAGCAACAGCAGGGCGTCGGTGCCCGGCCGGATGAAGTGGTGCTCGCTCGCCCGCTCCGCCGTCTTCGTGCGGCGGGGGTCGATCACCACGACCTTGCCGCCCCGCTCGACGATGGCGTCGAGCCTGCCGGGCAGGTCGGGGGCCGTCAGGAAGCTGCCGTTCGAGGCCGACGGGTTCGCGCCGAGGATCAGCAGGTGGTCGGTGCGGTCCACGTCGGGGATGGGGATCGACAGCGTGGTGCCGAACATCAGCCCGGTGGACACCTGCTTCGGGATCTGGTCGACCGTGCCCGCCGAGTAGGAGTTGCGGGTGGCGAGGGCCCGCCCGAGCTGCCGGCCGTAATAGAGCAGCGAGATGTTGTGGACGTTCGGGTTCCCCACTTACATCGCGAGCGACTCCCGCCCGTGCGCCTCGAGCACCGGCAGCAGGCGGCGGCCCACCTCCTCGAAGGCCTCCTCCCAGGAGACCTCCCGCCAGGTGTCGGTGGCCCGATCGCGGACCATCGGCCGCCGCAACCGGTCCGGGTCGTCGTGCAGCGACGGCAGCACGGAGCCCTTCGGGCAGATGTAGCCCTTGCTGAACGGGTCCTCCCGGTCGCCCCGGACCCGCGTGACCCGCCCGTCGTCGATCTCGAGCGCGAGGCCGCACGTGGCCTCGCAGAGCGGGCAGGTCCGGAAGCTGGTGGTGGAGGCCATGCGCCGAGACTACGGGACGAGGCCAGGGGCGGTCCGGTGTCGTACCCTTCGCCGCCATGACCGATCTGATCATCCAGGGGGGCACGGTCGTCGACGGCACCGGCGCTCCCGCCCGTCGCGCCGACGTCCTGGTCCGCGACGGCCGCATCACCGAGGTGGGGGAGGGGCTGACGGCGCCGGCCGGCGCGGAGGTGCTCGACGCCTCCGGCGCGCTCGTGACCCCGGGGTTCATCGACACCCACACCCACGTCGACCCGTCCCTGCTCTGGGACCCGTTGTGCGACCCGCTCCCGCAGCACGGGGTCACCACGGTGCTGGTGGGCAACTGCTCGCTGTCGCTCGCCCCCGTCCGCCCCGAGCACACGGGCGCGGTCACCGACCTCTTCGCGTACATCGAGGACGTCCCCAAGACGTGCTTCGACCTCGCCGTCCCGTACTCCTGGGACAGCTTCGCCGGCTACCGCGACCTGCTCGACGCCGGGGGCCTCGCCGTCCACACGGCCGCGCTGATCGGCCACTCCATGCTCCGGTTGTTCGTGATGGGGGACGACGCGTGGCACCGGGCCGCCACACCCGCCGAGGTCGCCGAGCTCGCCCGGGTC
>JBEIGA010000182.1:0-8644 GCA_040382135.1 Acidimicrobiales bacterium
ACGGCGGCGGCGCCGTCGTTGAGGGGGCAGGCGTTGCCCGCGGTGACGGTGCCGTTCGGCTTGAACACCGGCTGCAGCGAGGCCAGCTTCTCGTAGGTGGTGCCGGCGCGGATGCCGTCGTCGGTCTTCACGACCGTGCCGTCGGCGAGGGTGTACGGGCTGATCTCGCGCTCGAAGAAGCCGCGGGCCTGCGCCGCCTCGGCCCGGTTCTGCGACAGGCAGGCGAACTCGTCCTGGCGCTCACGGGCGACCTGCTTGTACTCGGCCACGTTCTCGGCGGTCTGGCCCATGGCGAGGTAGATGTCCGGGAGGCCCTCGCCCGGGGTCCAGGCGCCGCCCTCACCGGTGGCGCGGGCCTTGGTGCGCTCCTCCGCGGCGGCGAACCGGTCGTTGTGGGTGTTCGGGCCGCCGTCGGACATGCCGAACTGGAACTGGGACACGACCTCGGAGCCGCCGGCGACGAACACGTCGCCCTCGCCCGCCTTGATGGCGTGGGCGGCCATGCGGATCGTCTGCAGCGACGAGGAGCAGTAGCGGTTCACGGTGACACCGGGGGCGTCGAGCCCGGCGAGCAGGCCGACGACGCGGGCCATGTTGTAGCCCTGGCGGCCCGACGGCTGGGCGCTGCCCCAGATGACGTCCTCGACGAGGGAGCCGTCGATCCCGGCCTTGCCGAGGACCTCGGAGATGATGAAGCCCGACAGGTCGTCCGAGCGGGCCTCCACCAGGGACCCCTTGTGGGCCCGACCGATCGCGGTGCGGGCGGTGGCGACGATGACGGGTTCGGGCATGGGAGGGACCTCCGGAGCGACGTTGCTCCGACGATTCTGCCCCGTGGCCGCCCCGAACGCGTCCGTGGGGCCCGCGAACGGGCGGGCTCAGTCGAGCGCCGGGTCGGCGGTGTCGCGGCCGCTGCGCAGGACGGTGCCGGGACGAGCCGGGGTGAAGCCCCCGTGGCGGACGATCTCGACCCCGTTGCAGAAGACGTGGTCGATGCCCTGCGCCTCGGCGTAGAGGCGGCCGGACCCACCCGGCAGGTCGTAGCGCATCGCCACCGGGTCGGAGCCGATGGCGTGCTCGTCGAGCACGACGACGTCGGCCCACCAGCCCTCGGCGAGGCGGCCCCGCTCCCGCAGGCCGTAGAGCTCCGCCGGGCGCTGCGTGATGAGGTGCACGGCCTCCTCGAGCGGGAGCAGGCCGCGCCGGCGGACCGCCTGGTCGAGCATGATCGTGGCGTAGTTGAACGAGGCGAGCAGGTCGAGGTGGGCGCCGGCGTCGGAGGCGCCGATCAGCGCCCGGCGGTCCCGCCACACCTGCAGCCGGGCGGCCCAGTCGGCGTCGGACTCGTCGGGGTTCGGGGTGCCGAACGAGGTGCGGAGGTCGTCCGCCACCACCACCTGGCAGAGGGCGTCCCACGGCGACACGCCGAGCTCGTCGGCGACCTCGGCCACCGTCCGGCCGCGGAACGCCTCGTTCTCGGGCGCCACCGTGTCGAACAGGATCATCCGGCCCCAGTTGGCCATCATCCGCAGCGGCCCGTCCTGCTGGGCCTGCTCGTCGAGCCGGCGGCGGCGCTCCGGATCCGAGAGGATGTCGAGCTTCTCCGTCCGGGGCAGGGAGACGAAGTGCTCCCAGCCGGGCAGGGCGTCGAGGATGAACCCGCTGTCGAGCGACAGCCGCACGCCGAAGCTCATCGGCACGGTCAGCGCCACGACCTTGCCGCCGCGGCTGCGGGCGTGGTCGCCGGCGCGCAGCTTCTCGAGGCACTCGTCGAGGTTCTTGGCGGTGACCGCCATGACGTTCCAGTTGAGCGGCCGGCGGGCGGTGGCGGACATGTCCGACATCAGCTCGAGCGCCCAGTCCTCGAACGGCCCGACGCACGGGATCAGCTCGAGCGACGTGCCCTCGTGCTGCCCCGCCACGGCCGCCAGGGCGATCAGCTCGTCGCGGCTCGCGTACCGGGAGGGGACCATGTGGCCGTCGGCGTCGTTGTGGGTCCGGGCCCACGACGACGAGAACCCGAGGCCGCCCGCGGCGAGCGAGTCGTGCAGGAGCCGCTCCATGGCGGCGAGCTCCTCGGGCGTGGCCTCGCGGCTGGTGCTGTCGTCGCCCATCACCACGCGGCGGATCGCCGAGTGCCCGACCATGAAGCCGGCGTTGATGGACAGGGTGTTGTCGACGTGGTCGAGGTACTCCCCGAACGCCGTCCACGTACCCCAGGGGACACCGGTCTCGAGGCTCTCGAGCGGCATGCCCTCCACCCGGGCGAGCATCCGCTTCAGGTAGGCGCCGTCGCCGGGGTCCGCCGAGAGCGGTGCGATCGTGAACCCGCAGTTGCCGGCCAGCACCGTGGTGACGCCGTGCAGCGGCGACGGGCTGAGGGTGGTGTCCCAGAAGACCTGGGCGTCGAAGTGGGTGTGCACGTCGACGAAGCCGGGGGTCACGGCCCGGCCGGTGGCGTCGACGTCCTGCACGGCCTCGGCGCCGGTGAGATCGCCGATCGTGGCGATACGGCCGTCGCGGATGCCGAGGTCGGCCCGTCGCCGCGGCGCACCCGTCCCGTCCACGATGTCGCCGCCACGGATGATCACGTCGTACATCGGAGCCCCCCGGTCCGTCGGCCGGTCGCCGACCCTGGGGCGAGACTACCCCGGGGGTCAGGCGGTCTTGCCGCCGTCGACCTTGAGGACGACGCCGTTGACGTGGCTCGCGTCGTCGGATGCCAGGAAGGCGATCGCCGCGGCGACCTCGCCGGGGAGCCCCGGCGCACCGAAGGGGAGGATGGTGGCCACCAGCGCCGGGTCCGCTCCGGGCGGCAGCGTGTACTGCGCGGTGATCGGGGTGTCGATCGGGCCCGGTGCCACGCAGTTCACGCGGATGCCCTCCCGGTGGTGGGTCACCGCGAGGGAGCGGGTGAGGGCGATCACCCCGCCCTTCGAGGCCGAGTAGGCCGAGTGGTAGGGCGTGCCGTCGGTCCCCGCGGTCGACGCGGTGGTGACGATGGCGCCGCCGTCCCGGCGGAGGTGGGGGAGCGCGGCCTGGCACACCAGCCAGGTGCCGGTGAGGTTCACGCCGAGGATGCGGTCCCAGTCGTCGAGGGTCTGCTCGTCGTCGTTGCGGAAACCGCCGATGCCGGCGACGTTGCAGACGACGTCGAGCCCGCCCAGCAGGTCTGCGGCCTCGTCCACCGCAGCGGGGACCCGGGTGCGGTCGAGCAGGTCGCACACCAGCGGGACGACCGCCCCGTCCAAGCCTGCGGCGGTCTCGACGAGGCCGGCCTCGTCCACGTCGAGACCCACGACCACGGCACCCTCGTGGGCGAGCAACCGTGCCGTCGCCCGCCCGATGCCCGACGCCGCACCGGTGACCAGCGCCCGTCGTCCCGTGAACCGTGCCATGTGCGTCCTCCTGCGGTGCTCGGGCGAGTCTCGCATCCGTCGGGCCCGCTCCGAAGACCCACGCGACGCAAGGAACGGGAAAGGCGACCGTAACGGCGGGTTCCCGAAGGGGAAACCGACGGTGCACATGTCGTTCCTACGGTGCGCCGCCATGACCGAGCGCATGTCCCACCGCCGACGTCGATCCCTGGGGTCGATCGTCGCCATCATCCTGTCCTTCTCGCTGCTGGCCGCGGCATGCGGCGACGACGACGAGGAGTCCGGCGCCTCCACGGAGGAGACGACGGAGACCACCGAAGCCGCGGAGACCTCCGAGACCACCGAGGCCACGGAGACGACCGAGGCGTCAGAGGACGGGGAGGCGCCCAGCGGTGACGCCCCGAAGATGGCGATCGTCTACTCCGCCGAGTGGTTCGACGGGTCCTGGGGCGAGGCGGCCTACGACGGCGCCAACGCCCTGCTCGACGAAGGGGTGATCTCCGACCTCGTCCTGCAGGAGAACGTGCAGCCGGGTGCCGATGCCGAACGGGCCCTGCGGGCGCTGGCCGACGACGGGTACAACCCGATCATCGCCCACTCGTTCAACTACGGCGACGACGTGAAGAAGGTCGCGCCGGATTACCCCGAGACGATCTTTGTCTACGCCGGCGGCTTCGGTGACGTGGTCGACAACGTCGGCGACTACAGCCAGCCGTTCTACGAGGCGTCCTACCTCTCCGGCATCCTCGCCGGCGGCGTGATGGGCGAGGGCGCGGTCGCCGGGGCGGCCGGCTTCGAGATCCCGGTCTGCTACGCCATGTACGAGGCGTTCCTGGCCGGCGTGCAGGAGACGATCCCCGACGCCGAGGGATCGTTCGTTGCGGTGGGCGACTGGTACGACGTGCAGCTCGCCAAGGAGGCGGCGCTCGGCCAGGGCGACGCCGGGGCCACCATGTTCGTCGGCTGCGGCCAGGGCCCGACCTTCGGTCAGATCGAGGCCGCCAACGACCTGGGCGGGGTGTCGACCGGGTACGTCGGTGACATGGCCGAGGTCGGCGACTCGGTGCTGTCGTCCTTCGTCTGGGAGCTGGGCGAGGTGTTCCGCCTCATGGTCGACGACGTCGCCGCCGGCGTGACCGAGGCCCGCTACTACGAGGTGCTGCTGAAGGACGGCGGCATGAGCATGGCCATCAGCCCGCAGTGGGAGGCCGAGATCCCGGCCGAGACGATGGCGCTGTTCGACGAGCGACTCGCTGAGATCCAGGACGGTTCGTTCGAGGTGCCGTTCATCCCCGAAGCGGGATGACGGCGTCCGTCGTGACGGAGATCGACGCGGACCGGGCGTCGTCGGCATCGCCGGCGCCCGGTCCCGCCGACCGGGGCGAAGCGCTCGTCCGGATGGTCGACATCCGACGGTCGTTCGGGGCGACGGTCGCCCTCGACGGGGTGGAGCTGTCGCTGCGGTCGGGGGAGATCCACGCGCTGCTCGGCGCGAACGGGGCCGGGAAGACGACGCTCATGCGGATCCTGGCCGGTCTCGACCGGCCGGACGAGGGCACGGTGGAGGTCTTCGGTCGCACGATCACCCGCTTCGACCCGGGCGCTCTGCGACGGGCCGGGGTTGCGCTGGTCCAGCAGCACTTCACCCTCGTGCCGACCCTGACGGCGTCCGAGAACCTCGTGCTCGCCCGCCCGACCGGGCAGGTGTTGCCGAGCCGGCGTCAGGCGCGGGAGCGGCTCGACGAGCTGGCCGGCCGGTTCGGTCTCGCCGTGCGCGACGACGTCCCCGCGGGAAGGCTCTCGGTGGGCGAGCAGCAGCGCCTGGAGCTGCTGCGGGCCCTCGACGCCGACGCCCGCATCCTCCTGCTCGACGAGCCGACCGCCGTCCTGACGGACCAGGAGGCGGAGGTGCTCCTCCGGGTCTGCCGCGGGCTCGCGGCCGAGGGCCGCGCGCTGGCGATCATCACCCACCGACTGGCCGAGGTCTTCGCCGGGTGCGACCGGGTCACGGTGCTCCGCGAGGGCCGGGAGGTGGTGTCCGACGCGCCCGTCGTCGAGCGCTCCAGAGCCGATCTGGCCACAGCGATGATCGGCGCCGAGAGCTCAGGGACCTTCACGGACCGAGCGGAGCGCGGTGGGCCCTCGGGGGGTCCGCGGCTCCGGGTCGAGGGCCTCCGCCTCGGCCGCCTCGCCGGGATCGACCTCGAGGTCGGCAGCGGCGAGGTGCTCGGCATCGCCGGCGTCGACGGCAACGGGCAGGCCGAGCTCGAGGCCGCACTGTCCGGCCGGTCGGTCCCCGAAGCGGGCGGCGTCCTCCTCGACGGCGCCCCGGTGCCGGTCGGTGATCCGCGGGCCAGGCGTGCCAAGGGGTTCGCCTACGTACCGTCGGACCGCTACCAGTGGGGTCTGATCCGGGCCATGGACCTCGCCGACAACCTGGAGCTCGGGCGGGTGCCCGTGTGGCGCGCCAGGCGCAAGGTCCGGAGGGAGCGTGCCCGTCCGGACCTCGCCGCATGGGACGTGCGCACCGCAGGACCGCAGGCGCGGGCCGGCACCCTCTCCGGCGGGAACGCCCAGAAGCTTGTCCTGGCGCGGGAGCTCGACGGCGAGCCCCACGCCGTCCTGGCCTGCTATCCCACCCGCGGGCTCGACCCCGGAGCGAGCGACGCGGTGTCCCGTCGCCTCGTCGGCTGCGCCGAGGCGGGTGCCGCAGTCCTGTGGATCGGCGCCGAGCTCGACGAGCTGCTCGCCGTCGCGGACCGCATCGTGGTGCTCGCTGCCGGACGGGTGACCGGGACCTTCCTCCCGCCCTACGACCGGGAGCGGATCGGCCTCGCGATGGCGGGGGAGACCGTGGCAGGGGAGACCGTGGCAGGGGGCGGGGAGGACGCGCCATGACCGCCACGACGGTTCCCGCCCTCACCCGTCCGAACCGCAACCCCCTCGCTGCGGTCGTCGCTCGGGCCGGTGCCGACGGGCTCGTCACAGCCGTCCTCGTGCCGGTCGGCGCGGTGCTCGCGGCGCTGCTGCTCGGTGCGGTGCTGATCGTGTCCGAGGGCGAGAACCCGCTCGCCGTCTACTGGGAGGTCGTGCGCGGCGTCCTCTGGGAACCCCGTGGGCTCAGCAACACCGCCACGGCGGCAACGCCCCTCGTCCTGATCGGGCTCGGGTACGCGGTGGCCTACCGGGCGAAGGTCTTCACGATCGGTGGCGAGGGCCAGTACCTGGTGGGGGCGGTGGCATCGACCGCGTGGGTGACGGCTGCAGGCGTCCGTGACCTGCCGGGCCCCGTGCTGGTCGTGACCGGGATCGTGGTGGCGGTCGTGGCCGGCGCCCTCTGGAGCGGTCTGGCCGGTTGGCTCGGCGTCCGCTTCGGGGCGAGCATCGTGATCTCGAGCCTCATGCTCGTGTACGTCGCCGACGCCCTGCTGCAGTGGGCCGTACGGGACGGGATCCGGGACCCCGAGTCCTTCATCCCCGCGAGCCGCCAGATCGGAGATGCGACGCTCCCGACCATCCCCCGGCTCGACACCCACCTCGGGTTCCTGCTGGCGGTGGTGCTCGTGCCCGTGGTCGGGGTCCTCGTGGCCCGCCATCGAGGCGGCTACCGGATCGACGCGCTCGGGTTCAACCGGTCGGCGCTCGACGCCAACGAGGTCGACTCGCGCCGGATCGTCCTCCTCGTCATGCTCGTGGCCGGTGCCTTCGCCGGGCTCGCAGGGTTCACCGAGACCGCCGGCGTCAACGGTCGGCTCGGCGCTGAGGCGAGCGTGGGCTTCGGGTGGCAGGCGATCATCGTGGCGCTCGTGGGCAGGTTGCAGCCCGTCGGGGTGCTCCTCGCCGGGCTCGGCCTCGCCGGTCTGACCATCGGGTTCGAGGTGAGCCAGCGGACCTACGACCTCCCCTCCTCGCTGGTCGGGGTGATCACCGCACTGATCGTGGTGTTCGTGGTGGTTGGCGATGCGCTCGCCGTCCGGGGCCGGGAGGGTCGCTGATGGACGTCCTGCTGCAGTTCTCAACCCTGGAGGCGGCCATCCGCCTCGCCATCCCCGTGGCGCTCGCCGCGCTCGGCGCGCTGGTGTGCGAGCGGGCGGGCGTGCTCAACCTCGGGTTGGAGGGTCAGATGCTCGCAGGAGCGCTCGCCGGCTACGCCGCCGCGGAGGCGACCGGGTCGCCGTGGCTCGGCCTGCTCGCAGGGATCGTCGTGGGGCTGCTGACCGGCCTGGTGCTCTCGGTCCTCCTGGTCACCCTTCGGGCGAACCAGGTCGTCACCGGGATCGCGTTCACGCTCCTCGCCGTGTCGGCCACCACGTACGTCTTCCAGCTCCAGTACTCCATCGGAGGCGTGACGCCGCGGGTCAACCGCATCGGCATGTGGTCCCTGGCGGTCCTGGTCCTCGTCGCGGTGGCGGTGCTGTGGTTCGTCCTCGAACGCACCCGGTTCGGGTTGACCGTGACCGCGGTGGGGGAGGCGCCGGCTGCGGTGGACGCACTCGGCTACCGGGTGGACCGGCTGCGCTGGTCGGCGCTGGCGATCTGCGGCGGTCTCGCCGGCCTCGGTGGCGCGGCCCTGGTGTGCGGTCCGCTGGGCCTCTTCATCGAAGGGGTGACCGGCGGGCGCGGCTGGGTGGCGTTGGCGTTGGTGGTGTTCGCCGGCTGGCGTCCGTTCCCGGCGGTGGCGGGCGCGCTGCTCTTCGGACTCTCCGACGCCGTCCAGTTGCGCCTGCAGGGCACCGCCACGTCGATCCCCTACGAGGTCTTCCTCGCCCTGCCCTACGTCGTGACGCTGGTGGCGCTGGTGCTCCGTGCCAGGAGCAGCCGTGCCCCGGCGGCGCTCGGCGTGCCCTACGTGCGGGGTGCGCTGTGAGCGGCCTGCCGCTGATCGACCTCGGTGCCTGGACCGAGGACCGCGACCCGGCGGTCGCCCTGGCGCTCGACGACGCGCTCGTCGAGTACGGCTTCCTGCTTGTGACCGGCCACGGCGTCCCCGACGCTGTGCTGGACGACGCACGGCGGACAGCGCTCGCGTTCTTCCACCTGCCCGCCGAGGCGAAGGAGCGCTGCATCGGCGGGGGTCCTGCGTACCGCGGGTGGTTCGGGCCGGGCACCCAGTCGAACGCGGCGACCTTCGGCGTGGAGACCCCACCGGACCACAAGGAGACCTTCGCCGTCGGGATGGGCGAGCCGCCACCGGGCGAGAGCTCGGAGACCGATCCGGTCTGGTGGGGGCCGAACGTCTTCCCGGCCGAGGTGCCGGACATGGAGGC
>JBEIGA010000183.1:0-8522 GCA_040382135.1 Acidimicrobiales bacterium
CGCAGGGGGGCTCGACGACGTCGGCTGGTTCCGGCTCGACGGCACCCCCATGACCGACGAGGACTGGCGCACGGGCTTCGCCCGGTCCCTCGCGGTGTTCCTGAACGGCCACGGCATCCCGACCCCCGGCCCCCGAGGCGAGCGGGTGCTCGACGACAGCTTCCTGGTGCTCTGCAACGCCCACCACGAGCCGATCACCTGCTGCGTGCCCCACGGGCTGCGCGGCCACCGGTGGTCGGTCGCCCTCGACACCGCCTCCGGGGTGGTCTCGAACGGCCGGGCCACCGAGGTCCGTGTCGGCGACTCGTGGACCGTGCCCGCGTGGTCGGTGGTGGTGCTGCGGCACGTCGACGAGGAGACCGCCCCATGAGGATCCTGTTCGCCACGGCGGAGCTCGCGCCGCTGGTGCGCGTCGGCGGGCTCGCCGAGGCGTCGGCCGGTCTGGTGCGAGCCCTGCGGCGCGCCGGGGCGGAGGTGGAGCTCGTGCTCCCCGACTACGGCGCCTACCCGCTCGAGGGCGAGCAGGTGCAGGAGCACCACGTGGGCGAGTGGGCGGGCCCCATGCAGGTGCGCTCCGGCTCGCTGCCCGGCATCGGTCGGGCCCATCTCGTCGGCGGTGCGGGCATCGCGCGGGCCCACCCGTACGTCGACGCCTCCGGCGACGGCTGGTACGACAACGATCGGCGGTTCACCGCGTTCGCCGCGGTGGTGGGGCGGCTCGCCGCGGACCTCCGGCCCGACGTCGTCCAGTTGAACGACTGGCACACCGCCTTCGCCCACGCCTGGATGCCCGACGACCTCCCCACCGTGCTCACGATCCACACGCTGGGCCACCAGGGCTGGTGCGACGTCGGGTGGCTCGATCGCCTCCCCGCCCACCGCGACGCCTACGAGTGGTTCGGCACCGGCAACGCCCTGCTCGGCTCGATCCGCCTCGCGGACCGCGTCGTCGCCGTCAGCCCCACGTACGCCAGGGAGATCCTCTCGGAGGCCGACGGCTTCCACATGCACGTGGAGCTCGCCGCCCGCGGCGACGACCTGCTCGGCATCCGCAACGGCATCGACCTCGACGAGTGGCACCCGGCCACCGACCCCCACCTCGCAGCGTCGTACGACCACACCGACCTGGCCGGCAAGGAGGTGAGCCGGGCGGCGTTGCTCGCCGAGCTCGGCTGGTCCGACGGCGCCGAACCCGTCATCGGCATGGTGACGCGGCTCGTCGACCAGAAGGGCGTGGACCTCGCCCTCGGTGCCGCCCGGTACCTCGACGGCATGGGCGCGCGCCTGGTGCTGCTCGGCGCCGGCGCTCGGGACCTCGCGCTCGCGGCGCGTGCCGCGGCCGACGCCGCCCCCGACCGCGTCGCCTTCGTCGAGGGCTACGACCTCGGGCTCGGGCACCGGATCCTCGGCGGTGCCGACCTCTTCCTCATGCCCAGCCGCTTCGAGCCCTGCGGCCTCGCCCAGATGCAGGCGATGGTCTACGGCACCATCCCCGTCGTCACCGACGTCGGCGGGCTCCACGACACCGTCGTGGACGACGACCGCCACCGGCTGCAGGGCAACGGGTTCGTGGCCGGAGCGGTCGACGCCGCCGGCGTGGTCGACGCCCTCCACCGGGCGGTGCGGGCCTGGCGCAGCCCCCGTCGTCGGGCGGGGATCATCGACCGCGGCATGGGCGCCGACTGGTCATGGGACGGACCGGCCGCCGAGTACCTGGCGCTCTACGAGTCCGTCGCCGGGTCCACGGCGGCATCCGGCCCGATGCCGTAGACGGCGAGCTCCTCGGCCGTCCCCGACAGCCGCACCTCGCCGGACGGCGTCTCGACCACGAGCGCCTTCGTCGGGCGCCAGCGTCCGAACCGACCCACCTGGAGACGGCTGAGCTGCAGCGGGCCGGCGAAGCCCAGTCGCTCCACCTCGTCGCGTCGGAGGCGTCGGACCGGCACGGTGCGCTGGTCCGGTTCCAGCCGGAGGATGCCTCGGTCGGGTCGGCGGGCCACGGTGTCAGTCCCGGAAGCGGAAGTTCTTCGGGATGGCGACCACGCCCGACGCCGAGGTCTCGAAGCGGAGGCGGTCCTCGTCCGGGTCGAGACCGATGCGTGCGTTCGGCGGGATCACCACGTTCTTGTCGACGATCGCCCGCCGGACCACGGCGCCGGCGCCGATCACCACCCGGTCGGAGAGGACCGAGCCCTCGACGATGGCGCCGGGACCCACGCGCACCTCGGGCGACAGCACCGAGTCGTGCACGGTGGCGCCGGACACGATCACCCCGTTGGAGAGGATCGAGTTGGCGATGTCGCTCGGCCCGGCCACGCCGTCGGAGACCACCTTGGCCGGCGGGTTGGTGGAGGCGGCCGTGTAGATCGGCCACTCGGCGTTGTACAGGTTGAAGATGGGGTGGGGGGCGACCAGGTCCATGTGGGCGTCGTAGTAGGCGTCGAGCGTCCCGACGTCCCGCCAGTAGTGGCGGTCCCGCTCGGTCTCACCGGGCACGGAGTTGGTGGTGAAGTCGTAGACGCCGGCTCGGCCCTCGCGCACGAGCCGCGGGATGAGGTCGCCGCCGATGTCGTGCTTCGACGTGTCGTCGGCGGCGTCGGCGTGCAGCGCCTCGAGCAGGACGTCGGTGTCGAACACGTAGTTGCCCATGGAGGCGAGCACCTCGTCGGGCGAGTCGGGGAGGCCCTCGGGCTCGAGCGGCTTCTCCAGGAACTCGGCGATGCGGCCGTCCGGGGTGGGGGAGATCACGCCGAACTGGTGCGCCTCGCGGCGCGGGACGCGGATGGCGGCCACGGTGACGCCGGCGCCGGAGGCGATGTGGTGGTCGAGCATCTGCCGTGGATCGATCCGGTAGATGTGGTCGGCGCCGAACACGAACACGTGCCGGGGATGCTCGTCGTCGACGATGTTCAGGTTCTGGAACAGGGCGTCGGCCGACCCGAGGAACCAGCGGGGGCCGTGGCGCATCTGGGCGGGCACGGTGGTGACGTAGTTGCCGAGCATCGTGGAGAGCCGCCAGGTGCGGGAGATGTGCACGTCGAGGCTGTGGCTCTTGTACTGCGTGAGCACCACGATCTTGCGGTAGCCGCCGTTCACGAGGTTCGACAGGGCGAAGTCGATCAGCCGGTAGTGCCCGCCGAAGGGGACCGCCGGCTTCGCCCGGTCGATCGTGAGGGGCATGAGCCGCTTGCCCTCGCCGCCCGCGAGGACGATCGAGAGCACGCGCGGGCGGGCGACAGGTTCCACCTGGTTCGGCACCCCTGCATCATGTCCGATCGCGGTCGCCTGCAGCCATGGTCCGAAGGCCTGCTCGGTGAACTCCTCGTGACGGCGGGATGACACGTTCCGAGCGCCTACCCTGGCGCTGTGGGACTCGGTCGCAGCTTCACCGCAGAGGACGCCTGGCTGCTCGGCGAGGGTCGCCACACCCGCCTCGACGAGGTGCTCGGCGCCCACCCGGGCCCCGACGGCACGGTGTTCCGCGTCTGGGCGCCGAACGCCGCATCGGTCTCGGTGATCTGCGACGCCAACGGCTGGCAGCCCGACCACCACCCGCTCGACGCGGATCCCTCCGGGGTCTGGCGCGGCATCGTGCCGGGCGCCGGTCCCGGGACCCGGTACAAGTACGCGATCCGCACCGGGAACGGTGAGCTGCTGGAGAAGGCCGACCCGTTCGCCTTCCGGAGCGAGGAGCCGCCGCGCACGGCGTCGGTCGTGGTCGGCGGGCTCGACCACGACTGGGGCGACCAGGCGTGGATGGCCGAGCGGGCGGAGCTGCAGGCCCCCGACCGGCCCATGTCCGTCTACGAGGTCCACCTCGGATCGTGGCGCTACGAGCCCGGTGGCTACCGCGCCATCGCGGCGCAGCTCGCCGACCACGTGGCCGGGCTCGGCTTCACCCACGTGGAACTGCTGCCCCTCACCGAGCACCCCTTCTACGGCAGCTGGGGCTACCAGACCACCGGCTACTTCGCCGCCACCGCGCGGTACGGCTCGCCCCAGGACCTGATGGCGCTCGTCGACCACCTGCACCGTCGGGGGATCGGCGTCCTGCTCGACTGGGTGCCCTCCCACTTCCCGAAGGACGCCCACGCCCTCGGCCGTTTCGACGGCACCCACCTCTACGAGCACGCCGACCCGCGCGAGGGCATCCACCCCGACTGGGACAGCCTGATCTTCAACTACGGGCGCCACGAGGTCCGCAGCTTCCTGCTGTCGAGCGCCCGGTTCTGGCTGGAGCGCTTCCACTTCGACGACCTGCGGGTCGACGCGGTCGCCTCGATGCTCTACCGCGACTACTCGCGTCGGGAGGGCGAGTGGGTGCCGAACGTCCACGGGGGTCGCGAGAACCTCGAGGCGGTGGCCTTCCTGCAGGACCTGACCCGGACCGTCGCCACCGAGTGCCCGGGCGCGATCACGGTGGCGGAGGAGTCCACGGCCTGGCCGGGGGTCACCCGTCCGGTCGAGGCCGGCGGCCTCGGCTTCGACCGCAAGTGGGACATGGGCTGGATGCACGACACGCTGAAGCACGTCGCGCGGCAGCCGATCCACCGGCACTTCCACCTCGACGAGCTCACCTTCCGCGGCGTCTACATGTGGAGCGAGCGGTACGTGCTGCCGCTCTCCCACGACGAGGTCGTGCACGGCAAGGGCAGCCTCCTCGCGAGGATGCCGGGGGACCGGTGGCAGCAGCTGGCGAACCTCCGCCTGCTCTACGGCCTCCAGTGGGCCGCGCCGGGCAAGAAGCTGCTCTTCATGGGCGGCGAGTTCGCCCAGACCCGCGAGTGGAGCCACGAGTCCGAGCTGGACTGGTGGCTGCGCACCGATCCCGCCCACCTCGGCGTCGAGGACTGGGTGCGTGCGTTGAACGGGCTCTACTGCGCCGAGCCGTCGCTGCACGCGGTCGACGACGCGCCCGAGGGCTTCAGCTGGGTGATCGGCGACGACCGTGACAACAGCGTGCTGGCGTGGCTGCGCAGTGCGCCCGGGGCACGGTCCGTCCTCGTCGTGGCGAACCTCACGCCCGCCGTCCGCGAGCACTACCGCGTCGGGGTCCCCGACGGCGGGTCCTGGGCGGAGCTCCTGTCCAGCGACGACAACCGCTTCGGGGGGTCCGGTGTGGTGCGGGTCGGGTCCTTCGCAGCCGATCCGGTCCCCGCGCACGGCCGTGACTGGAGCGTCTCGCTCCGTCTCCCGCCGCTCGGGGTCACGCTGCTGGCGCCGACGGCCTGATCGGCCACCCGCTCCGACGGGTGAGGTCGGGCTCCTGCACCAAGAGCGCGAGCAGGTCGTCGACGGGACGGGGTGGGGAGAGCAGGTAGCCCTGGGCGTGGGTCGCGCCGAGTGCCGTCACCAGGTCGAGGTGCTCGGGCGTCTCGACCCCTTCGGCGATCAGGTCGATGCCGAGCTGGCGGCACAGGACGCCGAGCCCCTCTGCGACCGCGCAGGCGCGCGCCGACTCCGGTAGGCGCCGGATGAAGTTCGTGTCGAGCTTGAGCCCGCTCGCCGGGAGCCGGGTGAGGTAGTCGATCGAGGAGTAGCCGGTGCCGAAGTCGTCGAGGGTGACGGCGACGCCGGCCTCGGCGAGCTCGCGGATGTGGGTCTCGGCGTCCGCGGTCGAATCCATCAGCACCGTCTCGGTCAGCTCGACGACGAGGTCCGCGGGCGAGAAGCCGTGGTCGTCGAGCGCACGGAGGAGCCGTTCGGGCAGCCCGGCGGCGCCGAGCTGGCGGGCCGAGAGGTTGATGCCGACGATGAAGTGGGCGAAGCGGCGGTCGGTGGCGCGGATGCGGCGGTCGGTGGCGCGGATGCGGCGCAGGTCGTGCAGCGCCCGGTGCACCACCCAGTCGCCCAGTTCGTGGATGGCGCCGATCGCCTCCGCTATGGGGATGAACTCCGCCGGCGACACGCGGCCCAATGCGGGGTGCTCCCAGCGCAGCAGCGCCTCGGCGCCGGTCGTGCGGTGGTCGCCGACCCCCACGACGGGCTGGTACTCCAGGCGCAGCTCGCCGCGCTGGGCGGCGCCGGCGAGGTCGGACTCCAGGGTGATCCGACGCTCGCCGAGCCGCCGGATGCCGTCGTCGATCATGCGGACGCTGCCCGGTGCCCGGGACTTCGCGTCGTACATGGCGAGATCGGCGGCGCGGAGCAACACGTCGAAGTCGAGGTCGTCCGGCCGGGACACGGCCACGCCGACGCTGGCCCGGATGCGCAGGGCCGTCGGACCGACGTCGAGCGGTTCGGCGATGTCCCGGGCGAGGCGGTGGGCGAGCGCAAGCACCCCGTCGGGTCCGCCCTCCACGTCGGTCACGACCACGACCTCGTCCCCGCCGATGCGGCCGACGAGGTCCGACGCCCGGACCGTGACCTGGAGCCGGGCGGCGATCGCCGACAGGACCTGGTCGCCGGTGCGGTGGCCCGCCGAGTCGTTGAGGGCCTTGAACCCGTCGAGGTCGAGGAACAGCACGGCGAGCTCGCGACCGGCGGGGCGCCGGCGGAGCCGTTCCTCGGCGGCACGCAGGAACGCGGCGCGGTTGTGCAGGCCGGTGAGGGCGTCGAAGGTCGCCTCGTACAGGAGCAGTTGCTCCTTCCGCACCCGGTCGGTGACGTCCTCGACCGAGCCGATGACCCCGACGGGCCGGCCGGAGGCGGCGCGGATCGCGCGGGCGAGGACGCGGATCTGACGGGTCTCGCCGTCGCGCTCGCGGCGGATGCCGTGGGTGACGTCGAGGTCCTCGCCGGACACGGCGAAGGCCTGGCGCGCGGCAGCGATCCGGTCCGCGTCCTCGGGCGACACGATGCGCGTGGTGTCGGCGTCGCCCGGAGCGAGGCCGGTGATCCGGGCGAACTCGTCGTTCGCGTAGCGGACCGCGCCGTCGGCATCGAGGTGGAAGACCCCGAGGGGGATCGACTCGGCGAGCGACCGGAAGCGCTCCTCGCTCTCGCGCAGGGCCTCGACCGCGGTGACCTCGTCGTGCACGTCGGCGATGGAGCACACGAAGGCGCCGGCCCCCTCCCGGAGGGCGGCGACGACGCCGAACCAGCGCCACCCGTCGCCGACCGCGAGACGGACGCGGCGTTGGGCGAAACCGTCGGCGGCGACGCCCAACGAGGCGAAGGCCAGCACGGCCTCCTCCCGGTCCTCCTCGTGCAGCAGTTCCAGCATGCTCGTCCCGACGAGGGGGAGGGTCCTCCGGAGCAGGCGGTGCGCCGTCTCGTCCGCGCCGACGATCACCCCGCGGGCATCGAGCTCGATCCGGCCGTCGCTGCGTTCGGGGGGGTCCTGGACGGGGAGGGGTCCCTGTGGCTCGCTGAAGAGGAGCGCGAGGAGGTCCAGGTGATCGGCGAGGTCGACCACCGTCACCCGCACGAGACGGCCGTCGGCCGCCATGTGCACGTCGACCGATGTGGTCCCGACGCACCCGCATCGGACGAGGGCGAGGAGGAACGGCCCCCGGTCCCGTGGCTCGAGCTCGTCGATCGTGAACGGCTGCTCGGTCGGGACGAGGGCGAGGACCGGAGGCGGCGCCGGGATCTGCAGGAGCGTCCGGGGATCGACCGTGTGCACCGACGGCCCGCGCAGGGAGGCGATCGCCGTCGTCAGTCGGTCGAGGGGGTGGTCCTGCGGCTCCGCCACCCAGGGATGATCGGCAGGACCGGGCCGCTTCTGGAGGCTTTCGGTCCCGGGCCCGGAACGGATCAGGCCGGGACGGCGGTGACCACGATGTTGGAGTCGTAGCTGCCGATCGACCGCTGGAAGGTGCCGCCGCAGGTGATGAGGGTGAGGATCGGCAGGCCGTCGGTGCGGAAGAGCTCGTCGGGGAGGGCGTCCTTGGCGAACTGCTGCACGGCGGTGACCCGGAACGAGCGGACGGTGCCGTCCAGCAGGGTCACGTCGATGAGCGCCCCCACCTCGGTGTCGACGAGGTTCCGGAACGCTCCGGGGCGGCCGTCGAAGGCGATGTGGCCGGCGAGCACGCTCGACCCCGCATCGCCGGGTGAGGGGCTGTTGCGGTACCAGCCCACCTCGGACTCCGGCGGGATCTCCATCTCGCCGTTGGGCTCGAGGCCGACGGCTCGGACGGGGATGTCGGTGGCGCCGATGCCCTCGACCGAGACACGAACGGGCGGGACGGCCACCTGGTGCTCGGACGGGTCGTACTCCGCCGAGGGGAGCGGCCGCACCAGCGCAGCGAGCGGCGAGACGGGGACCGTGGACGTCGGGGGCGTGCCGTCCGCCGTGAGATCGTCCGGGTCGGAGGCCTGCGCCGAGTCCGCAGCGATCGCCACGGCGAGATCGCCGCCCCGGGCGTCGGTCGCCGTGCCGAGCGCCGAGCCGTCGGCGGCGTCGGCGGTCACGGCGACCTCCGTCGCGCCGGCGCCACAGCCGGCGAGCAGGCCGGCGGCGATGATGCCGGCGGCGAGGCGGCCGGCCAGCCGGTTGGTTCGGTGCGGGAGCGTGGTGCGCATCGGAGCAGGTCCTCTCTCGGAGCGACCGGGGGGCCCGGCCGGCGGGGCCGGCC
>JBEIGA010000184.1:0-8272 GCA_040382135.1 Acidimicrobiales bacterium
CATCCACGGGAGGAGCGCCCCATGACCGACGTGCTCGAGATCCTGACGCTGGGCCTCCTCGGGGTCGCCGGGCTGCTCTGCGTGCTCCGGGTCGTCCGCCACGGCAGCATCCCCGACAAGGTCCTCGGCGCCGACACCTTCGTGCTCGTGGTCATCGCCGGGGTGGCCGTCGGCGCAGGCGTCACCGCGTCCAGCACCTACCTCGACATCCTCGTCGCCGTGACCCTCCTGGGGTTCATCGCCACGATCACGGTGTCCCGCTACGTCGAGCGTCGCGGAGCGAGGGCCTGATGGACGTCGCCGGCGCCGTCCTCGCCCTCCTCGGTGCGCTCTTCGTGTGCATCGCCACGATCGGTCTGCACCGCTTCGACGACGTCTTCGCCCGCACCCACGCAGCGGGCAAGGCGACCACCTTCGGGCTCGGGCTGATCCTGCTCGGCGCGGTGTTCCGCATCGGTGAGCTCGACGCGGCGGCGAAGCTCGCTCTCGTCGGCGTGCTCACGTTGATCACCGTGCCCGCAGGTGCCCACCTCATCGGGCGCGCCGCGTTCCGCTCGGGGACCGAGCTCGCGCCGGACACGGAGCTCGACGAACGGTCGGCCCACCGGTTCCGTGACGGCTGAGCGGCAGTCCGCGTCAGCACCTCGTCAGAAACCGGTCAGGTGACCGCAGGACCGGGGGACCGTCGCCGGTCATCGGTAGCGTCCCGACCGTGGTGACCGGGCGGCTGTTCTCCTTCCGTGGCGACCTGACCCGACTCCGGAGCGACGCGTGGATGCTCCCCACCGACGGACGGCTCCGGGTCGCCCCGCACCTCCGGCCCGCCGTCCGGAACCGGCTCACCGCCCTGCACGACCTGCGCGTCCAGCCTCCGACCGGGTGGCGGGTGGGCGGCGAGGCCCGCACCTTCCGCATCCCCCAGCGCGCCGGTTCCGAGGGACCGGCCATCTGGCCCACCCTGGTCCAGCGCGATCGCCCGGGTGACGACGACTGGTACGTCGACGGGGTGCGCGCCTTCCTCGAGCAGGCGGTCGCGGCCCTGCCCGACGACGACCGGCAGGCGGGACGACGGCGGCTCCTCGCCCTGCCCTTCGTCGGACCCGCCCCCACGCCTCGACGGCCGATCTCCCCAGCGCTCGTGCTCGAGCTCGTCGCCGTGCTCCGGTCGTTCCTCGGCGCCCATCCCGACGTGGCCGTCGCCGTCGTGTGGCGCGCCCCGAGGGCGCTCGGCGCGATACGTTGGGCCCGCAAGGCCGAGCGCGAGCCGCTGCCCCGCCCGCTCGCCCCGCTCGTCCGGCACGCCCAGCGCGAGGGGTTGCTGGTGGTGGTCGGCCCGGAGGCCGATCACGCCGCGCTCGCAGCCCGCCGACACGACGACCTGCGGTCCTCGCTCGTCGCCGCGCTCCCGACCTCCCACCTCGTCGCCGTGCCCCCCTGCGAGGGTCTGACGGCGGTGGTCGGTTCGTCCGGTCCGGTGCGGGTGCGGGTGCTCCCGGCTCCGGCGGACCGGTTGCGTGCCGCCGTCCACGCCACGGTGGAGGGACGGCACGTCCTGCTCGTGGGCTTCGGCGGGGACGATCGCCGACTCCGGGCCGTCCTCGACGCCGCGCACGACGGTTCGCCCGACCCGAACCACCCCGCCTCGGCGCTCGTCACCGCGGGCATCGACCCCGGTCGCTGGCCCGAGGGCATCGATCGGGTGGCGGTTCCCGACCTCGACACGGCCCTCGACCGCATCGCCCTCGAGACCACGGATTCCAGCGGGTTCCTGCTCGACCCGGCCATGGCGCCACTGCTCGACCCCGCCGAGCAGCACCTCGCACGTGCCGTGCGCGGCGTCGTCCACGCCCTCGGGCCTGCCGCCGATGCGGGCGCCCACCTCGGTGTGGTGCGCGCCCTGCGCAGCCTGGGCTGGGACGGGACCATCCCGGCCGCCGACCCGCCCCTGCGCTGAGGGTCAGCCGGCGGTCCCGCTCGGCACGCCGAGCTCGGCGAGCGCCCGCCGGAACGCCACCGCGAACCGGTCGTGGGGCAGGTGCAGCTCCGCGGTCGGCTCGAGCGGCAGGCCCCTGGGTCGCTGGGACGAGACCATCGCCATGTCCGGGGTCCAGATGGCCCGTTCGATGGCGGCATAGGACTCGTCGTCGATCTCGGTGCCGTGGGGGAAGGCGCAGCCCCAGAACACCCGGGTGCGGAACACGTCGAGCGGCGTGGAGTGCAGGAACATGACGGTGTCGGGACCGCTCGCGCCGCCGAGGTGCACCGTGCACGGCAGGGTGACGGCGTAGTCGAAGTACCCGGGGAAGGTCGGCCGATCGGGGTACGGGGGCACGCCCGGGTCGCAGACGGGGGTGTCGAACCGGAACGCCAGCCGTCCGTCGCCGGCGGTGATCCGGCCGGGCTCGAGCGGGATGCCCGACTCGTGCCCGAACGTGTCGGCGTGGAGCACGGCGAAGTGGGCGACGTCGCAGAAGTTCTCGACCTGGCGGAGGTTCTGGGCGTCCCAGTCGAAGGACCAGCCCATCCAGAACCAGTGGGTGCCCGCGTCGAGCTCGGCATAGGCGGGGATCCCGGCCCGCTCCTCGTCCTCGGCGACCAGGCATGCCCACACGAACCCGTACCGCTCCTCCACCCGGAACGTGCGCACCTCGGCCCCCGGGAGGATCCGCCCGCCGAGCTGGGGGATCCGGGTGCAGCCGCCGTCGCCGGCGAACGTCCACCCGTGGTACGGGCACCGCAGGCACCCGTCGTCGGTGACCGCGCCCAACGAGAGGGCGACCCCCCGGTGGGGGCACTGGTCCGCCACCAGCGAGAGGGCGCCGTCCGGCGAACGCCAGAGGGCCAGCCGCTCACCGAGCAGCTCGACCGCGGCCACACCGCCCGCAGGGACGTCCTCCGACCGGGCGACCACGTGCCACCAGGGGCGCATGGCGGCGATCCACGACTGCTCGTACATGTCAGCTCGCTCTCGTGAGAGGGACCGCCCCGCTCGGCACCCCCGCGGCCGCGAGGGCACGTCGGTAGGCCACGGCGAAGCGATCGTGCGGCAGGTGCAGCTCGGCCCGCGGCTCGAGCGGGAGCCCGCGCGGTCGTTGGGAGAAGACGATCGGCTGGTCCGCCGCCTTGATCGCCTTCTCCGACGCGACGTAGGCGTCCTCGTCGACCTCCAGGTCGTTGCGGAAGAAGCACCCCCAGAAGACGCGGGAGCGGTACACGTCGAGGGGGGTGTAGTGGATGAACATCACCGTGCCCGGCCCGCTCGCACCACCGAGCCGGATCGTGCAGGGGATCGTGACGTCGTAGTCGAACGATCCGGGGACGGTGGGCCGATCCGGGTGGGGCGGGACCGAGGGGTCGCAGACCGGGGTGTCGAACCGGAACGAGAGCCGCTGCCCGCCGTCGTCCACGGTCACCCGGGTGGGCTCGTCCGGGATCCCGGACTCGTGCCCGAAGGAGTCGGCGTGGAGGACGGCGAAGTGGGCGACGTCGCAGGAGTTCTCCACGTGGCGCAGCGCCTGCGCCGGCGTGTCGAACACCCAGCCGGTCCAGAAGCGGTGGGTGCCCGCCCCGGACTCGGCGAACCCGGGGATGCCGGCGCGCTCCTCCGCCTCGTCCACGAGGCAGGCCCAGACGAACCCGTGCCCTTCCGCCACCCGGACCGGCGGCCCGGCAACGGGCTCGACGCCGCCGTCGGCGGTGCGGCGCAACCCGAACTCCTCGCGGAGGAGCTCGGCGCGGACGACGTCGCCCGCCGACACGTCCTGCGAGCGCGCCACGACGTACCACCACGGTCGCATCGCTGCGATCCACGCGTCCTCGTACACGGCGCACTCTCTAGCCCATGACGCCCGGGCCGTGCCCCACCTGCATGTGAAGCGACCGTGAACGACGGACCCCGTCCGGGCGCGACGCCGACGGATGTGCGAGCCTGCGCCGAGACATCCCGGCAGCCGCCCCGACCGGAAGGAGGACCGTCGATGGAGATGGCGGAGTTCCTCAAGGCGATCCCGAAGATCAGCCTCCACGTCCACCTCATGGGTTCGATCCAGGCCGCCACCGTGGTCGACCTGGCGAACAAGCACGGCGTCCCGCTGCCGCCGCACGAGAAGCCCGAGGACCTCTACGACTACCCGGACATGTACGCCTTCCTGCACATGTACGACAACAGCGCGAAGGCGATCATCGACCGGGACGACTTCCGCCGCATCGCCTACGAGACGCTCGCCGAGGCGGCCGAGCACAACGTGAAGTACCGGGAGATGGCGTTCAACCCCACCACCCACATGGCGGAGGGCGTCGGCTACACCACCTGCGTCGACGGCCTCATCGACGGCATCCGCGAAGCCCGGACCGACTTCGGGATCGAGTGCCGCCTGCTCGCCGCCGTGAACCGCATGGAGAGCCCGGACCTCGCCGTGTCGATGATGGACACGATCCTCGAGCACCCGCGGGACGAGGTGTTCGGCATCGCCATGGACTACGCCGAGCCCACGTTCCCGCCGGAGCGCTTCTGGAAGGCGTACCAGATGGCGGCCAAGGCGGGCATGCGCCGCACCGCCCACGCCTCCGAGGACGACCACCCCCGCAACATCGAGACGTGCCTCGACCTCCTCGGGTGCGAGCGGATCGACCACGGCTACCACGTGCTCGAGGACGAGCGGATCCTCGCCCGCTGCCGCGACGAGGGCGTGGTGTTCACCTGCACGCCGGTCTCCACCGCGTGGGTGTACTTCGGCCCGGACTACACGAAGCACCCCATCAGGGAGATGTGGGCGAAGGGCCTGAAGATCATGCTCGACTGCGACGATCCCCCCATGTTCCAGACCGACCCGACCCGGGACTTCGTGATCGGGCACGAGTTCATGGGCTTCGGCGTGGCCGACTTCCGGGAGTTCCTGTCGAACTCGATCGACGGCGCCATGACCGACGAGCCCACTCGGCGCCAGTGGCGCAAGGAGCTCCTGCCCGAGTTCGACAGGCTCGCCGCCCAGCTGGGAGCCTGAGCGGACTCGTCATCCGGGGGGATCATGACGCCACTCGCCGAGGTCGACTTCGCCACCGCGGACGTCCGCGGCGACGCCCTGCACGACGTGCTCCGTCGGGCCCGGGAGACGGCCCCCGTCGTGGAGGTCCGCTTCTACGGCTCGCCGGCGTACCTGATCACCCGGTACGAGACCCTGCGCTCGTACTTCAACGCGCAGGAGCGGTTCCCGGGTGGGGTCGTGTACGCGTTCAGCACGCGGCCCCACATCGGGAGCACGTTCATCGACATGGACGGCCCCGACCACGACACCTACCGGCAGCTGGCGATGCCGGCGTTCCGCTCGCGGGCCGTGCAGCGCTTCGTCGACGCCGAGCTGACCCCGCTCGCCCACGAGGTGCTCGACCGCCTCACCGGTCTCGGCCACGACGGCGACCTGGCCACCGAGTTCGCCCAGGTGCTCCCGTTCTGGACGATCAGCCGCAAGCTCGGCCTGCCCCGCGGCTCCGAGGAGCAGCAGCGGCGCTGGGCGTGGGCGTTGCTGAGCTACCCGTCGGATCCCGAGGGCGCGCTGGCGGCCGCCGCCGAGGTCACCGAGTTCCTCCGCCCGTCGATGGAGGCCCGGCGCGCCGAGCCCGGCGACGACGTCATCTCCCGTCTGCTCACCGGCGAGTACCACGGTGTGCGGTTCACCGACGAGGAGATCGCGTCGCACATCCGGCTGCTCTACGCCGTCGGCGCCACCACCACCTCCGACGGGCTGAGCACGCTGCTCCGACGGGTCGTCACCGAGCCCGGCCTCGCGGTGCGGGCGCTCGCCGACCCCGACGTGATCCCGCGCATCGTGCACGAGTCGCTGCGGATGGAGCCGCCCGTCTCGGTGCTCCCCCGGCTGGCCCCCGACGGCGGCGAGATCGGCGGGTTCGAGCTGCCGCCCATGGCCCGGGTGCTGTGCGGCATCGCCGGCGCCAACCGCGACCCCGACGTCTACGCCGACCCCGACCGCTTCGACCCCGACCGGCCCGAGTCCGAGATCCTCACCTTCGGGTTCGGCACCAAGTTCTGCCCCGGTTCGCACCTCGCCCGTCAGCAGCTCGCCGCCGCGCTCGAGGTGGTCCTCCACCGTCTGCCCGGCCTGCGGGCGGTCGATGCCGGCGAGCCGGTCAACGCCGTGCTCCGGCGTGTCGAACGGCTCCGCGTCGCCTGGGACGCGTGACCCTCGTCCTGATCCACGGGTCGGCCCACACCGCCGCGGTGTGGGAACGGACGCAGCGCGCCCTCACCGCGCCGTCGATCGCCCTCGATCTGCCGGGTCGGGCGTCCCACCCGGCCGACATCACCCGGGTGCGGCTCCCCGACGCCGCCGACGAGCTGGTCGTCGATCTGAAGGACGTCGACGGGCCGCTCGTCCTCGTGGGTCACTCGGCGGGCGGGATGGTGCTGCCCTTCCTCGCCGCCCGCCTCGGCGGGCGCGTCACCGGGCTGGTGTTCGTCGCCGGGCTCATCGCCGCCCACGGACGCCGGGTCGTGGAGTCGGTGGCCCCCGATCGCATCGACCTCATGGCCGACCGGCTCGCCGAGCTGCGCGTCGAGCACGCCGGCTGCTCCCTCGAGGATCTGCCCGACAGCCGGGTGGCCCAGTCGATCGACTCCCTGAACCTGATGTTGCAGCCGATCTCCTGGGACGGCGTCGCCGAGGACCTGCCCCGGGCATGGGTCCGCTGCCTCCGTGACCCGATCCAGCCGCGGGCGCTGCAGGAGGAGCTGGCCACGAACGCCGGCGCGCGACGGCGCCTCGACATCGACAGCGGCCACACGCCGGCGCTCGACTGTCCGGCCGACCTGGCCGGGCTGCTGGCCGGTCTGCTCGAAGACCTGTAGACATCTCGGGAACGACGAACACTCCCGACACCCAGAGGTGCGCGCCGTGGACACCGACATCCGTTGGGACCCGTTCGACACGGAGATCGACACCGACCCGCACCCCGTGTGGCGCCGACTGCGCGACGAGGCTCCCGTCTACCGCAACGACGAGTACGACTTCTGGGCCCTGTCCCGCTACGCCGACGTCGAGGCCGCGCACCGCGACCCGCGTCGCTACAGCTCCGCCCACGGCACCGTGCTCGAGATCATGGGCCCGAACCGGTTCGAGGGCGGGCAGATCATCTTCATGGACCCGCCGGACCACACGATCCTGCGCCAACTCGTGTCCCGGGCGTTCACGCCGAGGCGCGTCGGCGGCCTCGAGGCGCAGATCCGGGCGCTCTGCGCCGACATGCTCGACCCCCTCGTCGGCTCGGGCGGGTTCGACTACCTGGGGGACTTCGGCGCCCAGCTCCCCTCGAAGGTGATCTCGGCGCTCGTGGGCGTGCCCGAGGCCGACCGGGAACACGCCCGCGAGCTCGTCGACCGGACCTTCCACATCGAGCCCGGCGTCGGGATGATCAACGACACCTCGTTGCTCGCACGGATCGCCCTGCACGAGTACCTCAGCGGGCTCGTCGTCGAGCGGCGCCGGGCCCCGCAGGACGACATGCTGACCGTGCTCGTCGAGGCCGAGATCACCCAGGACGGCGCCACCCGCCGGCTCTCCGATCAGGAGGTCGCCGACTTCGCGGTGCTCCTGTTCTCCGCCGGCACCGAGACCGTCGCCCGCCTCCTCGGGTGGTTCGCCGTGCTGCTCCCCGACCACCCCGACCAGCGCGACGCCCTCGCCGCCGAACCCGCGCTGCTGCCCGACGCCGTCGAGGAGCTCCTGCGCTACGAGGCGCCGTCGCCGGTGCAGGGCCGATGGCTGACCGAGGAGGTGGAGCTGCACGGGGTCACGATCCCCGCCGGATCGAAGGTGCTGCTGCTCACCGGCTCGGCCGGTCGGGACGAGCGTGCGTACCCGGACCCGGACCGCCTCGACGTGCGCCGCCGGATCGACAACCACGTGTCGTTCGGCCACGGCATCCACTTCTGCGTCGGCGCGTCGCTCGCCCGGCTCGAGAGCCGCATCGCCATGGAGGAGACCCTCACCCGGTTCCCCGCCTGGGAGGCCGACCACGACCGGGCCGTGCGGCTGCACACCAGCACCGTGCGCGGCTACGCCGAGGTGCCGATCACCCTCTGAGCCGGCCGACGGAGACCGCCCGGCTCACCCCGCACGCGGGCCGGGCGGGGGGGGCGGCCCCCCCCCCGCGGGCACGAAACCCCACCAGAAACCCCCAACCACAACCCAAGGGCCACGTACCCAAGGAGGTAATAAACACGACCCCCACCCAAAAACCCCACCCCAACCGGGGGGGC
>JBEIGA010000185.1:0-8220 GCA_040382135.1 Acidimicrobiales bacterium
CTGCCCGACGACGCCACGGTGCTGGTGCTCGGGGTGTCGCCCGTCGTCGCCGGGGCCCTGATGCGCCGAGGCGACCTGGAGGTGCTCCTCGCCGAGACCGTCGAGGGGGCCTTCGGCCTCTCCATCGACCTCGCCGGCGACGGTCTGGCCGTGGCCGACGTCCCCGGCGAGGGGATCGGCGCCGCAGCGGCCGCCGCCGACCTCGTGGTCCTCGACGCCGCCGCGGTGGGCTCGGACGCCGTGCTCGCGCCGCTCGGATCGCTCGCGGCCGCTGCGGTGGCCCGGCACGCGGGCCGGCCGGTCTGGGCGGTCGCCGGGGTGGGGCGCTGGCTGCCGGGACCGATGTTCGACCGCTTCGTCGCCCGTCGGCCCGATCGGGCCGCGTGGGAGCTCCCCGAGGAGCTCGTGCCCCGCACGCTCGTCGATCGCCTCGTCGGCCCGCCCGGCGTGGTCACGGCCGCAGGCGGTCCGCCGTGGGCGCCGGTCGCGCCGGACGTGTTCGGCCCCGAGGACCCCCACGCCGGGGTTTGAACCGGCAGGGGCACGGGGTGCCCCGGGCCGGGCGAAGGGCGGGGGTAACCTGCCCGACGTGCGGATCCGCGTCCTGCTCGGGCTCCTCGTCGCCCTCGTGCTCACCGCCGGCGTGGTGGTGCTCACCGGCGAGCACGCCGGGGATGGCACCGACCTCGTCGCGGCCTCCGTCACCGGCGACGGCTCGGTCACCGGCGAGGGTTCCCCCTCGGCGGGCACGGCGGCCACGTCCACCGCCAGCACCGCACCCACCACGACCCTGCCGCCGCCCCGATCGGCGACGCTGGTCTTCACCGGCGACATCATCCCCCACGCCCCCGTGGTGCGGCAGGCCACCGCCGACGCCGGGGGCTCCGGCTACGACTTCGCCGGGATGCTCTCGCCGGTGGCCCCGCTGATCAGCGCGGCCGACCTCGCCATCTGCCACCTCGAGACCCCGATCCACCCGGAGCGGGCGGTGAGCGGCTACCCGGTCTTCAACGCGCCGCCCCAGCTCGCCGACGCCCTGGTGGCCACCGGGTACGACGGCTGCTCCTTCGCGTCGAACCACTCGCTCGACGCCACCGCCTCGGGCGTGGACGCCACGCTCGGTGTGCTCGACGCTGTGGGTCTCGGCCATGCGGGCGCGGCCCGGACGGCGGAGGAGGCGGCCACGCCACGGCTCTACGAGGCCGGCGGCATCCGCATCGCCCACCTGTCGAGCACCTACGGCCTGAACGGCTTCAGCCTCCCGGCCGACCGGCCCTGGCTCGTGAACCTCAACAACGCCGAGGCGATCCTCGGTCAGGCCCGCGCCGCCCGGGCCGCGGGCGCCGAGATCGTGATCGCCAGCATCCACTGGGGTGTCGAGTACCAGCGCGACCCCACCGCCGAGCAGCGTGCCCTCGCCGAGCAGCTGCTGGCCGACCCCGACATCGACCTCATCATCGGCCACCACGCCCACGTGGTGCAGCCGATCGGCACGGTGGGCTTCGAGTACGTCGTCTACGGGCTCGGCAACTTCCTCACGAACCAGTCGGCGAACTGCTGCGTCGCCGCCAGCCAGGACGGGGTGATCGTGCGGGTCACGGTCGGCGACGTCGCTCCGGGCGGTCCGGCGGTCGTGCAGGCGGTCGACGCCATCCCCACATGGGTCGACCGCGCCCGGGGCTACCGGGTGCTGCCGGTCCTCGCCGGGATCGGTGACCCCGCCACCGCGGCCGAGGTGCGCTCCGAGCTCGAGCGCTCTCGGGACCGGACCCTCGAGGCGCTGACCCTCTTCGGGCTCCCCGTCGCCGTGTCCTGAGGCGTGCGTGCCATGGGGATCCCGGATGCCAGGGTGCTCGACTGGTTCGCACGGGAGGGCCGGTCGGACCTGCCGTGGCGGGCCACCCGCGACCCGTGGGCCGTCCTGGTCGCCGAGGTGATGCTGCAGCAGACGCAGGTGACCCGCGTGGCGCCCCGCTGGGTCGGGTTCCTCGACCGCTTCCCGGATCCGGCGGCCTGCGCGGCTGCGCCGCCCGCGGCGGTGCTGCGCGCCTGGGAGGGGCTCGGCTACAACCGGCGCGGCCTGGCGTTGCACCGCTGCGCCGTCGCCGTCGTGGAGCGGCACGACGGCGCGATGCCCTTCGACCTCGGCGCCCTGCTCGCCCTGCCGGGGATCGGGCCGTACACCGCCCGGGCGGTGCTGGTGTTCGCCGGGGAGCGCCACCACGGGGTGCTCGACACGAACATCGCCCGGGTGCTGGCCCGTGTGTCGGGCCGACCGCTCCGACCGCGGGAGGCGCAGGACCTCGCCGACGCCCTCGTCCCCGCCGAGGCCTCGTGGGCGTGGAACTCGGCCCTCATGGATCTGGGGGCCACGGTCTGTACGAAGCGGCGGCCCCGGTGCGAGGTCTGCCCGCTGGTCGACGGCTGCGTGTGGCGCGGCCAGGGCGTCGACCCGGCCGTCGGCTCCGCCGGGGTGCCCGGTCGCCAGTCCCGGTTCGCCGGCTCGGACCGTCAGGGCCGCGGCCGCCTGATCGACGCCCTGCGTCGCGGCCCGGTCACCGAGACGGCCGCCGCCGCGGTCATGGGCTGGCCCGACGACCCGGCACGCGCCGAGCGCGTGCTGTCCGGCCTCGTCCGCGACGGCCTCGTGGTCCGCAGGCACGCACCGGACGACACCCGCACCCTCCACCTCCCCTGAGCCGCGGCCCCCTTCATCCGAACCGGCCGGGTGGGGAGCACGGAAACGTGGCTCCCACCCGGCCGGTTCGAGGGGCGTGGGGGTGGGTGTGCGGGTCAGGTCCGGGTGAGGGCGGTGATCAGGGCGTCGACGGCGGTGTCGGCGAGGGCGCGCATCTCGTCGTCGGTGCGGTCCTGGATGGGGTGGGCGACGAAGACCCGGGCGGCGTCGAAGCCGAGGGACCGGGCCTGGGCCTCGGCGGCGTCGACGAAGACGGCCGACGCGACGAACACGCCCGGCAGGCCCCGCTGCTCCAGGTCGGCGATGTCGTGCACACTGCACGACGTGCAGGACCCTCAGTCGGCCAGCGCCTCGATCACGGCGTCGCAGGTCGTGGCGATCTCGTGGCGCAGGTCCACGGGTGCCGGCTTGGTGAAGGTCGGTTTGGCGAAGCGTCGGACCTGCGCGCCGCGCTCGGCGAGCAGCTCCTCCACACGGTCGAGGAAGACGTCGCCGCGGGGCTTGCTGATGTCGAGCAGGGCGACGGTGCGGCCGGCGAGCGTGTCGGGTCGGTCGACCCGGGCGCGCTCGGCGGGCCGGTGCTCGCCGGTGGGGTCGAGGATCGTGCGACTCATGGGACGATCTCCTTGGTGACGGGGTGACTGCCGGTGGCGCCGTTCGCCCAGCCGCCGACGATGGCCGAGAACAGGCCGGCCGGTCCGCCGGCGTGGACGACGAGCAGGCGGCCGTCGGGCCGGACCTTCGGGAGGCGCAGGCCGGCGCGCGCCGGGGGCAGGCCCTCCTCGATGCCTCCGGCGCCGGCGAGGATCGTGTCGGCGTCGACGAGGAGGAGCGACGCCAGCTCCTCGCGGAAGCGGGCCTTGGACCAGCCGGCGTCGCGGTAGCGGGCCATGTGCTCCGGGCTGAGCACGAGCATGGCGTCCATGCCGAAGACGGTGCGGCGGGAGATGGTGGCGAGGAGGGCGTCGGCCAGCGACCGGGTGAGCGACTCGGGGCTGCGGGACTTCTGGTCGACGACGATGCGGGGGCCTTCGCCGCAGAAGAGGGTGACGGTGTCGGTGCCCGGCGCTGCGCCCCGTTCCACGGCGAGCGACTCCCAGGGCGAGCCCTCCTCGTCCTCGGCGAAGCAGAACGAGAGCTTGCCCGGGTTGCCGAGGGTGGCGCGGTCGACCTCACCGGGGCGACCGCCGCCGACGTTGCGGATCACGAGCTGCAGCGCCCGGCCGATGGTGAGGTTCGCCCGGTTGCCCTGCCCGAGGGCGTTGCCGCCGCTGTTCATCCGCAGCCGGTGGCGGATGGGGCCGTTGATGACGATCACGGGGCCGACCGACATCGTGGTGGCGAGGACGCCGTGGATGTTGAACTCGTCGGTGCATGCGGCCTCGACGGCGGCGAGCACCACGGGGAGGTACTCGGGTCGGCACCCGGCCATGACGGCGTTGACCGCCACCTTCTCGACGGTGCAGGGGACGAGGTCCGGGGGCACCACGGCCACGATCTCGTCCGGGGCCCGGGTGGTGCCCTCGAGCATCCGCAGGACGCGCGCCTCGGTGGGCGGCACGACCGGGAGGCCGTCGGTCCAGCCGCGTTCGAAGAGCGCCTCGAACTCGTCCTCGAGGTCGGCGAGCTCGACCCGTCGGCTGCGCAGGACGGAGCCGCCGAAGCGGACGGCGAGGGCGTCGGTGTGGCGGGGGTCGACCGACAGCGAGCCACAGCCGGGGCGGTGCTCGGGGAGGTCGTCGCCCAGCCCGGCGACGCCGGCGAGCGCCTCCCACGCGGGCCGGGACCAGCCCTCGGTGCGCGCCAGTTCCCGGCCGCCCTCCACCCGCAGCAGGGTGGGCACGGTCTCGATGCCGTGGTGCCAGCTGACGGCGAGGTCGCGGTCGTCGCGGACCCACGGGGCCGTGTCGGGGAAGGCCGGGTCGTCCTGGCTGTAGACGGTCACCCCCACCGACGCGGCGAGCTGTCGCAGCACCGGGCCCACCAGCTCGCAGGTGGGGCAGTCCCGCTTGACGACGGCGACCAGGCCGTCGGGCAGCGCAGAGACGACGGCGGGGACGGGGGCGGCTCCTGGGTCGGGCACGGCTCCAGTGTCCCACGGCCGCCCCGTCCTCGTCCCGGCGAGACATGGGTCACATGCCTTCGACGGGCTGACGAGGGCTGATCTACGGTGACCGTCGTGGAGGGGCGCGGGTGCTGAACATCCGTTTCTTCGGGGTGCGCGGCTCGACGCCGTGCTCGGACGAGTCGTGTCGTCGCTACGGCGGCAACACGTCCTGTGTCGTGCTCGAACACCCGGACGAGCGCCCGATCGTGTTCGACCTCGGCACCGGCCTCCGCTTCTACGGCCTCCACCACGGGCCCCGTGCGTTCGAGGGCACCGCCCTCGTCACCCACCTCCACTGGGACCACGTCCAGGGCCTGCCCTTCTTCGGACCGCTCGTGCACTGCGGCGCCCGCCTCGACGTGCTGGGCCCCGCCCACGAGGGCGTGTCGCTCGGCGAGGGGTTCCGGGCGCTGATGCGTCCCCCGTTCTTCCCGATCAACGTGGAGCAGTTGAGCGGCGACGTCACCTTCGCCGACCTCGTCGACGACGACCTCCGCATCGGCTCGGCCCGGGTCATGTCGCGATCGGTCCCGCACTGCGGCGAGACCAACGGGTACCGCGTCGACTGGGGTGGCAAGGTCGTCGCCTACATCAGCGACCACCAGGAACCGGTCGACGACCCCACCTTCGTCGACGAGCGGGTGCTCGAGCTCGCCGAGGGCGCCGACGTCCTGATCCACGACGCGCAGTACACGCCCGAGGAGTTCGCGCTGCGGAGCACCTGGGGGCACTGCACCGTGGAGTACGCGGTCGAGGTCGCCAAGCAGGCGGGCGTGAAGCAGCTCGTGCTGTTCCACCACGATCCCTCCCACGACGACGCCCACCTCGACCGCCTCACCTGCGAGGCGCGGGCGATGTCCCGGGCCCGGCGCGGCGCCGAGGTGGTCAGCGCCTACGAGGGCCTGCAGCTCCCGGCGTGACCGTTCGTCCGGCACCGGTCGTCGGGTAGCCTCCGCCCGGCTCGCAGACGTGCGGGGGGACCGAGGAGGCGACGTGGCCGAGGACGGCAGCGGGATCGACGGGGCGACATACCGGAAGGTGCTCGGCCGGTACCCCACGGGGGTCACCCTCGTGACCGCGATGGACGGCGACGATCCGGTCGCCATGGTCATCGGGTCGTTCGTCTCGGTCTCGCTCGACCCGCCCCTCGTCGGGTTCCTCCCGGCGAAGGCGAGCTCGAGCTGGCCTCGCATCCATCGGGCCGGCCGCTTCTGCGTGAGCATCCTCGCCGACGACCAGCTGCCGGTCTGCAACGCGTTCTTCCGCAAGGACACCGACCCGTGGGACGCCGTGAGCTGGTCGGTGGGCGAGACGGGCTCGCCGATCGTCGACGGTGCCCTCGCCTTCATCGACTGCACCATCCACGACGTCCTGGACACGGGTGACCACTGGATGGTCCTCGGCCGGGTCGTCGACACCGGGTACCGCAGGGAGGGCCACCCGTTGCTGTTCCTCGGTGGCGGCTACGGCCGCTACGAGGACCTTCGGTAGGCCAGGACGACGAGGAGGAGACCGCCGTGCCCGTCTACGCCCTCGGTGACCGTGTCCCGAGCATCGACCCCGCCGCCTACGTCCACCCCGACGCCGTCGTGATCGGCGACGTCGTGATCGGCCCCGGCGCCACCGTCTGGCCCGGTGCCGTGCTGCGCGGCGACGACAACCGGATCACCGTCGGCCCGCGCACCTCCGTGCAGGACAACGCCGTGATCCACTGCACCCGCGAGCACCCCACCGTGATCGGCGCCGACGTCACCATCGGGCACCTCGTGCACATGGAGGGCTGCGAGATCCGTGACGGCGCCCTCGTGGGCTCCGGCTCCAAGGTGCTGCACCGGGTCGTGGTGGGTGAGGGCGCCATCGTCGGCGCCAACGCCGTGGTCACCAACGACACCGTCGTCCCGCCGAACGCCATGGCCCTCGGCGTGCCGGCGAAGATCCGCGAGGACGCCGTGGCCCCGGGCGCGAACCTCGACGGCGCGGCGGCCTACGTCCGCCGTGGCGAGCGCTTCCGCGCCGGGCTCCGCCGGCTCGACCCCTGATCCCGCCCACCCCCGCCCACCCCGCACCCCAGGAGCACCCCATGGACATCGGACGCGTCGGCCTCTGGACCTTCGCCCTCGACCAGATGCCCACCCCCGGGCCCAGGCCACCCTCGCCGAGATCGAGGAGCTCGGCTACGGCGCGGTCTGGATCCCCGAGGCGGTGGGGCGCGACCCCCTCGTCCACGCGGCGCTGCTCCTGTCGGCCACCCGGCGGATCACCGTGGCGACCGGCATCGCCAACATCTACTCGCGGGACGCCATGGCCATGGCGGCCGGGCACAAGACCCTCACCGAGGCGTTCCCGGACCGCTTCCTGCTCGGGCTCGGGGTCAGCCACCAGCCGATGGTGGAGGGGTTCCGAGGCCACACCTACGGCCCGCCGCTCGCCACCATGCGCGCCTACCTCGACGCCATGGACGCCGCGCTCTACATGGCGGCGCCGCCCACCACCGAACCTCGGCGCTGCATCGGCGCCCTCGGTCCGAAGATGCTGGGGCTGGCCGCCGAGCGGACCTGGGGCGCCCACCCGTACAACGTCACGGCCGAGCACACCGCCCAGGCCCGGGAGATCCTCGGCGAGGGCCGCCTGCTGGCGCCGGAGCTCGCCGTCGTGCTCGACACCGATCCGGTCACCGCCCGGGCCACCGGCCGCGAGCACCTGTCGATCTACCTCGGCCTGCCCAACTACGTGAACAACCTGCTGCGGCTCGGCTTCACCGAGGCCGACGTCGCCGACGGCGGCAGCGACCGGCTCATCGACGCCATCGTGCCGTGGGGCGACGAGGCGCGGATCGCCGCCGCCGTCGCCGAGCACCACGACGCCGGCGCCGACCACGTCTGCGTCCAGGTGATCGTGCCCCGCGGGGCCGACGCCCCGTTGGAGCAGTGGCGCCGGCTCGCCCCGGCCCTGTTGGGCTGAGGCGGTCGGGATGCCGGTCGAGCCGCTGACGATCCCGGTCGGGCAGGAGCGCCTCGCGGGCGTGCTCGCTCTGCCCGGGGCCGGTGGTCCCCAGCTGCTGCCGGGCGTCCTGATCGTGCACGGGTTCCCCTCCGGGCCCGGTGGCGGGGCGAACTCCCCGATCACGGTCCCGGAGCTCGCCGAGCGCATCGCCTCGGAGATGGGGTGGGCGGCGCTGACGGTGTCGCTCCGGGGCATGCCCGGCTCGACCGGCTCGTTCAGCCTGGGCGGCTGGTTCGCCGACGTCGCGGGCGCCACCGACGTGCTGGTGCGCCACGCACGGGTCAACGCCGTCTGGTTGGTGGGCTTCGGCACCGGCGGCGCCCTGTGCATCGCCGTAGCCGCCGAGGACCAGCGGGTCCGGGGAGTGGCCTCGCTGGCGGCGCCGGCCGACTTCTCGAACTGGGCGCGTGAA
>JBEIGA010000186.1:0-8201 GCA_040382135.1 Acidimicrobiales bacterium
CGGGCGGTGGCCCGGCGGGCGGCCGACAGCGGCGCGCGATCCCGGACGAGCCGCCCGGCCCCGACCGGCCCGACCGGACCGGTGGCCGCGGCGGGCACGTCGGCGGCGACGATCAAGCCGTCCGGACCCGAGGGCACGAGGCCCGAGAGGTCGACGCCCCGCTCCGCCGCGAGCCGGCGCGCCTTGGGCGACGCCACCACGCGCTCCGTGGCCTCGACGGCCGGCGGCACGAGCGACAACCGGGGCGACGACGGTGGCGGCGCCGGCGCCACCACCGACGGCTCGGCCTCGCCAGGCGCCAGTACGGAGCCGAGGTCGGTCCCCACCGGGACCGTGCGCCCCTCGGCGACGAGCGCCAGGCCGAGCACGCCGCCGACGGGCGCCTCGATCTCGAGCTCGGCCTTGTCGGTCTCGATCAGGACGATCGGCTGCCCTGCGGCCACCGTGTCGCCCGGCCCGGCGAGCCAGCGCAGCACGGTGGCCTCGGTGGCCGACTGCCCGAGGGCCGGGACCCGGAACACGACCGCCACGGCGGGCTCACCCCACCTGGCGCCGGACGGCGGCGACGATGTCGTCGACCGACGGGACCAGCGCGGCGACGAGGTGCTCGGCCGTGGGCACGGGGACGTCGGGGATGCCGAGGCGCACGAGGGGCCGGTCGAGCCAGCCGAAGGCGTGCTCCATCAGCAGGGCGCCGATCTCGGCGCCGACGCCGAGGGTCACCGGCGCCTCCTCCACCACCACGCAGGCGCCGGTGCGCCGCACGGAGCCGACCAGCGTGTCGAGGTCGAACGGGTCGAGGGTGACGGGGTCGAGCACCTCGGCCTCGATGCCGTCGTCGCTCAGGACCTCGGCGGCGGCGAGCGCCCGGCGCAGCATGTCCTGCCAGGCGACGATCGTGACGTGCTCGCCGCGGCGGCGGATCACGGCCCGGCCCGGCTCGGCCACGTGGTCGCCCTCGGGCACGGGGCCGCTGGTGCCGTAGAGGTACTTGTGCTCGAGCACGAACCACGGCTCGTCGCTGCGGATGGCGGCGGTGAGGATGCCCTGCGCGTCGGCGGGCGTGGACGGCACCGCCACCCGCAGGCCGGGCGTGTGCATGAGGTACGCCTCGGTGCACTGGCTGTGCTCGGGCCCGAACCCGCCGCCGCCGCACGCCATACGCACCACCATCGGCAGGTCCACGGCGCCGTCGTGCGAGTAGCGCCAGGTGGCCGCCTTCAGGAACACCTCGTCGCCGGCGCTGAACACGAAGTCGGCGTACTGCAGCTCGGCCACCGGGCGCAGACCCCGCATGGCCATGCCCACCGCCATGCCGACGATGAGGTTCTCGGAGATCGGGGTGTCGAAGACGCGGTCGCCGTGGGTGGCGTGGAGGCCGCGGGTGACGCCGAAGATCCCGCCGGCGACGGCGACGTCCTCGCCGAACACCACCACCCGGGGATCGTCGGCGAGGGCACGGTCGAGCGCGGCGCGCAGGGCGTGGGCGTACTTCACGTCGGGGCCGCTCACGGGTACAGCCCCTCGAAGGCGGTGGCCGGGGCCACGAGCGGGCGGGCGAGCACGTCGTCGAACGCGGCGTCGAGCTCGGCGGCGACCTCGGCCTCCAGCGCGGCGAGCCCGTCGTCGTCGAGCAGGCCGCGGGCGCGGACATCGGCCACGAGCCGGGGCAGCGGGTCCCGGTCGACCGCCGCCTGACGGTCGGCGTCGGTGCGGTAGTGCTCCTTGTCGCCGAGGAAGTGGGCGGGGATGCGGGGCACCTTCGCCTCGATCAGGGTGGGCCCCCCGCCGGCGCGGGCACGGGCCGCGGCGGCCGCCACCGCGGCGAAGACGGCGTCGGGGTCGCAGCCGTCCACCACCACACCGGGCATCCCGTACCCCGCGGCGCGGGTGGCGATGTCGTCCACGCTCGTGGAGACCGACGCCGGCACCGACAGGCCCCAGCCGTTGTTCTCGCAGAACAGCACCAGCGGGAGCCTTGCGATTGCTGCGAAGTTCGCCGCCTCGTGGAACTGGCCGCGGTTCGAGGTGCCGTCGCCGAAGAACACGATCGTGACGGTGTCGCGACCGAGCTGCCGGTCGGCGAAGGCGATCCCGGCGCCGAGCACGAAGTTGCCGCCGACGGTGCCGGACTCACCGAGCACGCCGCGGGCCGGGTCGACCACGTGCATCACCCCGCCCTTGCCGCGGTTGGTGCCGCCCTCGCGGTACGCGATGTCGGCGAGCACCGTCGCCGGCGAGATGCCACGGGCGAACCAGTAGCCCGCCCCGCGGTGGCCGTAGAGCATCGGGTCGTCGGGGCGCAGGGCGGCGAGCGCGGCGATCTGGCCGACCTCCTGCCCGGTGCCGAGGTGGATGGCCGCCGGGATGGCGCCGGCACGGGCGAGCCGGGCGGCGCGCTCCTCGAAGCGGCGGGTGAGCACGGCGGTCCGCAGGATCCGGAGGCGCAGTTCGGCGGGAAGCACGGGGTCGATGCGGGGTACCGTACCGCCCGAGGGGGAGGCGAACATGGGAACGCACGGACGGCTGGCGGGGAAGGTCGCGCTGATCAGCGGCGCGGCGCGCGGCATGGGAGCGGCGGAGGCCCGGCGCTTCGCCGCCGAAGGGGCGAGCGTGGTGCTGGGCGACGTCCGCGTCGACCTCGCCCGGGAGGTCGCCGACGAGATCGGCGCCGACGCCGCGGCAGCGATCGCGCTCGACGTCCGCCGGCCCGAGTCGTGGGCCGACGCGGTGGCAATGGCCGAGGACCGCTTCGGTGCCCTGCACGTCCTCGTGAACAACGCCGGCATCGCCGGGGCGCAGAAGCGCTTCACCGACCTGACCTACGAGGAGTACCTCGAGACCGTCGAGATCGACCAGCACGGCGTGTTCCTCGGCATGCACGCCGCGGCACCGGCGATCGCCCGGGCCGGCGGCGGCTCGATCGTGAACATCTCGTCGGTGAACGGGCAGTTCGGGCAGGCGTTCGGGCTCCCCTACTGCGCGGCGAAGTTCGCCGTGCGCGGCATGACGAAGGTGGCCGCGCTGGAGCTCGGCTCCTCCGGCATCCGGGTGAACTCGATCCACCCGGGGGCGGTCGACACGCCGATGCTCGACGCCGACGTCAACGGCGTCGACCCGAAGAGCATGTTCCCCTACCACAAGCTGCCCGCCGGGCGGATCGGCGCGCCGGAGGACATCGCCAACCTGGCGCTGTTCCTCGCCTCGGACGAGAGCGCCTACTGCACCGGCGCCGAGTTCACCGCCGACGGCGGCCAGACCACCGGCATCGGGCTGCCCATGTTCCGCATGCCCACCCTCGGCTGAGCGGGGGCGGGGCGCCCGGGCCGCGCGGGTCTCAGCCCTGCCAGAGCGGCTCGGGGACCTCGAAGCCGACCGGGGTGCCCCAGTGGTTGCGGCTCGACACGGTGTGCGCCGGCTGGCGCTCGGCCACGCCCCAGCGACCGGTGGGATAGCCGAACAGCACGCAGCAGGCCATGTTCCAGCCCTCGCCGTCGGGCACGCCGAGGATCTCGTGGACCTCGTCCTTGCGGAAGGTGAGCACGGAGGTGAGCGAGGAGCCGACGCCCTCGGCGCGCGCGGCGAGCTGGGCGCTCCAGATGGCCGGGTAGATCGAGCCGCCCGAGGTGTCGTAGCGGGAGAACCCGAACAGCAGCAGCGGGTAGAGGGCGAAGTTGTCGCCCGCCCACTGGGCCGACTTCTGCACCCGCAGGAACTGGGCCCGCTCCGGGTCTGCGGGGTCCTCGTTCGCCCAGGCGACCTGGGGCGCGTAGTAGGTCTCCCAGAGGGCGTCGATGGAGGCCTTGTAGAGCGGGGCGATGCGGCCGCGGACGTCGGGGTCGTCGACCAGCAGGAAGTGCCAGGTCTGCTGGTTGCCGCCCGACGGCGCCCGGATCGCGGCGTCGAGGATGCGGGCCTGCACGTCCTCGGGGATGGCGTCCGGGCGGACGCGGCGCATGGCGCGGGTCGTGTAGAGGGCCTCGTAGACGTCCATGGCCCGGGAACCTACCGGGTCCGGGAGCCGCCGTCCTGCGGGACCCGGGCGACCACGGCGAACGACAGGCCCACGGCCAGGTCGCGGTGCCGGAGCCAGCGACGCTCGAGCCGGGCGAGCAGCCGGAACACCGTGTCGACCACGGGCATGCTGCTCACCTCCTCGTCGGTGGCGGGGAACAGCCGCCGCAGCGGGGTCTTGCGGAGGACGGCGGCCGGCGGCACGAGGAACGCGTAGTAGCCGGTCATCCGCTCGATCTCGAGGCCGGCCGCCTCCACCGCGGTCCGGAGTGCCGCGCGCGAGTACCGGCGCCGGTGGGCGGCGCGCACGTCGTGCTCGCTGAACAGCCACGGGTAGGCGGGGACCGTCACCACGACGGTGGCGCCGGGCTTCGCGACGCGCACGTACTCCCGGAGCGCCAGGACGTCGTCGTCGAGGTGCTCGATCACCTCGAGGCTCACGAGCACGTCGGCCGACGCCGTCCGGAACGGGAGCGTCTCCGCCACCGAGCGCAGCACCCGGCCGCCACGGTCGCGGGCCACCGCGAGCGCGTCCGGGCTCAGGTCCGTGCCGGCCGACGTCGCCGCACCCAGGCCGACGAGCAGGTGCAGGACCTCGCCCGTGCCACAGCCGACGTCGACGGCGGTGCCGCCGGAGGGCATCCGCCCGCGCAGCAGGTCGGCGAGGATCGCCCGCCGCCCCACGTACCACCAGTGGGTCTCGGCGACCTCGGCCATCAGGGCGAAGTAGGCGGCGTCGGGCTGCGGGCCCCGATCAGCGCTCACGGGATCCGCGCTCATGCGGCGAGCCTCGTGGCGAGCAGCAGGAGGTGGGCGTGCGGGTACCAGCGGTCGATCCGCCGCCGCTCCACGGTGAACCCCCGCTCGGCGAGCTCGGCGGCGAGCACGTCCGGCGGGGCGAAGTCGACGTGGTCGCCCTCGGTGATGCGGGCCACGCGGGTGGCGACGAGCTCCTGCGCGGTGGCCAGGCCGTGCTTCCAGCGCGGCCGCACGTCGACCTCCTTCACCACGAGCACCCCGCCGGGGGCGAGCACCTCGGCGCACCGGTCGAGCACGGCGGCCCGGCCGGCCGCGCCGAGCAGGTAGAGCACGTCGACGACGACGATGGCGTCCCACGGCCCGTCGGGGATCGGCTCGGGCTCCACCGGGGCGAAGGCGAGCGTGGCCTCGCCCGGCACCAGCCCGGCGGCCGCCCGGCGTGCGACCTCGATCTTGTCGCGGTCGACGTCGACACCGGTGACCGCGCGCGCCGGTGACGACAGGGCGAGGAACGCGGCGAAGGACCCGTGGCCGCAGCCGACCTCGAGGATCCGCCCGGAGCGGGGGACGGCCGCCTCGACCGCGGCGAACGGGCACGACAGCCACCGGCCCCGGATGTGGAGCCGGTCGCTCCGAGGCGCGTCGGCGAACAGGTCGAGCGTGCGCTTCGCCAGTGCGCTCCGGGGCACGGTCACGCGCCGACACCCGCCCGGGCGGCCACGTCGGCGAACGTGCCGAGGCGGAACCCGGCGGCGGCGACCGCCGCGCGGGTGGCGGGCGCGCACAGGGCCTCGAGCTCGTCGGCCCACACGTAGCCCCAGGCGTAGCGGTGGATGTCGGGGTCGCCCGCCTCGCCCGGGTGGGTGGCGAGCTCGGCGGTCGGGGCGCCGGTGGCCCCGAGGCGACCGATCGCCGCGGCCATCCCGTCGGTGGTGAGCGCGCCCGCCTCGTCGAGCCCGGTGCTCGCTGCGGGGAACGCCCAGCCGGACGCCGTGCAGCGGCGCTCGAGCCGGACGGCGAGGCGGCGCACCACCTGGCCCACGGGCCCGCGCTCGGCGGACCGCGTGACCCGGATGCAGCGGATGCCCCGCTCGGCGGCCAGGTCCATGGCGATGTCGCGCACGCCCGGCCAGAGGTGCAGGTTCTGGTGGGTGTCGACGTGGTCGAACCGGCGACCGTCCTCGTGCAGCAGCTCCATCTGGGCGGCGAACTCCCGGCGCACGTCGTCGAGGTCGATGCGACGGGCCGCGACGAGGGGCAGGAACTGCTTCCAGCTCATGCGGAGACGGCCCTGCGCGTCGACCAGCGTGGGGATCTCGCGGGCCGACAGCAGGGGCGGGTCCTCGCCCACGGCGGCGAGGTGGGCGCCGAGCCCGAGGCCCGGTGCGTCGGCCAGCCAGGCGGCGGTGCGGGCGAACCCGGAACCGAGGGCGAGCACGGACGTGGACGTGACCACGCCCTCGCGGTGCGCCCGCAGGATCGCCCGCGAGGTGGCCTCGGTGAGGCCGTAGTCGTCGGCGTTGACCACGAGGACCCGGTCGGTCACGGGCGCTCCCGCCGTCGGCGCCGCACGTCGGCGGGGAGCGGCTCGATGCCCGCCAGCTCGGTGCGCAGGTCGCGCAGCTCGCGGACGATGCGGACGATCACCGCGTTGGAGGACAGCGTCGACACGCCCCGGCTGCGGGGGAAGTAGTCCACCCCGAACTGGATGATGTGGTAGCCGAGGCGGTGGGCCCGGACGAGCAGCTCGACGTCGATGAACGACCCCTCGCTCACCAGCTCCATGTTGTCGAGCACGCACCCGCGCACGAGCTTGAAGGCGAAGTTCACGTCGCGGACGCGCAGGCCGAACATCGAGCGGACGAGCTGGTTGTAGGCGTGCGAGTACACCATCCGCCGCGGGCCCTCGCCGGTGCGGTCGAAGCGGTAGGCGCTGACGATGTCGGCGTCGTAGACCCGCAGCAGCCGCACGGCCTTGGCGGTGTCGGCCATGTCGAAGGGCAGGTCGGCGTCGGTGTAGAGGACCAGCTCGCCGGTGGCGTGGGTGAACCCGGTGCGGATGGAGCCGCCGAGCTTGCGGTTCACGTCGTGGTGGACGGCGACGACGCAGGGGTCGGCGGCCGCTAGGGCGTCGATGATCTCGCCGGTGCGGTCGGTGGACGCGTCGTTCACCACCACGATCTCGTAGCGCCCGATCTCGCCCGTCTCGACCAGGTCGGCGAGGACCTCACGCGCCGCGTCGACGGCGCGCTCGATGGAGGCCTCCTCGTTCCAGGCCGGGTAGACGACGGTCAGGCTCTCGAAGTGCGGGGTCATGCCACGTAGAAGGCTCGCGCGTAGAAGGTCGTGAGGACGAGCAGGAGCAGCGCGCTGGTGGTCAGCCAGGCCATCCGGAGCCGGGGGCGCTCCGCCAGCAGCACCCCGGCCGCAGCGAGCACCGGGAAGGCGGCCAGCAGGTACCGACCCAGGCCCTGGAAATCGGCGCTGCCGATGAAGGGGATGCCGATCACGGCCGCGCTGTAGGCGAGGTACCCCCAGCCGAACCGCCGCCACACCTCCCGGAGCAGGAGGATCGCGGCGAGCACGAGGACGGCCTGCAGGACGATCCCTGCGGTGTAGACGGCGTTGTTCCAGGGCCGGGTCTCGGCCGTCCCCTCGCCGGCGAGCGCGTCGGCCAACCAGCCCGGGAACTGGTGCACCTTCCGGAGGAACGTGAGCTTGAACCACGTCCGCGGGCCCGGCTCCTGCCCCCACGCCTCCTGCACCTCGACGAACAGGAGCGGGTCGCCCCAGCGCACCCACTGGTAGGCCATCCAGCCGCCCAGGCCGCCGAGCGAGAGCAGCACACCGGCATCCGCCGGGCGGAACGGGTCACCCCGGCGCGGGTCGGGCAGCCGGTTGCGCCGCTCGAGGAGCAGCACCACGAGCCCGATCACGACGGCCACGCCCACGGGGCGGCCTGCGGTGGCCACGATGCCGATGAGGCCGGCCAGCACCGGCCGGTCCCGCTCGAGGGCGAGGAACGCACCGAGCGCCGCAGCCAGGAACACGGCGTCGCCGTAGACGGCGCCGAACAGGTACCAGGCGTAGGGGAACAGCAGGAGGATCGGCAGCACCGACCACGCCAGGGTCTCCCCCAGGCGGTCGGCCGACCAGCGGTGGAACAGGAGCACGGCGACGGCGCCCGCCACCAGGGTGACGGCGATGCCCGCGGTCTGGGTCCCGCCGAGCACCGGGGCCAGCAGCCACATCAGCACGGGGTAGGCGGGGAAGAACGCCACCTCGGACTGCACGCCCGGTCCGCCGTACTGGTAGCCGTCGCGGGCGATGAAGTCGTACCAGCCGCCGTCGTAGCGGTACCAGCCCTCGAGTAACGACGGGCCGTCGAACCCCGACGCCGGTACCTCGTACCAGGCGTTGCGCGGCAG
>JBEIGA010000187.1:0-8198 GCA_040382135.1 Acidimicrobiales bacterium
CGCGTCGCGGGCCCGCGCCGCCTCCTCCGCAGCCCGACGTCGGATCATGGCGGTGGCGATCAGCGCCCCGACGTCGCGGAGCAGGACGATCGTCTCCTGCCGCCAGGTCTTGCTCGAGCGGACGTGGTTGAACCCCACCAGACCGACCAGCACGCCCCCGGCCATCATCGGCACCTGCAGCGCCGAACGGACGCCGAAACGACCGAAGGACGCCGCCTCCGCCTCGGCGCCGGGAGGTGGCGCAGCAAGATCCGGCAGGTGGACCGCCTGCCCCCGGGCGAGCACCCCGAACGACCACGGGAAGTCGGCGGTGCGGAGGTCCTGGACGTAACCGATCTGGGCCTCGATGCCCTCGGCCACCCACTCGTGGGTGTTGAAGATCCGCCGGCCCTCGGTGTCGAAGAGGATCACGTAGGCGCGATCCGCGCCGTCGTGGGCGCCGAGGAGTGCGAGCACCCCCTCGATGGCGGCATCGAGCCGCTCGTCGGGGGCCACGCCGATCTCGTAGGAGGCTCGGGCCACGAGCTCGGCGATCTCGTCGCGCTCGGCGAGCGCCGACGCCGCCCACTCCCCCCGATGCTGCTCGCGCAGCAGGATCAGGACCGCGGCCCGCCCCTCCCAGGTGACCGGCGACGTGCGGGCCACCACGGTGTGGACCGCCCCGTCGAGGCGCAGGATGCGCTCCTCCGCCCACCGCTCCTGCTCCACACCTGCGAGCACCCGGCCCACCCGCGAGCGGAGGTGGTCCCGGAGGTCCTCGGTGACGAGGTCGACGGACGACCGGCCGATGAGGTCGCTCGGTGCGACGCCGGCGTAGAGGGCGACCGCGGCCTCGTTGGCCGCGACGATGCGACCGTCGACCTCGACCAATGCGGCGTCGTTGGACAACTCGAAGAGGCGTCGGGTCGCCTCGGTCCCGCTCGGCGTGCGCTGCACCATTCCCTATCGGCACTCCCGGCCGGGATCCAACGGTCGTGATGACGACGAGTCGTCGTCCGACCGTGGCAGGGTAGTGCCCGACGATGGAGACGAACCTCGCCGCCTTCTTCGAGCAAGCGCCGGTCGCCCTCTCGGTCCTCGACGCCGAGGGCCGGCAGGTGGCCGCGAACGCGGCCTTCCGGCGGCTCTTCCGCCTCGATGCGACCGGGCAGCTCGTCAGCGACCTCGTGACCGATCCCGTCGATCGGGAGATCACCCGCGCTGCGCTCGCACGGCTCCGAAACGGCGAGGTCGACGAGATCGACCTCGAGAAGCACTACGTCCGACCGGACGGCTCCCGCTTCCGGGGGCGGCTGCGATCGCGGGCGCTCCGCGACGGCGGGGGCCGGTTCATCGGCCTGATCGGCAGCATCGAGGACGTCACCGACCGGCACGACGCCCGGACCCGCGAGCACCTCCCCTCCCCATCCGCCGAGCCGCTCGCCCCGACGGATGCGGGCGACCGCCCGATCCGGGTGCTCGTCGTGGAGGACAGCCCGGTCAACCAGGCGCTCGCCGCCCACCAGCTCAACCGGCTCGGCCACGAGCACCGCATCCTCGGCACCGGCGGGGAGGCGGTGGAGCTCCTCCGCACCGTGCGCGGCAGCCCGGCCCCGTTCGACCGCCCTCCCCCATTCGACATCGTGCTGATGGACTGGAACCTCCCCGACATGGACGGTCTCGAGGCCACCCGCCGCATCCGTGCGGACGAAGCAGCCACGGGCCTGACCCGCGTCCCGATCGTCGCCGTCACGGCCAACGCCATGGCCGGGGACCGGGAACGCTGCCTCGGCGCCGGCATGGACGACTTCCTCGCCAAGCCGGTGACGATGGATGAGCTCGGCGCCACGGTGCAGCGCTGGACCTCCGGAACACGGAGTGCGGAGCCGGGCACTGCCGAAACGGCCGGCGGGGGGGCACCGACCGGGCCGGCGGACCCGGACGAGCCCGAGATCGACGCTGAGGCATTGTCGGGGTTCGTCCGTGACGTCGGTGACCCCGCGATCGTGCGCTCGGTCGTGGCCACGTTCCTGCAGGAGCTCGGTCCCCGGCACGACGCCGTCCTGCGGGCGGCAGCGGCGGGAGACCGGGCCACGGTCGTCCGCACGACCCATGTGCTCCGGTCGGCGGCCGCGCTCCTCGGAGCGGCCCGGCTGGCGGCGCTGTGCGGGCGGATCGAGCACGCCCCGGCCGACGCCGACCTCGGGACCGACCTGGCCGAGCTCGGCACCCTCACCCGGACCACCGCCGCCCGTCTCGAGGACGTGCTCCTCGAGCTCCTCGGCGACTGAGTCGGCGCCCGGCGCAGGCTAGGTGGTCACCAGCTTGTAGCCGACACCCCGGACCGTGCGGATGTGGCTCCGACCGTTCGCGTCGACCTTGCGGCGCAGGTTGGCCACGTGCACATCGACCACGTGGCTGTCGCCGAACCAGTTCTCGCCCCACACCTGCTCGAGCAGCACCGGCCGGGCGACGACGGCACCGGGCCGCCGCATGAGGCACCGCAGGAGCTCGAACTCGATGCGGGTGAGCGGGACCGGCTGGTCGTCGAGCAGGACCTCGCGGCTCTCGGGATCGAGCGTGAGGTCCAGATGGCGCAGCACGGGCTCGGCGGGGACGCCCACCACCGGGGTCTGCCGGGGACGGCGCATCATGGCCCGGATGCGGGCCACGAGCTCCCGGGGGCTGAACGGCTTGGTCATGTAGTCGTCGCCGCCGACGGCGAGGCCGACGACCTTGTCGACCTCGTCGTCGCGGGCGGTCAGGAAGATCACGTAGGCGTCGGTGACCGGTCGGATGCGCCGGCAGACCTCGACGCCGTCGATGCCCGGGAGGACGAGGTCGAGCAGGACGACGTCCGGCGGATCGGTGAGGATGCCGGCGATCGCGCTCTCACCGTCGGCGTAGGAACGCACGGAGAACCCCTCGGATCGCAGGACCGCGGTGAGCAGGGTCGAGAACTCCGGTGCGTCTTCGACGATCACGACGTTCACGGTCTGCGTTCCTGTCCCCGGGCTACCGGCTTCGATCACGTGCATCACGGTATTGATCGGACGGATGTCCACCGACTTGGAGTCTTGCGCGGAAATTGTGTGTTTCGACACCTTTCCCCGAGGATCGCCGCCCGTTCGTCTTGACCCCCGCCCGCCCATCTGCTCGGATGCGCGCCGGTGAGCCTCCTCGACGTCCGCGACGTGACGGTCCGCTTCGGCGGGATCGTGGCCCTCGACGGGTTGGCGTTCGCTATCGAACCGGGCCTCATCTGCGGGCTCATCGGTCCGAACGGGGCCGGCAAGACGACCATGTTCAACGTCGTGAGTCGGATCTACCAGCCGAGCGAGGGGACGGTCCGCTTCGCCGGCCACGACCTGCTCGAGGTCCCGCCTCACGGCATCGCCCGACTCGGCATCGCCCGCACCTTCCAGAACCTGGCCCTGTTCCCCACCATGACCCTCCTCGAGAACGTCATGGTGGGAGCGCACAGCCAGGGCCGCGTCGGCTTCACCCGCGCGATCCTCCGCCTCGGCGTCGCCCGGGAAGACCGCCGCATCCGGGCCTTCGCCGGCGAGTTGCTCGACCGGCTCGGGCTCGCCCCGCTGGCGCACCATCCCGCCGCCGGCCTCCCCTTCGGCACCCTCAAGCGGCTGGAGATCGCGCGGGCCCTAGCGGCACGGCCCCAGTTCCTGCTGATGGACGAACCGGCCGCCGGCCTCACCCACGGCGAAGTCGACGAGCTCGGCGACACGATCGCCCGCATCCGCGACGACTTCGGCCTCACGATCCTGCTCGTCGAGCACCACATGGCCATGGTCATGCGGATCTCGGACAAGGTCGTCGCCATGGACTTCGGCCGGAAGATCGCTGACGGCACGCCGGACGAGGTCCGCAACGACCCCGCCGTGATCGAGGCGTACCTGGGGGCCGACGCATGAGCCTGCTCGAGGTCGAGGGGCTGTCGGCCGGCTACGGACCCGTCCAGATCCTGCGCGACATCGACCTCCGCGTCGACGAGGGCGAGGTCGTGGTGGTGCTCGGGGCCAACGGGGCCGGCAAGACCACCACGATGCGGGCCGTCTCGGGGACCATCGCCCGGCGCGGCACGGTGCGCTTCGACGGCCAGGACATCAGCCGCAGCTCCCCGGACGGCATCGTGCGGCTCGGTATCGCCCAGGTGCCCCAGGGGCGCGGCACCTTCGCCGATCTCTCCGTCGAGGACAACCTCCGCATCGGCGCCTACACCCGGCGTCACGACACCGACGCCGACATCGACCGCTGGTACGCCACCTTCCCCCGGCTCGCGGAGCGGCGAGGACAGAAGGCGGGCAGCCTCTCGGGCGGCGAGCAGCAGATGCTCGCCATCGCCCGGGCCCTGATGAGTCGCCCGCGGCTCCTGCTCTGTGACGAGCCCAGCCTCGGCCTCGCGCCGCTCATCACCAAGGAGCTCTTCGAGATCATCGAGCGGCTCAACCGGGAGGAGGGGCTCTCGGTGCTGCTCGTGGAGCAGAACGCCAACCTCGCCGTGCGGGTCGCCCACCGGGTCTACCTGCTCGAGACCGGGAGCATCGTCGCCTCCGGCACCGCCGAGGAGATCAGCGCCGACGACGGCATCCGCAAGGCGTACCTGGGGTTCTGACGATGGACCGGTTCTTCCAGTACCTCTTCGACGGGCTTTCGGTCGGGGCCATCTACTCGCTGCTCGCGCTGAGCATCGTCGTCGTGTTCCGCGGTTCGGGCCACCTGAACTTCGCCCAGGGCGAGATGGCCATGTTCTGCGCCTTCGTCACCTGGCAGCTGCAGGACTGGGGCATCCCGCTCTGGATCGCCACGGTGCTCAGCATGGGGTTCGGGTTCCTCATGGGCGCCGGATCCGAGTACTTCCTCGTCCGTCCGGTCGCCAAGAAGTCCCCGTACTCCGTCTTCGTGGTCACCATCGCGCTCTTCCTGTTCCTCAACTCGCTCGCGTCCGCCATCTGGGGCGCGCTGCCCCAGGAGGTCATGCCGAGCCTCTTCCCGGACGCTCCCGACGACTTCCTGAAGCTCTTCGGGGCCACCTGGCGCTACGAGTCCATCGGCGTGCTGGTGGTGGCGCTCGCCCTGATGGGCCTGCTCTTCCTGCTCTTCTCCAAGACCCGCTTCGGCCTCGCCATGCGCGGGGTCGCGAGCAACCCCGAGTCGTCCCGCTTGGTCGGCATCCGGACCAGCGCCATCCTCGCCGCCTCGTGGGGCCTCGCCGCTGCGCTCGGCGCGCTCGCCGGCACGCTCGTCGCGGGCCGCACCGGTGACGTGCAGCCCAGCCTGATGTTCACGTTCTTCGTCTACGCGGCCGCCGCCGCCACCCTCGGCGGCCTGGACAGCCTCGTGGGCGCGGTGATCAGCGGGCTCGCCATCGGCGTCGTCGAGAACATGGCGGCCGGCTACGCGCCCGGGTGGATCGGCCAGGAGATGCGCCTGTCGGTCGCCCTCCTCGCGATCTTCGTCGTCCTGCTCTCCCGACCGTCCGGCCTGTTCGGCTCGGCCAAGGTCGAACGGGTCTAGGGGGTCGACCGCATGGCCGGGTTCCGACCGCTGACCATCCGGGAGAACGGCGCCGCCCACTGGGCGATCCGGCTCGCGTTCCTCGCCGCCGTCGCCGCGTACGCGGTCTACATCCCCACCAAGACCGCCACGGGCACGGTCGGGCAGTTCACCGACGCCTTCCTGCTGATCATCCCGGCGATGGCGCTGAACCTGGTCCTGGGGTACACGGGCCTCGTCTCGCTCGGCCACTCGGCGTTCTTCGGCATCGGCGCCTACACCACGGCGATCCTCGTCCAGGACCACGGGTGGGGCCACGGGCTGACCTTCCCGGCGGCGGCCGCCGTGGCCTTCGTGGTGGGGTGTGTCGTCGCCCTGCCCGCGCTCCGGATCAAGGGCACCTACCTCGCCCTCGTCACGCTCGCCGTCGGCGTGCTGTTCCCCACCCTCGTCCGTTGGAAGAAGCTCGAGTGGCTCACCGGCGGCTCGAGCGGGTTCGACGGCGTCCGCTACGACGAGCTCCCCGAACTGCCGCTGCTCGGCGAGCTGAAGGGCCGCGACGGCCGGGCCGTGTTCATGTACTGGCTCGGCCTGCTGCTCGTGGTGATCGTGTTCCTCGTGTGCCGGGGCATCGTCCGCAGCCGCGTCGGTCGTGCGCTCATCGCCGTTCGGGACAACGAGACCGCCGCCGCCGTCATGGGTGTCAACCTGGCCGCCACCAAGACCCTGGTGTTCGGGTTCTCCGCCGCCACCTGCGCCCTCGCCGGGTCGCTCAGCACGGCCCGCACCGGCGTCGTCACCCCGGAGACCACCTACCTCACCCTGCTCGGCTCGATCGTCTTCCTCCTCGTCATGGTCGTGGGCGGCCCCGCCAGCCTCTGGGGCCCGATCCTCGGCGGCCTCCTCTACATGTGGATCGACACCACCACGCGGGAGTCGAGCGCGAGCGGCGAGGGGTTCATCGGCTGGCTGTTCGGCTGGGCCGACACCTCGCCGGCCACCATGATCCTGGGCGTCGCCCTCATCGTCCTGATGTTCGTGGCGCCCTACGGCCTGGTCGGGCTGCTCCGACGCCTGGGGCGGCGGTTCGTGGTCGTGGTCCCGGCGCCCGTGGTTGCGATGTCCGCCTCGGAGCGCCCCCCAGTAGCCTCTGCTGCCGAACGGCAACCCGCCGCGACTTCCGGAGGGGAAGAACCATGATCCGACGTCCTGGACGTCTCGTCGCACTCCTTGCGGCGAGCTCTCTGATCTTCGCCGCCTGCGGTGACGACGACGAGGGTGCCGAGAGCACCGAGACCACCGCCGCGCCCGCCGAGGACGGCGAGAGCACGGAGACCACCGAGGCCCCGGCCGAGGACGGCGAGAGCACGGAGACCACCGAGGCCCCGGCCGAGGGCGGCGATGCCTGGGTCGTGAGCACCGACGACTGCGTCGACCCCGACGCGGCGAACGAGCCCATCGAAGGCACGATCCAGATCGGCTCGGTGCTCCCGCTCTCCGGCGGCACCGCGGCCATCGCCTTCTCGCCCGTGAAGGCCGGGCTCGAGGCGTACATCCAGTACGCCAACGAGAACGAGCTGGTGCCGGGCTACGAGATCGAGATCTCGATCCAGGACGACCAGTACAACAAGGACCTCACCCCGGGCGCGGTCGACACCCTGCTCGACGAGGGCGTGCACCTCTTCGCCGGCATCATCGGCACCGAGAACAACCTCGCCGTGCGTGACACCCTCAACGAGGAGTGCATCCCGCAGCTCATGAACCTCACGGGTGCGGTCGAGTGGGCCGAGGTCGCCGACTACCCGTGGACCACCGGCGCGTTGGTGCCCTACGACATCGAGGCGCAGGTCTACGCGGCGCAGATCGCCGAGCAGTTCCCCGACGGTGCGACGGTCGCCCTGTTCAACGTGAACAGCGACTTCGGCCAGACCTACGTGGACGCCTTCACTGCGGTCGCCGCCGACTTCGGCATCGAGGTGGTCACCGAGCAGACCCACGAGGTCGGCGACGCTGCGCCCCCCACGGCCCAGCTCAACGCGATCGCCACGGAGGCCCCCGACGCCATCCTCGCCATCCCGCTCGGCAGCTACTGCCCCACCTTCCTGGGTGAGCTCGCCAACGTGAAGGCCGCGAACGCCGGCTGGGAGCCCGCGCTGTTCCTGACCAACACCTGCGCGAGCGCCCTGATCCTCGGCGTCGCCGGTCCCGCCGCCGACGGCCTCTACACCTCGAACCACCTGAAGGACGTCAACGACCCGGCCGTGGCCGCCGAGGCCGCTCCGGCCGAGTACGTCGCCTACATGACCGAGCTCGGCAACGGCGACGTCGTCACCACCGCCTCCGCCGGCTGGACGGTGGGTGAGGTCACGGTCGAGATCCTGCGCCTCGCCGCCGAGTCGCCCGAAGGGCTCACCCGGGCCTCGATCATCAACGCCGCCCGCAGCCTCGAGTACGTGCCGATGCTGGCCCGCGACGGCGTCGTCTACACGATGAACGGCGAGGAGGACGCGGTCAACGTCGGTGCGCTGCAGGTCCTGCAGTACGACGCCGACTCCGCCACCTTCACCGAGATCGGCGACCTGGTCACCGACTTCGACAGCAGACCGGACCTCCCGGTCCACCGGTCGTGGAGGGGCGGGCCGCCCGCGGGGGCCCCCCCGCGGGCGGCCGCGGCAGCAGCTCGGAGGGCGGCGGGGGTGGCGACG
>JBEIGA010000188.1:0-8197 GCA_040382135.1 Acidimicrobiales bacterium
CCACGCCTTCGCCGTCGCCGGCGAGGCCCCACCCGACGACCCCCGCCGCCTCCGCCTCGAGCTCGTCGCCCCCTCGGGCGGGCAGTGGGTCGTCGGCGCCGACGACCCCGTCGCCGTCGTGCGCGGTCCTGCGGGCGCGTGGTGCCGGGTCGCCACCCACCGCTGGCGCACCGCCACCCCTCCCCCGCTCGAGGCCGACGGTGCCCTGGCCCGGCGCGCCGTCGCCGTCGCTCGCGCCTACCTCTGACCCACCCCCCACCGGGGGGGTGGCGGGTAGCCTCGAGTCCGGGACCGGGGGGTTGCAGCATGGGGATGACCGCAGCGGAGTGGGAGCGGATCCAGGCGTCGGGGATCAAGGGGCCGGGGCGGGACCGCTACCCGTTCCCGGTGCCGAACGGCTGGTTCGCGGTGGCGCAGAGCGACCAGTTGCAGCCCGGCGACGTTCGCAACGTCCACTACTTCGGCAAGGACCTGGTGGTGTGGCGCGAGGAGGGCACCGGCACGCCCCACACGGTCGACGCGTACTGCGCCCACCTCGGCGCCCACCTGGGCGTGGGGTCCGGCGCCCCGGAGTCGCACGAGCCGGGTCCGGGGCTGGTGCACGGCGCGTGCCTCCAGTGCCCGTTCCACGGCTGGCGCTACGACGGCACCGGCCGCGTCGTCGACATCCCCTACGCCACGAGCGACCGCATCCCCGAGCGGGCCCGGGTGCGGGCGTACCCCACCATCGAGCTGAACGGGCTGATCTTCGCCTGGCACCACCTGCTCGGCGAGCCGCCGCAGTGGGAGCTGCCGGTCATCCCCGAGATCGACGACCCCGACTGGGTCGGCCCCATCTACACCGACCGCTCCATCGCCACCGCGGTCCAGGAGCTCATGGAGAACGACCAGGACACCGTGCACTTCGTCTACGTGCACGGCGCCGAGGAGATCCCCGTCCAGACCACCCGTTGGGAGGGCCGGATGCGGATCACCGAGGCACCGCGGGAGAACGGGGTGTTCGTCCGCGAGTCGCACCAGCTCGGCTTCGTGATGCTGCGGGTCCCGGGCGGCCTCGTGTTCTTCAGCTCGGCGTCGCCGATCGACGAGGGCCACACCCACCAGCGCTGGGTCTTCGCCTACCACCGCAGCCTCGGCGAGGAGGCCGGCCAGGCGATGGTCGACGCCTTCGCCAAGTCCGGCATCTACCAGGACATCCCGATCTGGGAGCACAAGCGGTACGTGCCCCACCCGGTCCTGGTGAAGGACGACGGCGAGATCGCCGAGTACCGGCGCTGGGTCCGGCAGTTCTACAGCTGGCCCGAGGGCTCCGACACCGAGACCGACACCGGCGCCCCGGCCTGAACCACCGTCACACGAAGGGGTCGCGCGGCAGCGTCAGGGGCAGGTCGAGCGAGCTGACGAGGCCGGGCGGCGCCTCCACCACGGCGTGCACGGCGTTCACGAGGCGCATGGTGGTGGCGACCATGCCCTCGTCGCTCGCCGTCTCGTGGGTGCCGACGGTCATGTCACAGCTGATCACCGGATCGCCGTCGATCACGATGCGGTAGGTCCCGTCACGCGGCGCCGTGGGCCAGTGCGGGGCGAGGTCGGGCGCCATGCGGTTCACGTGCTCGATGACGATGGCGTCCTTCCCGCGCACCACGCCGATCGTCTCCATGCGGATCGCGCCGCAGGTGCCGGCCTCGATCACCCCGCTCGCCACCTCGAGGCGACGGTCGGTGGGCCAGCGCTCGTAGGTCTCGCGGATCTCGTCGAGCTCCACGCCGAGCGCCTTCGCCACGTACCGCACGGGCGGGCCCCAGGTCATCAGCTGGGCGCCCTGGTACGACATGAGCGGCGTGTAGTCCATGGGCTTGCCGAAGCCGAACACGTCGAACATCACGAACGTCACCGGGTAGCCGTCGTACCGGAAGATCTCCTGGCAGCGCACCGACCGGATCGTGTCGGACATGGTGGCCAGGATGACGACGAGCTGGTCGCCGGCGAACCCCGGTTCGATGCCCGACGCATAGAGGGTGACGCCGCCCCGCTTGGCCGCGGCGGCGAGCCGGTCACGGATGCGGGGCTCGAAGCCCTCCGGGTACACCAGGCCGGCCGACGAGACGGTCACCACGTTCACGCCCGCCTCGAGGAACCGCACGTAGTCCGGCACCGCGACGGCGTCGAGCTCGGGGCCGCTCGCCGCGTAGATCACGCAGTCGACGCCCTCGGCCAGGATGGCGTCGACGTCGTTCGTGGCGGCCAGGCCGATCGGCTCACCGCCCACGAGCTCACCGGCGTCACGGCCCACCTTGTCGGGGTTGTGGACCCACACGCCCACGAGCTCCAGGTCGGGCCGGCGGGCGACGGACCGCACCGCGATCGCCCCCACGCCACCCGTCGACCACACCGCCACACGCACCGGACGTCCCATGGCCGGGACGCTAGCCCGCACGACTACGGTCGTCCCCGGAGCGATCGAGGGGGAACTCGTGGAACGTCTGGCAGGACTGGGACGCTTGGCCGGCAATGAACGTCTGGCCGGCAAGGTCGTGGTCATCACCGGGGCGGCGCAGGGCATGGGCCGGTGCCACGTGGAGCGGTGCGTCGAGGAGGGGGCGAGGGTCGTGGCGACCGACGTCCAGACCGGGCCGGGCGAGGAGCTCGCCGCCGCGCTGGGCGACTCGGTCGCCTTCGTGACCCACGACATCACCGACGTCGACGGGTGGGGTCGAGTGGTCGCCGCCACGGTCGGGCGCTTCGGCCGGCTCGACGGGCTCGTGAACAACGCGGCCGTCTACCCGACGCCTGCGATGATCGAGGCCGAGGACCCCGCAGTGGTGGAGCGGGTGTTCCGGGTGAACGTGCTCGGCACCTGGCACGGCATCCGTGCGGTGGCCCCGGCCATGCGCGACTCGGGAGGCGGCTCCATCGTCAACCTGTCGTCGCTCGCAGGGCTCAAGGGCATCGAGGGGCTCAGCACCTACGGCATGTCGAAGTGGGCGGTGCGCGGCCTCACCAAGTACGCCGCGCGTGAGCTCGGGCCCTCCAACATCCGGGTCAACTCCGTGCACCCCGGCGGCATCGACAACACCGGCATGTTCAGCGCGCCCACGGGCGAGGACGCCGAGCGCTTCTACCGCCAGCACCCGCTGCGCCGGGCCGGGCAGCCCTCGGAGGTCTCCGGCGTCGTGATCCACCTGCTGTCGGACCAGTCCTCCTACGTCACCGGGTGCGAGCACACGGTCGACGGCGGCTCCTGGACCTGAGGAGGACCGCGTGCACGCATCGCCCAGCCACCTCATCGTCCACGTCGTCGACACCGACGCCACGGTCGCCTTCTACCGGACCCTCTTCGACGCCGAGGTCCGCGACGACCACGAGATGACCGCCCCGTCGCTCGATGCCATCTTCGGCCGTGAGGGCGTCCGCATCCGGTCCACCTTCCTCCACGTGGCGGGCTACGTGCTCCACACGATCGAGACCCTCGACGTCCCACGGACGAAGCCGGCACCGCCGCCGTCGCCGCCGATCGGGGTCACCGGGATGTCGTTCACGGTGGACGACCTCGACGCCGTCCACGCCCTGGCCGAGGAGCGGGGCTGGAACCCCACGGCGATCTACCGCTTCGAGAACACCTCGCGGGGTCCGCTCACCCGGCTCTTCTTCGTCCCCGACCCCGACGGCCTGCGCGTGGAGCTCGTGGAGTTCTCGTCCTGAGCGCAACTGTATATTCTTCGCATCACCCTCGGCCCGGGAGCAGCCGGCTTGTCCTCCTACGAGACGATCGTCGTCGAACGCCACGGCCATGTCGGCTGGCTGGTCTTCGACCGTCCCGAGGCACGCAACGCCATGAACGCCACGATGTTCGCCGAGGTGGAGCAGGCCTGGCTCGAGCTCGACGCCGACCCCGAGGTCCGGGTCATCGTGAACGCGGCCAACGGCCCGGCGTTCCACTCCGGGGTCGACGTCGTGCAGATGGCACGCGACAAGGCGGCGCTGAAGCGCTTCTCCCGCCAGACCCGTGACGCCGAGCTCCGCTTCACCGCCTGGCACCTCGGCATCGCGAAGCCGGTGGTCGCCGCCGTCAACGGCGTCTGCGCCGGCGGCGGGCTCCACTTCGTGGCCGACGCCGACATCGTGCTCATGGCGAGCGACGCCACCCTCGTGGAGCCCCACGTGGCCGTCGGCCAGGTCGTGGCCTACGAGGGCATCGCCCTCATCCGGAAGTCGCCCGCCGAGTCGATCATGCGCATGGCGTTCACCGCCCGGTCCGAGCGCATGACCGCGGCCCGGGCCTACCAGCTCGGCATCTGCAGCCAGGTCGTCGACCCGCCCGACCAGCTCCACGCCGCCGCGCAGGAGGTGGCCGAGAGGATCGCCCGCAACTCGCCCGCCGCCATGGCCGCCACCAAGCGGGCCCTGTGGGCGGCACTCGAGCACGGGCTCACCGATGCCTGCGGGATCGGCGCCCACCACCTCGTCGACCTCTGGGGCCACCCCGACCAGGAGGAGGGGCCCCTCGCCTTCACCGAACGGCGCGAGGCCGACTGGGCCCCCGCCGTCCCCACCGCGACTGCCACGCCGTCCGACACCCCCAGGAGCGAACCATGACCGTCTCGATCCCGTGGATCGTCAGCGTCGACGACCACGTCGTGGAGCCCCCGGACCTGTGGTCCAGCCGCCTCCCCGCGGCGTACCGGGACCAGGGCCCGCGCATCGAGCTCCTCCCCGCCGAGCCGCCCGTGCTCGTGGGCGCCGGGTACATCGAGAAGCCCGGCGGCGACGGCCCGCCCGTGGCCTGGTGGCACTACGAGGACCACTGGTACTCGGTGAAGCGCCTGATCGCCGCGGCCGGCTACCCGGCCGAGGAGGTCACCCTCACCCCGATCACCTACGACGAGATGCGCCCCGGCTGCTGGAAGCCCGCCGACCGCATCGCCGACATGACGGTCAACCACGTCCAGGCGTCGCTGTGCTTCCCGAACTACCCGCGGTTCTGCGGCCAGCGCTTCCTCGAGGCGAAGGACCGCGTCCTCGCCGACCTCTGCGTCCGGGCCTACAACGACTGGATGGTCGAGGAGTGGTGCGGCGGTTCGGGCGGCCGTCTGATCCCGCTGTGCCTCGTGCAGCTGTGGGACCCGGAGCTCGCCGCCGCCGAGGTCCGCCGCAACGCCGCCCGCGGTGTGCGGGCCGTGGCGTTCAGCGAGTGCCCCGCCTGGCTCGGCCTGCCGAGCATCCACTCGGGTGCCTGGGACCCGTTCTTCCGGGCGTGCGAGGAGACCGGCACGGTCGTCGCCATGCACATCGGCTCGGGCACCAAGGTGATGCTCACCTCCCCGGACGCCCCCGAGGCGGTCCAGGCCACCACGATCTTCACCAACAGCGCGGTGTCGCTCACCGACTTCCTGTTCTCGGGCGTGCTGGTGCGGTTCCCGACGCTGCAGCTGCTCTACGCCGAGGCGCAGATCGGCTGGATCCCCTACGTCATCGAGCGCGTGGACGACATCTGGCACACCCACCGGGGCTGGGCCCACACCCAGGACTTCTCCCCGGAGCCGCCCTCGACCTACTACTACCGGCAGGTCGCGAGCTGCTTCTTCAAGGACAGCGTCGGCGTGCAGCTGCTCGACCAGGTCGGGCTGCGCAACATCATGTTCGAGACCGACTACCCCCACCAGGACGGCACCTGGCCGCACTCCAGGCAGGTGGCGGAGAAGAACTTCGGCCACCTGAAGCCCGAGGAGATCCACGCCATCGTGCGGGGCAACGCCATCGACCGGCTGGGCCTCGACCTCCCCGAGCCCGACCCCGACGCCGAGACCTGCTGAGGCGGCGCCGCTGCGGGCGTCAGCGCACGACGCCCGCAGCGCGCAGATCCACGATCTCGGCGGGGGTGTAGCCGGCCTCGGTGAGGATCTCGTCGGCGTGCTCGGACAGGCGGGGCGCCGTGTGCGGGAAGGCCACCGGCAGGCCGTCGAACAGGGGTGCCGGGCGGGGTTGGCGGACTGCGCCCAGCACCCCGTGCTCGAACGACTCGACGGTGCCGCAGGCCACCACCTGCTCGTGGTCCGCGACCTCGTCGAGGGCGAGGACGGGGGCCACGGGCACGTCCGCGGCCCGGAGCCGGGCGACGGCCTCGGCGGTGGGCATCGTGGCGAGCCGGACCCGCACCTCGCGCATGACCGCGCCGCCACCCCGCATCCGCTCGGACGTGTCGCCCCCGGCCGAGGGCGCCTCGTCGAGGATCGCGGTGCGGAGACCGGCCCACTGCTCGCCGGTGAGGGTCACGAGCACGACGTGGCCGTCGGCGGTGGGGGTCACGCGGAAGCTGCGGCTCGTGGGCGGGAGCTCCACCTCGGGCTCGGCGACGGTGTGGTCCATCATCCCGTCGGGCCAGAGGAAGGCGATGGCGGCGTCGAGCATCGAGACGTCGACGCGGCTCCCGACACCGGTGCGGGTCCGGGCGAACAGGGCCGCCGTGACCGCCTGGGCGAGGGTCAGCGCCGTGGCCTTGTCGATGATCCCGTGGCGCACCATGGCCGGCTCGCCGTCGCCGGACTGCAGCGCCACGAAGCCCGACAGCGCCTGCACCACGTGGTCGTAGGCGGGAGCGTCGGCGAGCGGACCGGTGCGGCCGAAGCCGCTGATCGAGGCGTAGACGAGCCCGGGGTTGCCGGCCCGCAGCGCGTCCTCGCCGAGGCCGAGCCGCTCGACGACGCCCGGCCGGAAGTTCTGCACGAAGACGTCGGCGCCGGCCACGAGGCGCTCGACCACCTCCCGGCCCTGCGGCGACCGCAGGTCCAGGGCGATCGACCGCTTCCCCCGGTTGTTGTTGGCGAAGTAGGCGCTCATGCCCGGCGAGCCGGAGCCCACGCTGCGGATGCTGTCGCCGGCCGGGGACTCGACCTTCACGACGTCGGCCCCCTGGTCGGCCAGCACCATCGTGGCCATGGGGCCGGACATGTTCGTGGTGAGGTCCACCACCCGGATGCCCGCAAGCGGCTTGGTCACGTCCCTGCCCGTCATGGGCCCGGACCGTACCCGACGCCACGGGACCTTGGTCCCGAATCACGTGACACTTCTTGTCCACCTGTAACGCGGGCATTACCGTCGGCCCCGTGACGTCTACGGCGCTGCAGGGGATCGACGTGCTCGAGGGGGTCCGGCGTCCGTGGGCCGGGGATCCGCCGCAGGCGGCCGCGGCGCGCCGCCGCCTGCTCGACGCCGCCGCCCGCTGCATCGCCCGGGACGGGCTGGCCGCCACGAGCGTCGCCTCCGTCGCCGCCGAGGCGGGGGTGAGCCGACCCACCGTCTACCGCTACTTCGACGACCGCGACGCCCTGGTCCGCGGTGCGCTCGGCGAGGCCGCCGTCCGACTGCACGCCACCATCGACGAGCGCACGGCACGCCTGCAGGACCCCGGCGACATCGTGGTCGAGGTCGTCGTGCACGCGCTCGACACGGTCCGCGCCGATCCGGTGCTCTCGGCCATCTGGAGCTCGGCGTCCGCCGACGGCTCCGTGGTCGGCCGCTTCACCGAGCCGGGCGGCGTCGCCTTCGCCCGGTCGTGTCTGGCCCGTGCCGCCGGCCCGGCGGACTGGTCGGACCGGGACGCCGACGAGGCGGCCGAGCTCGTGCTCCGCCTCGCCCTGTCACTACTCGTCTCCCCGGAGCCGCACCGGTCCCCCGGTGCGCTGCGCGCCTACCTCCGTCGGCGCCTCCTCCCGGCGATCGGCATCCCCGCCACCATCCGCACCACCCGCGACCCTCGACGAACCGGAGGTTCCCCATGACCACCACCCAGCTCACCAACGGGCGTGAACTGCTCGACGTCCACGCCTACGAGCGCAGCGGGCACCCCCACGAGGCGTTCGCCGCGCTGCGCCGGCACGACCCGGTCCACCGGTGCGAGACCGACGAGTTCCCGCCGTTCTGGGCGATCACGAAGCACGAGCACATCCTCGAGATCAGCACCCAGCCGAACCTGTTCCTGAACGAGCCCGGCATCGTGCTGCTCCCGAAGGACCAGGAGCCGAGCGTCGGTGGGCTCAGCGAGATGCGGACGATCATCCAGATGGATCCGCCCGACCACCGCGAGTACCGCAAGGTCGCCAGCGCCTTCTTCACGCCTCGCGCCATCGCCCACTTCGAGCAGGCCACCCTCGACAGCGCCCACGGCCTCGTCGACCGCATGGCCGAGGCCGGCCGCGAG
>JBEIGA010000189.1:0-8158 GCA_040382135.1 Acidimicrobiales bacterium
ACCGGAACCTCGCCAACTACCGGCTCAAGATCCTCTACCGCTGCACCCGACTACCCTCACCCACCGAACCAGCCGAACGGCTCCCTGCCGCGGGAAACGCGTAGACCCGCCATTTCTCTGTACAGAGAAGGTGTTTCACTCTCTCGGATCCTGGCGGTCACCGGCATCAGTCAGGCCTCGCTCTCCTACCAGTTGGAGCAGCGCGGTCTGCGCCCCCAGCGGCGGAAGAACGGCGGGTCTGGCGACGGCACGTCGCTGAGCGCCACGGACCTCCTGGAGCAGCTCCTCGCCGCCCACCGGGAGATCGAGAAGCTCAAGCTCGAGATCGAGGCCCTGCGCTCCTCGTCAGGGATGGGTCCGACATGAGCGACAAGGCGAACATGGAGGTCTCCGGCATCGCGCTCGACGGCTCCTACATCGAGCGCCTCGACGCGGCAGTCGCGGCCCCGCTCGCGTGGGCCCACGCCCCCCCGAGCGCGGCCGCCCGTCTCGCAGCCACCCGGCTCGTGGCCGAGCGGCTCCGCCATTGGGGAAGCAACGACGTCACGGGCGTCCAGCGGACACGGATCATGCGGGAGCTCTCGGCGCAGGGCTGGTCCTAACTGCAGATCGCCGAGGTCGCCGGGGTGAGCCCGGCCCGCGTCCAGCAGTGGATCAACGGGGAGCAGTAGGAGCCGGAGCGCGGCGCTGCCGAGGCGTCGCCGGGTTGCCGACCAGCACGAGATCGTTCCCGGGGTGGCTCTTCACCACGCACGCGTTCGCTCCGATGTGGATCCGGTCCCCGAGGGTGAGCGGGCCGATGATCGTGGCGTTGGCGCCCATCTCGACGTGCGACCCGATGACGAAGGGGACGTCTGATCTGCGAGCGGCCACCCCGATGCAGTTGCCCCCGACCAGCGTCAGGTGATCACCGATCACCGCCTTCCCGGACACGACGACACCGAGCGAAGGGTGGAGGACGCGGAGGCCCTTGCCGATCCTGGCGTGGTAACTGATGTCACAGTTCGAGTACCCGCCCATCAGCAGGATCAGGGGTAGGAGCAGCAGTCGGAGAACGGGGTAGAGCCTGCCGGTGAGCAGGAAGAGTGCTCGCTCGAGCCGGTAGGCGAACACCCCGCAGAAACCGCGGCTGACCAGGACCATGGGGAGTCTCCGGCGATCCCTCCCGACGGCAGCCTCGAGGTCGCATCGAAGGAGGCGAAGCTCGTCGAGACACTGCCCGGAGGTCAACGATCGGGCTTTCGGGGCTCGTGGCGGAACCAGTCGGCGGTGCGGCGGACGCCCTCGGCGAGCGGGGTCGGGAACACGTCCGGGAACAGCGCCCGCAGGCGCTCGGAGCCCGCCTTGGAGTGGCGGACGTCGCCGACGCGCGGCTCGACGTGCTCCACCGTCACCGGGTGACCGAGCACCTCCTCGACGACGGAGATCAGACCGAGCAGGTCGGTCCGGCTGCCGAACGCGAGGTTGACGGGGCCGTCGAAGCCGACGCTGCCGATCACGGCCCGCGTGATCGCCTCGGTCACCGAGTCGACGAAGGTGAAGTCCCGCGACTGGCGGCCGTCACCGTGGACCTGCAACGGCCGGCCGGCGAGGGCGGCGTCGAGGAACGCCGGGATCACTGCTGCGTAGGCGTGGCCGGCGGCCTGTCGGGGGCCGTAGACGTTGAAGAAGCGGAACGCGAGCACGGGCAGCCCGTAGGACCGGCACCAGGCGAGGGCGTAGGCCTCGGTTGCGAGCTTCGACGCGGCGTAGGGGCTCCTGGGGTTGACGGGGAGCAACTCGTGCTTCACCGGCTCGTCGGTATCGCCGTACACCGACGACGAGGAGGCGACGACCACGTTGGCCGCGTCGAACCGGCGCGCGGCCTCGAGTACCCGGACGGTGCCGGTGGCGTTGACCTCGTGGCTCGGCACCGGGTCGGCCACGCTGCGCGGGACGGATGGGCGGGCGGCGAGGTGGACCACGGCGCAGCCCGGCGACATCACCGCGTCGAGCGCCGCGTCGTCGAGGATCGAGCCCACCACGAGCTCCGCGTCCACCCCGTCGAGGTTGGCGGCGAACCCCGTCGAGAGGTCGTCGAGGGCGACGATGCGCCCGACGTCCGTGCGGGCCCGGAGCGCCCGACACAGGTTCGATCCGATGAACCCGGCGCCGCCGGTGACCACGACATCCATGGCCGCAGACGGTATCGCCCCGCACCTCGGCGAGAGCCCGGGTCGTTCGGCTCATTCATGTCCCTCTGGACGTATTTCATGGTTCACCCCCTGGTTCGGCGGAATGCCCGACCGGTAGCGTCAGGGAAATGGCCACCACAAGTGAGCGAGATTCGTCGGCGGCGATGCCCCGACGGCGGCGGGTCCGGGGCACCGGGCTCTTCGCGCTGCTCTCTCGGTACCGCCGGGCGCTCCCGATCCTCATCGACACGTGGGTCTGGATCGTCGCGATGCTCACCGGCGCCACGGTCCGGCTCGGCGGTGATCTCGGCGATGCGTTCGATCCGTACTTCGCCGCGGTGATCACCGTCGCCGTGGCCGTCCAGCTCGTCGTCGGCCTGGTCAGCGGCCTTTACCGCGGACGCTGGCGCGTGGCCACCTTCGAGGAGGTGCTCGGGCTCGGCGTGGTCTGGTCCATCGCCACGCTCTGCGCGATCGGCCTGAACCTGTCCTTCCCGGATCGGCCGTTCCCCGTGGGTGCGGCCATCGTCGGCGCCGTCTTCGCGGGCGCCGGGCTGCTGGGCTTCCGCGGGCTCTGGCGCATGCTGCTCGAGTACGTCCACCGGCCCGCATGGAGCGCGAAGCGCGTGATCGTGTTCGGCGCCGGGGAGGGTGGTTACCAGACGATCCGTTCGATGATGCGCGACCCGGACTCCGCCTACGTGCCCGTCGCCCTCCTCGACGACGACCCGGCGAAGGGCCGGCGCACCATCAGCGGTGTACGGGTCCGCGGCGACCGTCTGGCGCTCGCGGACGTCGCCCGCACCACCGAGGCCCAGGTTCTCCTGATCGCCGTCCCCTCCGCGTCGGGCAGCCTCGTGCGTGAGCTCTCCCGACTGGGGCTCGACGCCGGTCTCGAGGTGCGGATCCTGCCACGCCCCGCCGAGCTGCCCACCGATTTCGGCGTCGGGAGCATCGCCAAGGTCACCGAGGCGGACCTGCTCGGCCGCGACGAGGTCGAGGTGGACCTCGAGTCCATCGTCCACTACGTCACGGGCCGGAAGGTGCTCGTCACCGGCGCCGGAGGCTCCATCGGCTCCGAGCTGTGCCGTCAGCTCGCGGTGTACGGGCCTGCCCAGCTCTGGATGCTCGACCGGGACGAGTCCGGCCTGCACGCCGTGCAGCTCTCCATGGAGGGGCGGGCCCTGCTCGACTCCGACGCCCTGATCGTGGCCGACATCCGCGACCGGGACCGGATGCGCGAGCTGCTCGCCGACCTGCGGCCCGACGTCCTGTTCCACGCTGCGGCGTTGAAGCACCTGCCCCTGCTCGAATCCCACCCGATCGAGGGGTTCAAGACCAACGTGTGGGGCACGGAGAACGTGCTCGAGGCCGCAGCCGCGGCCGGGGTCCGGCACGTCGTGAACATCTCGACGGACAAGGCCGCCGATCCCTCGAGCGTGCTCGGTGCCACGAAGCTCATCGCCGAGCGGCTCACCTCCCGCATGGCCTCCGAGACCGGGCACGCCTACGTGTCGGTGCGGTTCGGGAACGTCCTCGGGTCGCGGGGTTCCGTGGTCCCCACGTTCCGCGAGCAGATCGCGCACGGCGGTCCGGTGACCGTCACCGACCCCGAGGCCACCCGGTACTTCATGACCATCCCGGAGGCCGTCCGCCTCGTGCTCCAGGCCGGAGCGCTCGGACTCCCCGGCGAGACGCTGATCCTCGACATGGGCGAGCCGGTGCGGATCGTCGACGTCGCCCGGCAGATGATCGACACGCTCAACCCCGGGGTGCCGATCGTGTTCACGGGGCTGCGGCCCGGCGAGAAGCTGCACGAGGTCCTCGTCTCCCGCGACGAGCAGCTCGATGCCACCGCCCATCCCCGCATCTTCCGGACCGCGATCGTCCCCATCGCCGACGACTACGACCTGCATCTTCCCGACGACGTCGACCGCGTGCGCCTCAAGCAGCACCTCATCGGCATCGCCACCGCCGAGCGGCACCCGGTGCCCTGATGACCGAGGCGCTCCTCGCCCTCGGCGCCGGAGCAGTCGGCGCCGCTTGCGCCATGCCGGCGGTGATCGTGCTCCTCCGCCGGCTCGGCGTGCTCGACGTGCCCAACGCCCGCTCCTCCCACGCCCGTCCCACCCTGCGCGGCGGAGGGCTCGGCGTTGCGGTCGGCGTCGTCGCCGGCGTGGCGGTCGGTCTGCTGGTCGCCGGGCAGGGCATCGACGCCACGGTCGTCGCCGTCCTCGGTGTCCCGCTCGGGCTCGGGGTCCTCGGCTTCGTCGACGACGTGCGCAGTCTGGGGGTCCGTTCCCGCATGCTCTGCCAGCTGGCGCTCGGCGCGGTCGGCGCCGGCCTGCTGGCCCAGGGCACGGACGCCGGACCGGTCGCCGCGGCGGTGATGGTCGTCAGCGGTGGGGTCTGGGTGGCCGGCGAGCTCAACGCCACCAACTTCATGGACGGGATCAACGGCATCACCGGGATCACCGCTGCGGTGATCGGCGGGAGCCAGGCGGTGGTCGGCGTCGCCGTCGACAGCCCGATGGTCGCGGTCGCGGGAGCGGCCCTGGCCGGTGCCGCGCTCGGCTTCCTGCCCTACAACCTGCCCTGCGCCCGGGTGTTCCTCGGAGACAGCGGCAGCTACCTCGTCGGGTCGCTGCTCGCGCTGAACGCCATGGCGGCGCTGCAGGAGGGCGCCCCGGTGGTCGCGGTCGCGGCGCCGTTCGCCATCGTGCTCGGGGACACCTCGGTGACCCTGCTAAGGCGGATCAAGGCGGGGGAGCGGTGGTGGACGCCTCACCGCAGCCACGTGTACCAGCGGGTCGCGCTCGGTGCGCTCGGCCACACCCGCACGGCCCTGCTCGTGGGCGTGCTGACCGCGGTCTGCGCAGGCGCAGGCCTCGCCGTGCTGCGCACGGACGGGCCCGTCGGGGCGGTCGTCGCCGCGGCCGTCGTGGCGATCGTGCTCAGTGCCTACCTGGCGCTCCCGGATCGGATCTTGCCGCCGGCGCCCGCGGTCACGGCGCCAGCAACTCCCTCCAGCCCGCCTCGCCAACGGGTGGAAGGAAGCCGTCCTCGGTGAGCGAGGACGACCCCTGCTCCTGGCCGAGCAGCAGGAGCTCGAGGCGGCGGACCGATGCCTCGCGCCGTCTGCCGCGGTCCACCCGTCGTGCCGTGGCGAGCAGCCGACGGGCCTGGCCGGGACTGATGCGCCAGCGTGCCGGTGTGCCGACCAGCTCGTGGAGTCGTCCGACGGTGATGCCCTCCCACGGGTGCAGCACCACGCCCGCCAGAGCGGAGCCTGCGAGGTGGACCACGGCCGCCGCGGTGTTCTCCACCAGCGACAGCGGCAGCGGCGGGTCGATGCCGCGGACCGCCGGGACCACACCTCGACGCACCCAGCGGACCAGCGACTCGGTCGTGGCGCGGCCCGCGCCCTGCACGGATGTGGCCCGGTACACCACGGTGTGCCCGCGCAGGGGAGCCGACGGGTCGAGGAGCAGCCGCTCGCCCAGCGCCTTGCTCAGCGCGTACGGGGTGTCGGGTGCGGCCGGGCCCTCGTCGAGGAGCCGCGTGGCGCCCTGGACTGCGGCCGAGCTGACGTGCACCAGCCGGGTGCACCCCGCCTCGGCCGCTGCATCGGCGAGCGCTGCGGGGGCCAACGCGTTCGCCGCGAACAACCGGACGCGGTCGGCCGAACCGGGTCGGGCGAGACCGGCGCACACGACCACCACGTCGCACCCGCGCACCGCCTCCACGAGGTCCGGGAAGACCGCGAGCCGTCGCCAGGGCCGGCCTGTCCAGGCCGCCGCCACCACATCGGCATCCACCGACGAGACTGCGTCCATGCGGAGCCCGTTGATGGGACGGACCGACACGGCGGCGTCGTCGAGTCGGGCCGTCACGGCCGAACCCACGAACCCTCTCGTCCCCGCTACCGCGATCCGCATGCACCGCTCCTGTTCCGACCGGGTGCGCCAAGCATCCCTGTCGGCACTGCGTGACGACGACGTGAGCCATGGTCCTTCTCCGGCCTGACCTCCCGCGCGTGGCCGCGACGCCCGGATGGGTGCTCCCGCTCTTCGGCGCGCACGCCGTCATCGGGGTCGCCAGCCACTTCGGCAGCGCTACCGGCCAGATCCACGTGGCCGTCACCACGGCGGTCGCGCTCTGGATGGTCGTGACGCGGTCGTCGCCGCTCGCGATCGCCGCCGTCACCGCGTACGTGGTCGGTAGCGAGGTCTTCTGGCGGATGACCGAGGCAGGAGCCTGGGAGCAGGCCCGCTACCTCTCGGTCGTCCTGCTCACCGCAGGGTTGTTCCGCCACGGTCGGGTCACCCCCGTCCTCAACCTGGCTGCGGTCTACCTCGCAGCGCTCCTCCCCGGGCTCGTGTTCACGGTCCTGCGCCTGGGTCCGTCCGAAGCGCGGGGGCCGGTGGTGTTCAACACCCTCGGCCCGCTGCTGCTGGCGCTCGCCGTCGCCTACTTCGCGAGCCTTCGCGCCGGCGGCACCGATCTCCGGGTCGTGCTCTGGGCGATCACCGCGCCCATCTTCGCGATCGCCGCCCGCGCCGCCTGGATCCTCATCACCGAGGACGTCGTCTTCATCAGCGACTCCAACGCCGCGACCGCCGGCGGGTTCGGTCCAAACCAGGTGAGCGGGATCCTCGGGCTCGGGTTCGTCACGCTCGTGGTGCTCGCGTTCCTCGAGACCGCCCGTCGTACCCGGATCGTCTTGTCGCTGCTCGCGCTCTGGATGATCGTCCAGGCCTCGCTGACCTTCAGCCGCGGCGGCGTGCTCAGCGCGGTGATCGCGGTCGCCGTCGGCATCGTCCCGTTGGCCAGATCGGCGCGGGTGTCGCTCGAGCGGGTCGGATGGCTGCTCGCCGCCGGGGCGATCCTCGCGCTCGTGCTCGTTCCCCGGCTCGACGAGTACACCGGTGACCTGCTCGTCGACCGCTTCACCGACCTCGACCAGTCCGGCCGCGGCGACATCGTCGATCGTGACCTCTCCATCTGGGCCGACAACCGCTTGACCGGGGTCGGTGTGGGCATGTCGGGTGACCAGGACATGGATCCCTCCACCCGCGGCATGGCCGCCCACAGCGAGTACTCCCGGCTCCTCGCCGAACACGGTCTCGCCGGCCTGGTGGCCCTGGGGGCGCTGTTCGGCATGGTCCTGCTCGCGTGGCGCCGGCGGCTCACCCTCCTCGGTGGTGCGTTCACGCTGATCGCCACCGTCTGGTCCGTGACCGAGATGCAGCACGCCGCGATGCGGATCGCTGCGATCGCGTTCGTGTTCGGGCTCGGGATGCTCCAGATCGAGGACGAGGCGCGCCCGGCGGTGGTGCGGGTGTCACGTTCGGCGGCGCGGACGGGAGAACGGGCATGAGGAGTGCGGAGCGCTCCGATGTCGGTCTCGGCTCGTACGTCGTCGCCGTCCGGCGGCGATGGTGGATGCTGTTGGTCGGAGCGGTGCTCGGCGGGCTCGCCGTCACCGTGTTCGCCGGCGGGAGCGAGCCGCGTTTCAGCACGTACGCCGAGGTGGTGATCGGATCGCGCACTGCGGACGACGCCGCCATGGGGTCCTCCAGCGCGCCCGTGCGTCTGCCGACCGAGCTGGAGTTCGCCACGGCCGACCGGACCCAGGAGGCGCTCCGGGCTGCCCTCGACGACGCAGGCTTGGCGGGGGTGCAGACCGAGGCCTACCTCAACCCCCGTCGCGCCGCGCTCGTGTTCGCCGCGACCGCGAGCGATGGGGAGACCGCCTCCCGGGCCGCGAACGTCTTCGCCGAGGTGTTCATCGCCGAGCGGGCGAAGCTCGAGACCGAGACGCTCACCCGAAGTGCGGACGAGCTGCGTTCGTACCTCGAGCAGCTGCGGTTGGAGCAGGCGGAGCTGCTCGAGCCGATCCGGGCGCTGGAGCTCGAACGGATCGTCACCGAGGATCGTGTCCTCCGGGAGGTCATCGATCTGCGCATCGAGCAGCTCCAGGC
>JBEIGA010000190.1:0-8157 GCA_040382135.1 Acidimicrobiales bacterium
CCGTGCTCGGCGAGGGCGAGGGCGATGCCGCGGCCCACGCCGCCGCCGGCGCCGGTGACGATCACGACCCGGCCGTCGAGGAGGGGGCGGGCGCTCACGGTGCCGCCATCCAGACGCCGCCGTCGGCAACCAGCGTGGCGCCGGTGAGGAAGTGGGCGTCGGCGCCGGTGATCGCCTCGAGCAGCGGGGCGACGTCGGCGGCCGGCTCGCCCGAGCTCCCGAGCGCCGGGACCGCGAGGGCCACGCCCTCGGACACGGCCCGGCCGGTGTCGCCGGGGACGACGAGTTGGGCGTCGACCGCGACGCAGTTCGCCGTGATCCCCTGGGACCCCCACTGCTTCGCGACGCCCTTCACCAGGACGCGCAGCGCCTCGGCCGACGTCGACGCGGGCGCGAACCCCGCAGCACCGGCCATGGCGAAGGTGGGGAGCACGGCGACGAGCCGTCCCCGCGTGGCGGTCAGGTGCGGGTGGAGCGCCTGGACCAGGTGGAACGCCCGCGCCATCTCGTCCTCGGCGCCCGTCACCCACGTCGCCGTGGTCATGTCCTCGAGCGCCTGGGGTTCGGCGGCGCTGCCATGGACGTGGACGGCGAGCCCGATACCGCCGAGGGCTGCGGCGGCCGCGTCGACCTCGGCGCCGACGGCGGCGCGGCCCGGGTCCGGGAGCGGCCTGCGCTCGACGGACCGGCCCCGTGCCCGGAGGCCATCGGCCAGTGCGTCGGCCAGACCCGGGGGGCCGGTGATCAGGACGGTGTCGGTCACGAGGGTCGGGCCTCCGGTTCGTCGAGCCAGGCGGGCCAGTCGTCGGCGAGGGTCATGCTCCAGGCGGGATCGCGGCGCTCGGTGAAGGCGAGCACGCCTTCACGGGCGTCGGGCCGGCCCATGAGGTGGCGGTGCAGGTCGGTCTCGAGCCGGTCGATCTCGACGCTCGACGGTGCCGGGTCCCACCACAGGAGCCGCTTGGAGACGGCCACGGAGACCGGCGCGACGTTCGTGGCGATGTCGTGGGCGATGGCGAGCGTCCGCGGGAGGACCTCCTCGGCGGGGAGCGCCTCGAGGGCGAGCCCCCAGGCAGCCGCCTCGGTCCCGCTGAACATCCGGCCGGTGAGCAGCAGCTCGGTGGCCCGGGCGTGGCCGACGAGGCGGGGGAGCGTCCAGTGGGCCCGGGCGTCGGGCATCACCCCCCGGCGGTTCTGCACGATGCCGAGCTTCGCGTCGGCGGCGACGATCCGGAGGTCGCAGTGCAGGGTCATGGTCATGCCGATCCCGATGGCATGGCCGTTGATCGCCGCGATGACCGGCTTGCGGACCTCCCAGGCGTGGAAGCGGAACGGGTCCGAGCTGAACGCCGGGCGGTCCTCCTGGCTCCCGAACACCTCGGGTCCCTTGGAGAAGTCGGCGCCGGCGCAGAAGGCCCGCCCCGCCCCGGTGAGGACCACCGCACGGACGGCGTCGTCGGCGTCGAAGGCCCGGTACGCATCCTGGACGGCCTCGCTCATGGCGCCGCTGAAGGCGTTCAGGACGTCGGGACGGTCGAGGGTGATGATCCCCACGGCGCCGTCGCGCTCCACTCGTACGTCGGCCATGGCGGCGACTGTAGCCCCGGCCCGGAACCGGCCCTGCGGCGGCGTCACCCCCGATTGTTCAAGACCTGGCCCCGTCCGGCCGACCTTAGGAGGACGTCGGGACGGGAGGGCGCGGCATGTCGGCACAGGCTGCAACAGGGCACACCCCAGCAGGGTTGGACGAGGACACGGTGGCGGCGATCGCCTCGACCATCGAGCCGATCCCCGCGTCCGTGAGCCGGCTGGCGCAACTCGTCGCCCATCCCGACACCAACCCCGGCCAGATCATCGAGCTCATCTCGCGGGAACCCCGCCTGGCGTCGCGGGTGATCACCCGGGCGAACATGGCCGACGCCGCAGGGCGCGAGGCCATCACGACCGTGCGCGGCGCCGTGGTCCGGCTCGGGTTCGCGACCACCCTGAACGTCGCCGTCGCCTCCAGCGCGAAGCCCGTGCTGCAGACGGCGCTCGAACCCTATGGGCTGCTCGACGGCGAGCTGTGGCTGCGGGCCGTGACCGCGTCGGTCGCCGCCGAGGTCGTCGCGGCACGCTCCCACGATCCCGTGACGGGGTCGGCGCTGACCGCGGCGCTCCTCCACGAGGTCGGGAAGGTCGCCATCTGCCGTCACTTCGGGCCGGCCACGCTCGCCGCCGTCCACCGTGAGGCGGACCGTCGCACCGGCGACGCGACGGAGCTCGAGCGGATCGTGATCGGGGCCGACCACGCCACCATCGGGGCCATGGTCGTCCGGGCCTGGGGTCTCCCCGACTCGATCGCCGCCGCGGTCGGCGGGTACCTCGCCCCCTTCGGCTCCGGCACGACCGACGCCGCCGTCGTCCGGCTCTCCCACCTGCTCGGCGTGGCCGGCACCCGGCCCGACGACGCCATGGCGGTGTGGGACGACCTCGAGCTCGGCTGCTCGGTCCTGCGGCTCCGCTGCGACGGGCCCGACGAGCTCCTCGCGATCACCGCCGAGCAGATCGAAGCGGTCGGGTCCCAGCTGTGAGCACGGCCGTCGCCCCCGAAGCCACGGGTCCCGAGGGCGGTGTCCGCCCGCTCGGTGACGACGACATCCGCGCGGTCGCCGCCGGCATCAAGCCGCTGCCCGCCTCGGTGATCCGCCTCTCGCAGCTCGTCCACGACCCCGACGCGAACGCCAAGGCGATCGTCGACGTGCTCAGCCTGGAGCCCCGCCTCGCCGCGCAGGTGATCCGGCGGGCCAACTCCGCCTCCATCACCGGCCGGAACCCGGTGACCACGGTGAAGGACGCCGTGATGCGCATCGGGTTCTCCGGGACCCTCGCGGTCGCACTCGGCCAGGTCACCATGAACACCTTCAACGGCGCCGTGCCCGCGTACGGGGTGGTGCAGGGCGAGCTCTGGCGCCGGGCCATGGCGAGCTCGATCGCCGCCGAGGTGATCATCGAGCACATCCACCGGCACGTGCCGAGCGACGCGCTCACCTGCGCCCTGGTGCACGAGGTCGGCAAGATCGCCATCGTCCGCCACTACGGCGACGATGCGCTGGTGGTGCTGCGCCGGATCGCCGAGGAGCGGTTCGTGAAGCAGCCCCAGATCGAGCGGGAGATCATCGGCGCCGACCACGCCCAGATCGGCGCGGCGATCGTCCGCGCCTGGGGTCTGCCGGACGCCGTGGCCGAAGGGGTCGAGGAGTACCCGAACGCGTTCTCGTTCGAGACCGTCACCCCGACGGTGACGCGGCTCGCCCACCTCGTCGGGCTCGCGTTGACCCGTTCGTCGGAGGCGGAGGACGGCTACCTCGCCGCCGAGGAGCTGATCCGCAACCTCGGGGTCCGGGTGATGGATCCGCGGGAGCTCGCCCAGATGACCGCAGCGCGGGTGGCGGCGTTCTTCAAGAGCTAGTCGTGGACCGCGGCGGGGACGAGCCGGGGTAGGGCGATCACCACCAGCGACCCCACGGCGGCGCAGACCCCGTAGACGATCCAGGCCCAGTCGGGCGGCAGGTCGAGCTCGAAGTACTCGCGTGCCACCGGGATCACCATGGCGAGGACGTACCCGCCCGCCATGGCCGCGGCGAGACCGATCTTCCACGGCTCGAGCGGCACGCTGATCATGACCAGCACCACGAGCCCGATGGTGAGCAACGTCATGGTGGCGACGGTCCGGGCCTCGCCGAGGGTGATGTCGTCGCCGTTGCGCGCGACCACGTAGGCGACGAACGTGGCGAGGCCCGCCGTCGCGCCGGCGGGGATGGAGAAGCGCAGCACGCGGTCCAGGAACCCGGCCTTCACCAGCCGGGTGTTGGGGGCGAGCGCCAGGAAGAAGCCGGGGATGCCGATGGTGAACGTGCCGATCAGCGTCAGCTGCCGGGGCAGGAAGGGGTAGGGCATCCCGACGATGGCCACGAGGGCGGTGAGCAGGACCGCGTACGACGCCTTGGTGATGAACAGGTTCGCGACCCGCTCGATGTTGTTGATGACCTTGCGGCCCTCGGCCAGCACGCGGGGGAGGGTGGAGAACCGGTTGTCGAGCAGGACGAGCTGGGCCACGGCCCGGGTGGCGGAGCTGCCCGAACCCATGGCGATGCCCATGTCGGAGTCCTTCAGCGCCAGCACGTCGTTCACGCCGTCGCCGGTCATGGCGACCACCCGGCCGCGTCGCTGCATCGCCGCCACCATCGCCCGCTTCTGGTGCGGGGTCACCCGGCCGAACACGGCGGTGGTCTCGAGCAGCTCGCCGAGCTCGTCGAGGTCGTCCGGCAGCTCGCGGGCGTCGAAGCCGCGGTCGGCGCCGGGCACGCCGGCGCGTCGGGCCACGGCGGCGACCGTGCTCGGATGGTCGCCGGAGATCACCTTCAGGTCGACCCCCTGGTCGCGGAAGAAGGCGAGGATCTCCGGGGCGTCGGGCTTGATCGTGTCCTCGAGCAGGACGAGGGCCACGGGTACCCGGTGCGACGGCAGGGCGTCGCCTGCCAGGCCCCCGTCGACGCGTGCGAGGAGCAGCACCCGCCGGCCCTCTTCTGCGTGGTCGGCGACACGGGCGCGGGCGTCGAGGTCGTCGGTGTCGAGGAGGATGTCGGGGGCGCCGAGGTAGAACGCGCCGTGCCCGTCGAACGCGGCCGCCGCCCACTTCCGGGCCGAGGAGAACGGCACGACGTCGGTGGCGGTCCAGCCGTCCTCGGGCGGGTAGGCGGCCACGATGGCCGCGAGCGTCGCGTTGGGCTTCGGGTCGGCGGCGCCTACCGCGCCGAGTGCCGACCGGACGTAGGCCTCGGCGTGGTCGCCGAGCACCTCGATCCCGCCGAGGGAGATGTCCCCGGTGGTGATGGTGCCGGTCTTGTCGAGGCAGAGGGTGTCGACCCGCGCGAGGAGCTCCACCGACGCCAGCTCCTTGGCCAGCGCCTGGCGACGGGCCAGGGCCACCACGCCGACGATGAAGGCCAGGCTGGTCAGCAGCACCAGACCGTCGGGGACCATCGCCACCGACGCGGCGACGGTGCCGACGAGGGCGTCCTGCCAACGGTCCTCCTCGCCGAGGAGCCGCAGCAGCAGGAGGATCGCCGCCGGCGGGATGATGATCGTGAGCCACCTGAGGATCACGTTGATGCCGCGCTTGAGCTCGCTGTGGGCGAGCTCGAACCGGCGGGCCTCCTCGGACAGGGAGCTCGCGAACGCCTCACGGCCGATGCGCGTGGCCACGTAGTGGCCCGAGCCGGCGGCGACGAAGCTGCCCGAGAGGACCTCGTCGCCCGGGGCCTTGTCGACCGGTTCCGACTCGCCGGTGAGCAGCGACTCGTCGAGCTCGAGCCCGACCCCGTCGAGCACCTGGCCGTCGACCACGACCTGGTCGCCCGGCTCGAGCACCAGGACGTCGTCGGCGACGACCTGGCTCACCCCGACCTCGAACACCACGCCGCCGCGCAGCACCCGGGCCTTGGGCGCCGACAGCACCGCCAGCTCGTTCAGCGTGCGGCGGGCCCGCAGCTCCTGCACGATCCCGATGACGCTGTTGGACACGATCACCCCGGCGAACAGGGCGTCCTTGGGCGAGCCGGCGATCAGCACCAGCACCAGCAGGGTGGTCATGATCGCGTTGACGCGGGTGAGGACGTTCGCCCGGACGATCTCGCCGAGGGTGCGGACCGGTGCGTCGGGGACGTCGTTGGTCCGGCCGTCGGCGACGCGGGCGGCGACCTCCGCCTCGGTGAGACCTCGGATGGTGATGGGGTTCACCGGGGGTGCTGCTCCCGGGTGTCCTCGAACACGTACCGCTCGGCGATCACCAGCCGGTGGCGGGGACCGGGGACGTCGGGATCGCCGGCCTCGTACCCCGCGTCGCCGTGCCACAGGCAGACCAGGCCCTCGGCGGCGTTCGCCATCCGGGTCTCGTAGAACTCCGGCTCGCGGGCGTGGAGGAGCGCCATGGCGTCCGCGACCGTGGCCACCTCGGCGAGGTCGTACAGGGTCACCCAGGTGGGCGGGGCCAGCGCCACCTCCTGGAGGTCCCGGCGGCGCAGCACGTCGGCCGGCCGGGCCCAGATGTGGTCGGTGATCTCCCCGCCGTCGACCGCGACGTCCTCGCCCGACGCAGGAGCGGCGAAGAAGTACGTGGCGTAGCGCTTGGGCGCGTTGGGCGGCGGGGTCCAGTGGGCGAACCAGGCGACGTCGTCCGGGGTCACGGTCTGGCCCGACTCCTCGAAGGCCTCCCGGGCCGCAGCCCGCCGGGCGGCGTCGAGGATCGCCGTCCCGTCCTCGGGCAGGGTCGGGTCGAAGTCCTCGGGGTCGAGCTTGCCGCCGGGGAACACCCACATGCCGCCGACGAAGGAGACGTCGGCGCTGCGCCGCAGCATGAGCGTCTCGAGCCCCTCGCCGCCGTCACGGAGCAGGACCACGGTGGCCGCGTGGACGACCGGCGTGCCGCCGATCTCGTCCTGGCGTCGGGCCCAGGCCTCGAAGGCCTCCTGCTCCCTGGTCTTGCGGATGCTCATGCGGCTGCTCCTGTGCGTGCGCAGGCTGCACTGCTCCTGTGCGTGCGCAGGCTGCACCGTACATCGCACCCGTCGGCCACGGTGCGGGTACCGTCTGCGCCCGAGCAGGGGTCGACCGAGGAGGACACGTGGAGCAGCTGAGTGGACGGGTGGCGGTGGTGACCGGCGCAGCGAGCGGGATCGGGCTCGCGATGACCGAGGCGTTCGTGGCCGAGGGCATGCGCGTGGTCATGGCCGACGTGGAGGAGGCCCCCCTCGTGCGTGAGGCCGAACGCCTCGCCAAGGCCGGCGCCGACGTGCTCGCCGTGGTGGTCGACGTGCGCGACGCCGCTGCGGTGCAGGACCTCGCCGCCCAGACCATCGCCGCCTACGGCGCCGTGCACCTCGTGTGCAACAACGCGGGCGTGGCGCCGGCGGGGCCGATGCTGCGCACCTCGGCGGAGGAGTGGCGCTGGACCGTCGACGTCAACGTGCTCGGCGTCGCCCACGGGGTGCTCGCGTTCGCCCCGCTGATGGTGGAGGCCGGGGAGGGGCACATCGTCAACACCGCCTCGGAGGCCGGCCTGGTGACCACCAACGTGCTCGGCATGTACTGCGCCACCAAGCACGCCGTGGTCGGCCTGACCGAGTCGCTCTACTGGGAGCTCCAGGGCACGGGCGTGGGCGTGTCGTGCCTGTGCCCGGAGCTCGTGAACACCGGGATCTTCCGCTCGGAGCGCAACGCCCCGGCCGACGTGCAGCTGTCGGCCGAGGCCGGGGCGACCCTGGCACCGTTGCGCGAGGCGATCACGGTGGCAGGCATCGCCCCGTCCGACGTGGCGGCCACGGTCGTCGACGCCGTGAAGGCCGACCGGTTCTGGGTGTTCACGCACCCCCAGACGCCGGGCCGGGCCGTGGTCCGGGCCGCCGACATCGAGGCCCGTCGCAGCCCGACGAGCCCCTACGCCGCCGGCTGAGCCCGCTCGGGCCGGCCGGCTCAGGCCAGGGACGATCAGGCCAGGGACGAGAAGTCGACCTGCCCGGTGGCGGCGGCGGCGCTGAAGCCACCGTCGATCACCAGGTTCACGCCGTTCACGTAGCTGGCGGCGGCCTCGCTGCCGAGGAACACCATCGCCGGCGCCATCTCGGCGGCCTCGGCGAGCCGGCCGATGCCGCTCTGCGCAGTGAGCTCGATCATGTTCTCGCCCATCGCCTGGCGGAAGTCCGGCATGATCTTGGTGTCGGTCACGCCCGGGCAGATGCTGTTCATCCGCACGCCGTCCTTGATGGTCAGGACCGAGCGGGCCATCGTGTAGAACTGCACGGCCTCCTTCGAGAAGAAGTAGCCGTCGCCGAGCAGCTCGGTCTGGCCCTCGCACCAGGCGAGGCCCTCGGCGAAGCCCGGGGTGGCGAGCAGCTCCACCAGCTGGGGCACGTGGGTGAACCACTGCCCGCCGGCGATCGAGGCGATGTGGACCACCGAGCCGCCGCGGGGGATCCGCGGCAGCAGGCTCTCGGTGAGCTGGCGCAGGCCCAGGAAGTTGACCGCCATCACCTCGAGGGTGCTGAACCGGGTGCCGCCGGGGATCCCGGCGCAGTTCATGAGGACGTCGACCTGCTGGGGCAGGGCGGCGACGGCGGC
>JBEIGA010000191.1:0-8108 GCA_040382135.1 Acidimicrobiales bacterium
GAGGTCGAGGAGGCTGCGGTCGATCCCGACGAGCTGGTCGACGCCCCCGACGCCGAGGACGGCGTGCTCGCCCGTCTCACCTCGGCGTTCCCGGGCGCCGAACTGCTCGAGCACCCCTGACCCACCCCGACCGGAGGAGCCCCCGTGACCGACCAACCCCAGATGCCCGACCTCGGCAGCCTCCTCGGCCAGGCCCAGGCGATGATGGCCAACGCGGCGGCCGCGGCCGACGCCGAGGTCGAGGGGACCGCCGGCGGCGGCATGGTCCGCGTGGTGGTGAACGGGCGCTTCGAGTTCTCGTCGGTGCACATCGATCCGGCTGCGGTCGATCCGGCCGACGTCGAGCTCCTCGAGGACCTCGTGCTGGCGGCGCTGCGCGACGCGAGCGCCCAGCTCACGGCCCGGCAGTCGCAGGCGCTGGGCGGGCTCGACCTCGGTGGGCTCGGCGGCCTGCTCGGCGGCTGACCCCTCCATGTACGCCGGCCCCGTCCAGGACCTCATCGACGAACTGAACCGACTCCCCGGGATCGGGCCGAAGTCGGCGCAGCGGATCGCCTTCCACCTGCTGAAGGTCGAGCGGGTGGATGCGGTCCGACTCGCCCGCGCCATCGTCGAGGCGAAGGACCGGATCCGCTTCTGCGAGCGGTGCCACAACATCAGCGAGGACGAGCTCTGCCGGATCTGCCGCGACCAGCGCCGAGACGCGACCGTGTTGTGCGTCGTGGAGGAGCCCCGGGACATCGTGGCGGTCGAGCGCACCCAGGAGTTCCGCGGCGGTTACCACGTCCTCGGTGGCGCGATCAGCCCCATCGAAGGGGTCGGGCCGGAGCAGCTCCACATCGACACGTTGCTCCGGCGGTTGCAGAGCGAGCCGGTGGAGGAGGTCATCCTCTGCCTCAACCCCAACATCGAGGGCGAGGCCACTGCGCTGTTCCTCGGCCGGCTGCTCGGGCCGAGCGGCATCCGGGTGACCCGCATCGCCAGCGGTCTGCCGGTGGGGGGCGACCTCGAGTACGCCGACGAGCTCACCCTGGGCCGGGCGCTCGAAGGCCGACGGCCCGTCGAGATCTGACCAGCGGATCCCCCGGGTGAGGGGTCCGGGGTGCCCCCCCACCCGCACCGGGCGCGGGCGGGCTGGAAGCCGGCGAAGCAGGGAGGCACCCCGGAGCACCACCGAAGTGGTGTTACAAGCACCTTACGACACCCGGCGAAATATTACAAGAGCGTTGCGAAGATGACGTTCGGATGACGGGCGGCCCGACCGGGATCAACGAGGCAGCGTCATCCTCCGGATGACACGGCTGACCGACGCGGCGACCGCAGCGGCCGGCTCGCCCGCCCCGGCCCGCGGCGTGGATGGCGGCGCCGGCGCCGAGTGGGTCGACGGTGAAGGTTCCTCCTGGGGCACCGCGGCCACCTGGGCCAGCGCGGCCCGCGTGTCCTCGACCGCCGCCCGGAGGCGTTCGTGCACGGTCCGTTCCGTCCTGAGCAGGGTGTCGAGGCGTTGCTGCGCCTCGTCGAGCACCGCCCGGCTCCGCTCCTGGGCCGTGACGTCGGCGTCGAGCAGGAGGCGCTCGACGTCGAGCTTGGCCTGCTCCCGGACGGCATCGGCGTCGGCGACGGCCGCGGCCCGGATCGTCTCCGCCTCGGCCCGAGCCTCCTGACGGATGCGGTCCGCGTGGGACGAGGCGTCGGCGATCGTGGCCGCAGCATCGGCGCCGGCCTGCTCCCGGAGCGCCGCGGCCTCGGTCCGCGCCGCGCCCACGAGGGTCGCGGCGGCACCCTCCGCCTCCTGCCGGATCGCGTCGGCCTCCGTCCGGGCGGTCGAACCCGCCTCGGTGGCTGCTGCCGCCGCCTCGTCGGCGAGGCGACGCTGCTCGGCGAGTCGTTGCTCCGCCTCCCGGCGCTGGGCGCCGAGGCTGTCGACTGCGGCGGCACGGGCCCGCTCGGCCTCCTCGAACTGGAGACGGACGCCGGCGAGCCGCTCGGCGGCCTCGCGCTCGCGTGCCGCGATCCCGCGGTCGACCTCGGCGACCCGTGCCTCGAGTTGGGCCTCGGTCTCGGCCCGGCGGCGAGCCGCCTCCGCCTCCGCCCGCGCCGTGATCTCCTCGGACGAGCGGTGCGCCGTCTGGAGCACGGAGGCGACCTCCTGCGCCACGTCGGCGAAGGGGTCCGCCTCCGGGGTGCCCGCCGTCGGCTGCCCGGTCCTGGCGCGCTCGCGGAGGACGGCGAGCGCAACGATCGCCAGGTGCGCGCGGACCTCGTCCTTCACGAAGCCGCGGCGCGCCGTCGGGAAGTCCCGTCGGGCGATGGCCTCCGGGTCGGGGAGTTCGCCGCCGCGCTCGACCGCCTCGGCGAGCTCCCCGAGGTAGCGCCGGACGGCGTCCTGGTCGAAGCCGTGACGATCCGTCGAGAACCGGTGCTGGGTGATGAACGGTGCGCTGAGCGCCATGGGGGTCCTGCCGGTCGGTCGGCGGGAAGTGGAAGGTGAGTATCGCGCGGTGGCGCCGCCCCCCGAGACGCCCGGGAGCGCCCCCGCGTAGCATCGAGAGGCCGACCCTACCCGTGGCCCCGCTCGCCGAATCGGCGGGCCCCGGGCCCTCGCACCTGGAGCTGCCGCCGATGATCCTCACCGAGATCGACCACGTCGCCATCGCCGTCCACGACCTCGAGGCGGCGATCGACTACTACCGGCGGGCGTTCGGTGCCGAGGTGCACCACCGGGAGGTCGTCGAGCGGGACGGTGTCGAGGAGGCGCTGGTGAAGGTGGCCGACTCCTACATCCAGCTCACCACGGGCACCCGGCCCGACTCCGCGATCACGACGTTCCTCGAGAAGCGGGGCGAGGGGATCCACCACATCGGGTACCGGGTCGACGACTGCGCCGCCGCCCTCGCCGCCGTGGTCGCCGCGGGCGGCCGTGCCATCGACCAGGAACCCCGCCCGGGGTCCCGGGGCACGACCGTCGCCTTCGTGCACCCGAAGGGATCCTTCGGCACCCTCATCGAGCTCGTCCAGGAGTGATCCCGCGCGCAGGCTCAACCTGCGCCGTCGTCGCGCCGACACCCTTGGCGTGAACGAGCACGACAGCAACCACGACCCCGTCTACTCGGGGGACAACCGGGCGCTCGGCGACTGGTTGATCGGCCAGGTCGCCAAGCTGGTCGACCGTCGTCTGGCGATCGAGTCGGCGGCCTCCGGGCTGTCCGAGATCGAGCTCGCCGCCCACCGTCGGTCGCTCCAGGCCGACTGGACCCGTCTCAACGACGAACTGGTCCGCGGCATGGCCGCCCGCGGCATCCGCGCGGCGGCCTGACCGAGGGCCCGCGGCGCAGGACGCCCCGGGCTCACTGCACGAGGCGCGCCCGCTCCGCGTCCTTCTCCGGGTTCGGGACCACGGCGCCCTCGACGGCGAGGACGATCTCGTCGATCGTGCCCGTGAACCGGAACGGGGCCTCGTAGTCGAGGCTCACCGCCGACTCGCTGTCCCAGCCGCAGCAGAGGCCCTCGCCGGTGAGCGAGTAGTTGAACGGGATCATCCGTTCGAGGTCGACGACGACCGGGTCGAGGTCGTCGAGCTGCAGGGTGACCACGCCGCCCCGGGCCTGCAGCCCGAGGGCGGTGAGCGCCGGGGCGATCTCGAACTCGTCGCCGAGGCGGACGTCGACCACGAGCCGGTGGTCGCCCGGCGTGACCGGGGCGGTCTCCCCGCGGTACCGGGAGCGGCCGAGGTAGTTGTACTCGTAGTGGACCCGGCCGTCCTGCACGAACACCGTCCACCCGCCGAAGCGGCCGCCCTGGGCGATCAGCACGCCCTCGGCGCCCTCCTCGGGGACCGAGAACGGCGCGTCGATCACGTACGGCCGCTGCAGGGTGCGGGGAGCGGCGTCGTTGGGCACGGTGCTGGTGTCGGGCCAGTACCGGAACACCTGCCGGTCGGGGTCGGGTCGAGGGGTCGAGCCGTTCAGCACGTGCGAGTTCACCGGGAAGGCACCGAAACGGCCGGCCTCCAGGTAGCACAGCCGCTCGAGCTCGCGGACGATCTCGGGGTGCTCGGCGGCGAGGTCGGTGCTCTGCGATGCATCGGTGCGGAGGTCGTAGAGCTCCCACGGCATGTCGAGCTCGGGGGCGGTCGGGTCGCCGGCGCCGTCGGAGGGCATGCCCGGCATCGGGTGGAACGACACCGCCACCCATCCGTCGCGGTAGATGGCCCGGTTGCCGTACATCTCGTAGTACTGCTGCCGGCGGTGCTCCGCAGCGGCCGGGTCGGCGAGCGCCGCTGCGAAGCTGCGGCCTGCGAGCTCGGTCTGGGGGATGCCGTCGAGGCGGTCGGGGAACCCGACGCCGACGAGGTCGAGCAGGGTGGGTGCCACGTCGATGGCGTGGGTGTACTGGGTCCGCACCGATCCCGGATCGGTGATCCCCCGCGGGTAGCGGACGATGAGCGGGTCGGCGGTGCCGCCGTGGTAGGTGGTCCGCTTCCACTTCTTGAAGGGGGTGTTGCCGGCGTGGCACCAGCCGTGGGCGTAGTGGGCGAAGGTCTCGTCGCTGCCCCAGGCGTCGGCGTGGGCGAGGTTCTCGTCGATCCCGGCGGGGATCCCGTTGAACATCAGGTTCTCGTTGAAGGTCCCGTGGTCCTGGCCCTCACCCGAGGCGCCGTTGTCGGACACGGCGACGACCACGGTGTCGTCGAGCTCGCCGAGCGCCTCGATCCCGTCGAGGAGGCGGCCGATGGCGGCGTCGGCGTGGGTCAGGAAGCCGGCGAAGACCTCCATCTGCCGGGCGTAGAGGCGCTGCTCGTCCGCCGTGAGCGAGTCCCAGGCGCGGACCACCTCCGGGCGTTCCGACAGCCGCGTGCCCGGCGGCATGATGCCCAGCTCGATCTGGCGGGCCAGGGTCTCCTCGCGCACGGCGTCCCAGCCGTCGTCGAACCGGCCGCGGTACCGCTCGATGTACTCGGCGGGCGCCTGGTGCGGGGCGTGGCAGGCGCCGGCGCACCAGTACATGAACCACGGCTTGGAGCTGTCGACCGAGCGGAGGTCGCGGAGGAACGACAGGCCCGCCCGGGCGAGGTCGTCGGTGAGGTGGTAGCCCTCCTCCTTCGGCGGCTCGACCCGGTGGTTGTCGTAGGCGAGGTCCGGCGCGTACTGGTCGGTCTCCCCGCCCAGGAAGCCGTAGAACCGGTCGAACCCCCGGCCGAGGGGCCAGTCGTGGAACGGCCCGGCCGCCGAGGTCTCCACCGGCGAGCACAGGTGCCACTTGCCGACGGCGAAGGTGGCGAACCCCTCCTGCTGCAGCACCCGGGAGACGAAGCCGCTCGACCGGGGGATGAAGCCGTTGTAGCCGGGGAAACCCGACGCGCTCTCGGCGATGTTGCCGAGCCCGTTGGTGTGGGCGTTGCGGCCGGTGAGCAGGCAGGAGCGCGTGGGCGAGCAGAGCGCCGTGGTGTGGAAGCTGCGGAAGCGCAGGCCGCCGGCGGCGAGACGGTCGAGGTTCGGTGTCTCGATGCGGGAGCCGTAGCAGCCGAGGTGCCCGAAGCCGACGTCGTCGAGGATGATCACCAGCACGTTCGGGGTGCCGGCCGGAGGCCGTGGCCGCACCGGCCACGCTGCCCGCGACTGCTGCACCGTGAGGCCGACCTCGCCCTCGAACCGCTCGCCCTACCAGCCCATCGGCGGCCTCCTGTATCGCTGTTCGGGCGGCAGCATAGGCCCAGGTCGTGGGGGTGTTCCGGGTTCCGGGGATCGGGTGACCGGCCCGGCGGGGCGTCAGCGGCTCGGGGCGTCCCGCCGCACCCGGTCCTCGCTCTCGAGCGGCGTCTCGGCGAGCCGCCACTCGTCGCCGGCGAAGAACAGGAGCAGCCGGCCGAGCACGCCGAGCGAGACGAGGACCGCGAAGGAGAGGAGCAGGCCACCTGCGCTCATGAGCACCTCCGACCGAGGGGAACGGGCCGTTCGGTACCTCGTCCGGTCCCTGTCACACGGTGCGGATCGCCCGCCGTCACCGTCCGGTTCTGTCAGGCTGTCCGCATGAAGGTCCACCTCGTCGACGGCACCTACGAGCTGTTCCGTTACTTCTTCGCCCTGCCGTCCCACGTCACTGCCGAGGGGCGGGAGGTGTCGGCGGTGCGAGGCGTGCTCGGCTCGCTGCTCGGGCTGCTCGAGGACGGTGCCACCCACGTGGGGGTCGCCACGGACCACGTGATCGAGTCGTTCCGCAACGACCTGTTCCTCGGGTACAAGACGGGGGAAGGGGTGGACCCGGTCCTGCTGCAGCAGTTCCCCCTCCTCGAGGACGTGCTGCGGGCCGCCGGCTTCACCGTGTGGGCCATGGTCGAGCACGAGGCCGACGACGCCCTCGCCGCCGCTGCGGTCCAGGCGGCGGCCGACCCGCAGGTGGAGCAGGTCCTGATCTGCACCCCCGACAAGGACCTCGGGCAGGTGGTCACCGACGACGGTCGGATCGTGCAGTTCGACCGGCGCAAGGGCCTGGTGCTCGACGCCGACGGTGTGGAGGCGAAGTTCGGGGTCCGCCCGTCGTCGATCCCCGACTACCTGGGCCTGGTGGGCGACACCGCCGACGGCATCCCGGGGCTGAAGGGTTTCGGTGCCAAGTCCGCGGCGGCCGTGCTCCGGCGGTGGGGCCGGCTGGAGGACGTGCCCGACGACGGGACGGCGTGGGACGCCGACGTCCGCGGCGCCACGAAGCTCGCCGCCACCCTGCGCGAGCAGCGTGCCGACGCCGTGCTCTACCGGCGGCTCGCCACCCTCGAGACCGATGCGGTGACCGTGGCCGACGTCGAGGAGCTGCGTTGGCGGGGACCCACTCCCGAGTTGGAGGCGGTCTGCGGCGCCATCGATGCCTCCTCGGCCGCCGCCCGCGCCCGACGGATCGCCGCCGCCCGCTCGTGACGCGGGGCAGCGGTTGGGTCCGGAACCCGTTCCACTTGTAGCTTTCGGTCCCATGGCCACGCACTCCATGAAGGAGCGTCTCGAGGACCTTGCCCGCCGCAAGGACGAGGCGGTCCACGCCGGACCCGAGCACGCCGTCAAGCGGCAGCACGACAAGGGCAAGATGCTCGCCCGCGAGCGCATCGAGTACCTGCTCGACCCCGGCTCGTTCCACGAGCTCGACATGCTCGCCCGCCACCGGGCGCTCGACAGCGGCATCGAGGAGCGGCCCTACACCGACGGCGTCATCACCGGGTGGGGCACCGTCGACGGCCGCAAGGTCTTCGTCTTCTCCCAGGACTTCACCGTCTTCGGCGGCGCTCTCGGCGAGGTGTTCGCCGAGAAGATCCAGAAGGTCATGGACCTGGCGCTGTCGGTCGGCGCCCCGATGATCGGGCTCAACGACGGCGCCGGCGCCCGCATCCAGGAGGGCGTGGTCTCGCTCGACAGCTACGGCGGGATCTTCTACCGGAACGTGCAGTCGTCGGGCGTCATCCCGCAGATCAGCGTGATCCTCGGCCCGTGCGCCGGCGGCGCGGTGTACAGCCCGGCCATGACCGACTTCATCTTCATGGTCCGCGAGCGGTCGCACATGTTCATCACCGGCCCCGACGTCGTGAAGACGGTGACCGGTGAGGAGGTCACCCTCGAGGAGCTCGGCGGCGCGGGAAGCCACTCGTCGAAGTCGGGCGTGGCCACGTTCGTCGCCGAGGACGAGCAGGCCTGTCTCGACGAGGTCAAGTACCTGCTGTCGTTCCTCCCCTCCAACAACCTGGAGGAGGCACCTCGGGTCCCCTGCTCGGACCCGATCGACCGTCGTTCGCCGGAGCTCCACGACCTCATCCCGGAGAGCCCGAACGTCCCCTACGACATGAAGAAGGTCATCGCCGCCATCGTCGACGACGGCGACTTCATCGAGTACCACGCCAGCTGGGCCCGCAGCATCGTCTGCGGGTTCGCCCGGCTCGGCGGCCAGTCCGTCGGCATCGTCGGCAACCAGCCGATGGTCCTCGCCGGCGTGCTCGACATCGAGTCCTCGGAGAAGGCCGCCCGTTTCGTGCGGACCTGCGACGCCTTCAACATCCCGCTGATCACCTTCGTCGACGTGCCGGGCTTCCTCCCCGGCGTCGACCAGGAGTACGGCGGCATCATCCGCCA
>JBEIGA010000192.1:0-7889 GCA_040382135.1 Acidimicrobiales bacterium
CCAGCACCGTCGGGTCGTCGAGGCGGTGCATGCCGGTGGCCGCCCGGGCGTCGGCGACGATGCCGTCGACACCGAGGTCGACCTGATGCTGCAACGCCCACTCGTGGACGGCCTGCTCCTGCGGTGAGCGCCGCGGCTCCCGCAGGTCGTCGATCCGGACCTCCTCCATGTGGTTCCCCCCTCCTGCGGCGCTGCTCAGAACGGCGCTCGGCCGTCGATCCAGTACTGCTCGAACATGGGCTCCGCCATGCGGTGGACGAGCTCGACCCGGGGGCCGTCCGGGTGGCGGTGGTAGGTGAACATCGGCCCATCGGGTCCGACGCCCTCGACCTCGAGCTCGTACCCGCGGGCCTCGAGCCGGGCGGCGTCGGCCGCGACGTCGTCGGACCAGTAGCCGACGTGGTGCAGCCCGGAGTCGGCCGGGACCCACACCGTCCCGGGCTGGGCGCGCACGATCTCGAGGTGGGGCGCGTCGAGGGAGTAGCAGAACGCGCTCTCCCACGTGGCGGTCTCGCCGGACGCCAGCCGGACCGGCACGGGGAAGCGGATCTCCTCGCCGAACCGGTAGCCGAACAGCGCCGTGAGCCGCTCGAGCGTGCCCTCGTAGTCCTCCACGACGATGCCCACGTGGTACTGGTCCTCGACCCGCATCGCGCTCATGTGCCCCTCCCCGGGAACGCAGCCGGGCGGACGTTAGACCGCGCACGGCACCTCGCGGGGCCCGCAGGCGAACCCCGTTCCTCGCCCCCCGCTCGTCGCCTACGCTCCGCGTCCCATGATCCGCCGTTACTACATCCTCCCGCTGCGCCACGGCGTCACCGACGCCCAGCTGCAGGAGCTCATCGACGTGCTGTCCGCCGCCGACCGGTACATCCCCGGGCTGCGCGACTCCTCGGCCGGCCTCGACCGCACCACGCGCACCGTGGTCTGGGAGAACACCTTCGTCGACGAGCCCAGCTACTCCGGGCCGTACATGGTCCACCCCTTCCACATCGGGGCGATCGACGACCTCGTCATGGCCGACAGCCCGGTGTGCCTCACCCAGGACATCTTCACCGCCCGCTTCACCACGCCCGACGCCACGCAACGCCACCGCAGCGGGATCCGACGCGTCCTGCTGTGCAAGGTGGCCTCGGACGCCGACGCCTCGGCGATCGGTGCGCTCGCCGCCCGCCCCGGCCCCATGGCGGCCTCGGCGTTCGGGGCGGACGACGTCGGGTGGGTCTCGGCCAAGGGCCGCGCCTGGACCCACGTGTGGGAACAGGTCTTCGCCGACGCCGACGTGCTCGACCGCTACCTCGCCTCCCCCGACGGCATCGCCTGCTCGAGCCTCGAGGGCTTCACGCGCCGGGGCATCGAGCTCGAGGCGTTGAAGGTCTTCGCCTACCCCTTCGCGCTCACCCCGGCCGAGCAGCAGGCCCCTCCCCCGCCGCCGGCCGACGGCCCGGTGCGGTACGCGATCACCGCCCGTACGGCACCGGGCGACACCGACACCTACCTCGCCCTGCTCGAGCGGCACTACGACCCGTTCATGGCGGCCAACAGCGGCACCCTCGTGGGACGCACCCGCACGGTCGGCCTCGGGTACCTCGAGGACGAGGTCATCTCGACGTGGCAGCTCGACTCGCTCGCGGCGTACAGCGACCTCCGGGCGGCCACGTACGCCGATCCGGCCTGGAACACCTTCGTCCTGGAGGCCATGCCCCTGGTCCGAGGCGGGACGCGCCGGTTCCACCGGGCCGTCTGAGCCGCGCCGTGCGGCTCGCTCAGAACGTGACGACGGTGCGGCCGAGGACCCGCCCGGCGTCGAGGTCGGCGAGCACGCCAGGCAGCTCGTCCAGCGCGACCCGCGCGGTGACCATGTGGTCGAGGTCGAGCCGGCCGGCCAGGTAGTGCTCGACCAGCAGCGGGATGTCGGCGACGAAGCGGTTCGAACCCATCATCGACTGCTGCAGGCGCTTGCCCATCATGAGATCGAGTCCGCTGACGGTCAGCGCGGCGCCGACGTCGAGGATGCCGACGACGGTGAGCATCCCGTTGAACCCGGTCATGGCGATCCCCTGCTGCGTGGTCACCGGGTTCCCGATGGCCTCGAAGACGTGGTCGGCACCGCCGCGCGTGAGCTGCTGCACCGCTGCCACGGCGTCGGTGGTGCGCGCGTTGACCGTATGGGTGGCGCCGAGCGACGACGCCAGCGCGAGCTTCATGTCGTCGAGGTCGACGGCGACGATCGTCGACGCGTGCGCCAGGCGCGCGCCCTGCACCACCGACAGCCCGACCCCGCCCACGCCGATGACGACCACCGTCGACCCCGGCTGGACCTGGGCGGTGTTGAGCACGGCACCGACGCCGGTGAGCACGCCGCAGCCGAGGAGGCAGGCGCGGTCGAGCGGCATGTCCTTGCGGATCTTCACCACGTTGTGCTGCCCGACGAGCATGTACTCGCTGAAGCTGCCCAGCCCGACGTGCTGGTTGACCACCCCGCCGTCGCGGGAGAGCCGGGGCGCCTCGTCCGCGCTGCGGGCGTAGTCGTCGGTGAAGCACTGAAAGGACCGACCGGTGACGCACTTCGCGCAGTGACCGCAGAACGCCGACAGGCACGCCACCACGTGGTCACCCGGCTTCAGGTGCCGGACACCGGGACCCACCGCCTCGACCACCCCGGACGGCTCGTGCCCGAGCACGAACGGCGTCGGGAACGCCATCCCGTGCCCGTGCAGGGCGTGCAGGTCGCTGTGGCAGACCCCGGACGCCGCGGTGCGCACGAGGACCTCGCCGAAGCCCGGATCGGCGACGTCGACGGTGTCGATGCGGACCTCCCCCGGCATCGACTCGACGAGTGCGGCACGACTCCGTGGCATGGTGGCTCCTGTTCCTCGAGGCGGGCCGATTCCACCACAACGGACACCGGTCCGCCCGAGGGGTCACGCCGCAGCCGTGTGCGTCCCGGCACGGAGGCGGGCCGTCTCGGCATCCCAGGCGTACACGACCGCCGTGCCGCCGACGAGGTCGTGCAGCTGGCGGCGGTCTCGACGCACCACACCGAGGAGGAAGCCGGCGCCGAACAGCAGGAAGCTCACGGGAAAGGCGATGGTCCGCAGCACGGCGCCCCTCGGGGTCACCGGCGTGCCGTCCTCCTGCACGACGAAGACACCGAGCACCGCCTTGCCGATCGTGCGTCCGGTACCGGCGGTCAAGCCGGCGAAATAGAGCAGCTGCCACAGCACGTACAGGACGCTGACCAGCAGACGGTGGTCGGCGGAGCTCCAGGAGACGTTCGCGACGATCCGGAGCGCCTCGGTGGTGAGCACGCCGAGCATCGCGAAGACCGCTCCGAGGACCGCCACGTCCAGCAGGAAGGCGAGGAAGCGCGACACCGCACCGGCGTAGCGGCCCTGCAACGCAACCGCGCGGTCCTGCGGCCGGAGCCGCCACACCGCGGACTGCACCTCGATGCCGCCGGGGCCGGTCTGGGCACTCGGGTCCCCGCGGCGCAGGACGCGGGCGGCCAGCCCGTGGAGCGCGAGGTCGAGGGACATGACCGCCATCCGCACGGCGTCGACCAGCTGGCCGAACACCCCGGTCGTCGAACGGGCGATCACCTCGCCGAGCTCCGTCCGCGCCATCAGCGAGTTCACGTCGACGCGCTCCATCAGCGCGTTCACGTCGATCCGCGCCATGAGTCGGTCGAGGTCCACGCGGTCGAGCAACTCGTTGAGGTCGACCCGTGCGACGAGGCCGTCGATGTCGACCCTGGCCACGAGCCCGTCGACGTCGATGCGGGCGATCAGGGCGTCGACGTCGATCCTGGCGAGCAGCTCGTCGACGTCGATCCGGGCGAGCAGCTCGTCGACGTCGATCCGGTCGACGACGCCGTCGACGTCCACGGCGTCCATGACCGGCTGCACCAACGGCGCGACGACGGCGTCGACCATGCGTCCGGCCAGCCCCCGGAGCGGTCCCGCCGACGAGTCCTTCTGCTCCACACGACCTCCCCGCTCGGCAGCAGGATCGGGCCTGCACCGGCCTCGGGCCAGGGGCCGAGGTCCCGTGTCTAGCGCATCCGAACGTGACAGATGCGGCCCACGTCGCTCGGGAGGAGGCCGTTGCGGCCGTCCGGGTCGTAGCGGTCGAGCAGCTCCACGTCCGAGACGTCCTCGAGCAGCTCGAAGCCGAGCTCGTCGAGCTCGGCCCCGATCGTCTCGGGGTCGAAGCCCGAGACCCATGGCTCGCCCAACGAGGTGACCGCACTCTGGCCGTGCTCGAAGGCCTTCTCCGACTCCGCATTCCGCCCCCCACCGAACACCGCGTGGTCGAGGTAGGAGAACACCAGCTCGCTGCCGGTCGAGGCGCACTCGGCAATCGCCCGCAGCGCCGCCAGGTTGGCCTCGCGGGTCAGGTACATCGTGACGCCGAGCCAGGCGAAGAACGCCGGCGCCGTCGCATCGAACGACGAGCCGCCCAACACCGAGGTCAACCGCTCCTCGGCGAGATCAGCCGGGAGGAGGGCCAACGATCCGGGCGCCTCGATCCCGAGATCCACGAAGCGTTGCCGCTTGAACGCCTGGGTCGCCGTGTGGTCGACCTCGAACACGGTGACGTCCGACGTGTCGGATCGGCGCAACGCGTAGCTGTCGAGCCCCGCCCCCACGACCACGTACTGCCGGACACCCCGGGTGATCGACCGCGTCAACGCCTGCTCGGTGAAGCGCGTCCGCACGACCACGTTCGTGTAGGCGGGCATGACCCGCACCGACCGGTGCAGGACCTCGAGCGGCGAACGCTGCTCGGCCGCCGCCATCGCCGTCCGGGTCAGCCCAGGCGCAGGGTCTCGAGCGGCTCGAGCCGGGCCGCCTTCATGCTGGGGTAGATCCCGGCGACCACCGACATGACCAGGGCCGAGCCCATGCCGAGCACGATCACGCCCGGATCGAGGGTGAAGACCCACCCCTTGATCTCGACACCGATCCACAGCGCGCCGACGCCGACCCCGGCGCCGAGGGCGCCGCCGAGCACGCCGATGACGACCGCCTCGACGAGGAACTGCCAGGCGATGGTGCCGCGGGTGTGGCCGAGGGCGCGACGGATGCCGATCTCGGACGACCGCTGGATCACGGAGATGGTCATCACGTTGGCGATGCCGATGGCGCCGACCAGCAGGGCGAGGCCGCCCATGACGGTGACGATCGTGCGCAGCGTGGTGTCGGTCTGGGCCTGCGCCGCGAGCAGGTCGCTGGGGACGGCGCACTCGGCGTCGTCGGAGCCGCCGAGCGAGATGGCGTCCGGCATGGCGTTGTTGACCATCTGCTCGTAACCGGGCGTCGCACGGGCGTAGAAGCGGTTCGGCTCGATGTCCTCGACGAAGTCGTCCTCGGCCGCACCGAAGGAGATGAAGACCGCCGTGTTGAACGTCGACACCAGCTCCACGCTGTCGAGCACGCCGACGACGCCGTACTCGATCCCGTTGAGCTCGATCGTGCGCGCCTCGCCCTGCAGGTAGTTGTACTCGGCGGCCAGGTCACGGCCGATGACCGCGGCGCGGGTCGGGTCCTCGAGGTCGAACCGGTCGAGCCAGCGGCCCGACAGCATCGGCACGTTCAGCACCTCCGGCAGCGTGGTGTCCACGGCGAGCACGGGGACGGGGAACGCCTCGTAGTACGTCCTGGCCTCGGGGTACGGGAGGGTGAGCACCCCCTGGAGGTCGAGCACCGGCGCGACCTGCTCCACCAGGGGCAGGGCCATCGCGCGGTCCACGACGTCCTCGGGCAGCCGGGGGTCCTGCGAGCCGAACGCCGACGACGCCTGGCACTCGACCAGGTTCGTGCCCAACTGCCGGAGCTTCGCCTGCAGGTCGCCCTTGGCGCTCGACGTGAGGCCGACCGCGGCGACGATCATCGACACGCCGACGATCGGACCCAGCAGGATGAGCGCGGTGCGGACCTTGCGGGCGGCGAGGCCGCCGAGCGCGACGCCGAGGAGGTCGCGGACGTTCCTCACGACGAGGCCGGCTCCGGGGCCGTCTCCCGCCGCCGCTCGTCGGCGACGATGCGCCCGTCCCGCATGGAGACCTTGCGGTCCGCGGCGTCGGCGACCCCGAGGTCGTGGGTGACGATCACGATGGCCCGCTCCGGTGAGCGGAGGCGGGCGAAGATGTCCATCACGTTGGCGGCGTTCTTGGTGTCGAGCGCGCCGGTCGGCTCGTCGGCGAGGACCATGAGCGGGTGGCCGACGATGGCCCGGGCGAGGGCGACGCGCTGCTGCTCGCCGCCGGACATCTGCACGGGCCGATGGTCGTGGCGGTGACCGAGCCCCACCTCCTCGAGCGCGTCCATGGCGAGCTCGTGGCGTTCCTTGGGCCGCAGTCCCCGGTAGAGCAGCGCGGTCTCCACGTTCCCCAGTGCGCTCAGGTGCGGGATGAGGTGGAACTGCTGGAAGACGAACCCGATGGTCCGGCCCCGGAGCTTGGTGCGCTCGATCTCGGGCAGACGGGTGGCGCACTCGCCGCCAATCCAGACTTCGCCGCTGGTGGGCTGGTCGAGACAGCCGAGCAGGCCGAGCATGGTCGACTTCCCGGAGCCCGACGGGCCCACGATCGACACGAAGTCGCCGGGGAGGATCCGCAGCGAGACCTCGCGCAGCGCGTGCACCACCACCTCCTCGCCGTAGGAGCGGGTGACGTCGACGAGCTCGAGCAGCGGCTCACCCGGCGGCGGGACCGTGGGCTCCCCCGGCACGTGGAGGTGGGGGTGGTGGGGGTGGCCCGCCTCGGTCACGCCGGGTCGATCTCCACGATGACGATCTCCCCACCCGACAGACCGGAGGAGATCTCGATCAGCGAGCCGTCCTCCAGGCCGGTCTCGACGGCGACCCGGGAGATGGTGCCGTCCCGGCTGAGGAGGCGGACCTCCTTGTTGCCGGTGGCGTCCTGGGACACCGCCGAGATGGGCACGACGAGGACGTCCGCGGCCTGGTCGATCACCACGTCGATCGTCACCACCGCGCCGTCGACCGCTGCGAGCTCGGTGGTGATCTGGACCACGCCCTCGTAGCGCTCGGTTCCCGTGTCGTCGACGGTGGCCGCCTCGTCGAGCTCGGCGATCACGCCTTCGGCCGTCTGGTCGCCGGCAGCGAGCTCGACGGTGACCTCCTGGCCAACGACGAGGTCGCTGAACTGGGTGGCGTTGGCGTAGAGCTTGATGGTGAAGACGGGTTCGGTCAGCGAGAGCAACGGCCCGCCCTGGAGCACGAACTCGCCGTCGTCGACCGCCACGGTGCCGACGCGGGCCGGCCAGTCGGCGACGATCATGTCGCTCGGGAGGAACACGACGTCGTCGTCGAGCGACCGGATCGGCACGGCCGCCTGGGTCTGCCCCGCCCGCAGCAGCACGGTGCCGGTCAGGGCCTCGAAGTCCTCCCCGACCCGGGCGCTGCCGCTCACCTGGTAGTTGACCGAGGTGTCCACCACCGGGGCCTGGTCGGCGACGACGATCACGCTCGCTGCGCCGCCCTCGCCGATGGACCCGCCACCGCGCAGGCTGAGCTCGGGCACGTCGTCGCTCTCGACGATCGTGAACGCGGAGGAGCCGGCGAAGGCGACCACGTAGCTCGGGTCGTCCGGTGCGTCCTCGGGGTTCGGGACGAGGCTCACGACGACGTCCTCGTCGTACTCCACGCGGTCGTCGTCACGGACGTCGATGGACAGGTCGACGGTGGTGCTGCCCGCGGTCAGCGTCACGATGCCGACCATGCCGTCGGTTTCCCTGTCGGGGTCGACGTAGTCGTCGCCGAGGACCGCCGAGCCCGAGAGGCGGTAGTAGACGTCCAGGTCCTCGTTGAGCTCGAGGGTGGAGGTGAGCGTCATCGAGATGTCGCCACCACCACCGCCGCCA
>JBEIGA010000193.1:0-7827 GCA_040382135.1 Acidimicrobiales bacterium
GAGCACGGAAACGTGCTCCGCACCCGGCCGATTCGCGTGTGGGGCCGGCGCGAGGGCGGGATCAGCCGAGGGCGGGATCAGCCGAGGATGCCGCCGCCGCGCAGCGCGGCGATCCGGTCGGCGTCGTAGCCGAGCACCTGGGAGAGCACCTCGTCGGTGTGCTGACCGAGTTCGGGGGCCTTGGTGGGGATCGGGAGCTCCATGCCGGTGACCTTGACGGGCAGCGGCAGCTGCTCGGCGCCCGTGGCCTCGATCGGGATCAACGGGAAGCGGTCGCGGAACTGGGGATCGTCGACCACGTTCTGCGGGGTGTTGACCGGCGCGATCGGCACGTTGAACTCGTTGCCGAACTCGATCCACTCCACGCAGGTCTTCGTGCGGAAGATGTCCCGGAGGATCGCCTGCAGCTCCAGGTTGCCCTTGGCGTGATCGGCGTACTTCGACCCGGGCCACGTCTCGAACAGCTCACCGCGACCGAGGGCCTCGCAGAAGTTCTTCCAGAACGCCTGCTCCGACGCCATGAACAGCACGTGGCCGTCCGAGGCCTCGTACATCTGGTACCGGACGCCCTCCCACATGCCGGCGAGGCCCGGCGGGCGCCGCTCGTAGTTGTCGGCCGGGTTGCCGGTGACGACGTCCTCGGGGCGGTTGTACGCGAGGTACGACTCGATGCGGTACCAGTCCATGTAGGCGGCGGCGTCGGCCTGGGAGACCTCGATCGCGCAGCCCTCGCCCGTCTCCCGGGCCCGGATCACGCCGGCGAGGATCGCCATGGCGCCCACCATCGGGCCCACGTTGATGCCCACGTTCGGCATCTCGCGGGGGATGCGGCAGAAGCCCTGGTCGTCGTAGGTGGGGGCGACGATGCCGGCCCAGGTGTCGTAGGCGATGCCGTGCGAGGGCAGGTCCCGGTACGGGCCGGTGGCGCCGTAGCCCGAGATGGTGAGGAAGACGATCTTCGGGTTGACCTTCTTCAGGTCTTCGAAACCGAGGCCGCGCTTGGCCATGGCGCCGGGCCGCATGGCCTCGACGACGACGTCCGCGTCCTTCACGAGGTCGAGGTAGATCTGACGCCCCTCCTCCTGGCGGAGGTCGAGGGTGATGCTGCGCTTGCCGCGGTGGCAGTGCAGGTGCAGGAGGCTCGTGCCCTCGATGATCGGCCAGGTCATCTGGCGGACGTAGTCGCCCGACGGCGGCTCCACCTTGATGACGTCGGCGCCCATGTCGGCGAGGAACGTGGCCACGAAACCGGGACCGAGCAGCGAGCTCTCGATGACGCGGAGGCCGGACAGCAGTGCAGGGGTGTCACTCATGGCTGGACATTCTGCCCGAGTTCCTGACGATCCGTCAGCTTCGCGGCGGGCACCGCCCGGGCGTCACCCCGCCTGGTGGTCGGCGAGGGTGAGCCCCGGCACGAAGTCCACGGCCTCGGGGCCGAGCGACGCCGTGTCGCCGCCGTCGAGGACGTGCACCACGAACGCCACCGTGTAGTGGGCCGTCAGCTGCTGCACGGCGACCGGGTCGGCGTACGCGGCGGTGCACCCGTCCTCGGCGCGGGCCACCTGGGCCTCGCCGATCAGGGGCACCAGGCTCTGGAGACCGCCCTGCGCGAGGATCCCCGCGCAGGAGTCGGTGAAGCTGTTGTGCCCGGCATCCGCGATGTCGACCAGCCACTTGTCGTTCGCGAGCTCCCGGTAGAGCGAGCGGCTGCGATCCGGGAGGACGACGAGGTCCTTCTCGGCGATCAGGACGAGGGCCGGCTTGTCGGCGAACGCCACGGTGACCTCGATCGTGCCCGGAGCGAAGGGGGTGCCGTCGGCGGACACGAGGGTGGCGGTGCCGCCGGCGAGCGGCACGATGGCCGCCGTCTGCGGCACCGTGGTCTCGGTGCCGTCGGCGAGCACGGTGACGTCGGCGTCGGTGACCGCCGTGATCTCCAGGGAGTACGTCCCGTTCGGGACCCCCTCGGTGGTCACGAACCGCACGCCCGTCTCGCCGGTCACTGCGGAGACGGGCGGACCGCCCGAGATCGAGACGAAGCCGTCGATGGCGTCGAGGTTCGCGGCCCGGGCCGACGTGCCGGCGCCGGCGGAGTGGCCGGTGATCACCACCCGGTCGAGGTCGGCCACCGGTCCGAGGTCGGCGTCGGCGGCGAGGGCGGCGAGGGCGTTCTCGACGTCGGTGACGTCCTGGTTCGGCGCGCCGCCGAGGTTGCCGGTCGCCTGCGCGGCGATGCCCCGCTCGAGGTGGTCGACCGACACGACGACGTAGCCGTAGGAGGCCAGGTGGACGGTGTAGTTGGTGGCCACCTGCCGGTAGCCGCCGAACCCGTGGCTGTAGACGACGACCCCGGCAGGACCGACCTCCGTGGACGGCGGGGCGTCGCGGTGGGCGCCGGTGTCGACCTCGCCGCTCAACTCGGCCGGGATCAACGGCCGCAGCGACTCGGGGAACACCGAGAGGGTGTCGAAGATCTCCGTCGGCTCGCCCTCCACCGCCGCCGGGTCGACCGGGTACCAGACCTCCATGTCCCGGTCGCCGAGGGAGAGGGTGCGAACGCCGACCGCGTACGGCCCCGGTTCGGTGTAGGACACCGGCTCGGGCGCAGCGGTGGTGGTGGTCTCCGCGGGGCTCGTGGTCGTGACGGCCGAGTCGACCGTCGTGGTCGACGCCGCGGCGCCGTCCTCCCCGGCGACGTCGTCGTCACCGCAGCCCGCGGCGAACAGGGCGAGCGTCAGCAGCGCTGCGGGCAGGGCCCGCCGGACGGGTCGATCGAGTCGCATGGCTCTCCTCCAGACGCGGGCGCCGGCCCACGCGCCGGGAGACTACCGATGTCAGAACTCGTCGCGGAGGTCCACCTCGGTCCGATTCCGGCCGTTCCGCTTGGCGAGGTAGAGCTGCCGGTCGGCCTTCTCGATCAGGCGGATCGCGTCGTGCGGCGACGTCATCGTCCGGACGCAGGCGGCACCGAAGCTCGCGGTCACGCGGATGCTGCGCCCTTCGGGCAGCAGCACCGGGCTCTGCTCCACGGCGAGGCGCAGCCGCTCGCACGTCTGCCGCAGCTCGCCTGCCTCGACCGAAGGGGTGATCAGCGCGAACTCCTCGCCGCCGAAGCGGGCGACGTACTCGTTCGTCCGCGTGATCCGGTCCAACAGCTGTGCGACGGCTCGGAGCACGACGTCGCCGACGGCGTGCCCGTACTCGTCGTTCACGTTCTTGAAGTGGTCGATGTCGATCATGATCAGACCCAGGCACCGCTCGGCGACCTCGCGGATGCGGGCGGCGACGTGCTGTGCGAGGTGACCGTCGAAGGCCCCGCGGTTCTTGATCAGCGTGAGCCCGTCGGTGCACACCCGGCTCTCGAGCTCGTCGGCCCGGGCCTGCTCCTCGCGGAGGTCCGCAGCCGCGCCGAGACCGAGCGTCACCATCTGCATGCGGGCCGCGTCGACGATCGACTGGTAGGAGACGCCGACCGGCAGGTGGACGTCGAAGATCGCCGCAGTCTCGGCGACGCCGGCGTCGACCTTGTCCATGAGGGCGCGGACGTCCTCCTCCTCGAAGCCGAAGACGCGGGCGGCCTCCTCGCTGAAGGCGGCCATCGCGGAGACCTTGTCGTCGTCGAACACGACGGCGGCCGCGCGGAGGCTCAGACCGAGCACACGGGCCAGCTCGGCCGCCTCCCGGGACGCGTCGGCAGGGGCCTCGCCAGTGCGGGCGCCGTGGCGGATGGCGACGGCGAACACCGGCGGGACGCACCAGTGCTCGAGCAGGGCGCAGGCGACATCGATGGAGTCGTAGCCCAGCGCCTCACGTTCGAGGTCGGCGTCGGGCCATCCGCCCGTGGCCAGAACCACGCTCTCGTAGGCGGCCGGCGCAGCCTGCGCCAGGACGAGCTTCCCGATGTCGGCGAGCAGGCCGGCGAGGAACGCCTCCTCCGCCTGGCGCGACCCGGACACCTGGGCCACCGAACGAGCGACCACCGCGTTCACGAGGCTCCGGTGCCAGTACCGGGAGAGGTCGAAGCCGGCCTCCTCGCCGCGCATCGGCAGCTCGCTCGCGAGCGAGAACCCGAGCGCGATCACCTTGACGGCGCGGAAGCCGAGGAGCGAGGACGCCCGCTGGAGGGACGTGATCGACCCGCCCCCCCGGCTGAACAGCGGCGAGTTCGCCATCTGGAGGACCTTGGCCGACAGCGCCGGGTCCTTCCCCAGGACCCCGGTCAGGTCCTCGACGGTTGCGTCGTCGTCCTGCGAGACGCGTAGCACCTCGAGCGCGACGACGGGGAGGCTCGGCAGGTTGTGGCCGAGCGGCAGTTCGTCGAGCAGGGGTGAGGTCGTCATCGGTCGGTCCGAGGGGCGCGAACTTCTGCGCCCGTGTCGTCGAAGGGTCCATCCGCCATGGATCAGTGATCGGCACGGCGACGACGGATCTCGACCGTTTCCTTCGGAAAATCTCCGGCCGTCCGGTGGGCCGTTCGACTCATGTCCCGGGGTCCGGTGCCGACAGGTGGATGCGACGGATGACCGTCCCGGACCCACAGGACGACGAGCGGCGTGGCCAATCGCGACGACAAGACCGAGAAGGCGACACCCCGGCGACGCCGCGAGGCGCGCAAGAAGGGCGAGTCGGCGCGCTCGGTCGAGCTCCCGCAGGCGGTGAGCATGGGCGTGTTCGTCGTCATGCTGCCCCTCGTCATCGAGCGGCTGACCATCGTCCTCATGGACACCTGGAACCGCTCCCTGGCTCTGGCCAGCGCCGCCGACGTGGAGTCGGCGCTCGACACGCTCGGCGCCGGGCTCGTGGCATCGGGCGTGGCGTTCGCTCCGGTGCTGCTGCTCGTGGTCATCGCCAGCGCCGCCGCCCAGGCAGCGGTCGTGGGTGACCGCCCGAACCTCGCCCGACTGAAGCCGCAGTGGAAGACGCTGAACCCGGCGTCGGGCATCAAGCGCCTCTTCTCCAAGCAGTCCCTCTGGGAGCTGACCCGCACCTCGCTCAAGCTCGGCGCGGTGGCCATCGTGGTGTTGCTCGGCTGGGAGGCGGCGTCTGCGGCGTTCGTCGCCGGCCCCCGGCCCATCGGCGCCGTCATCTCCGTGATCGGCGCCGAGACCGCCCGGCTGATCGGACGGCTCGCCCTCCTCGCCGCCCTCGTCGGCATCGTGGACGCCGTCGTCGCCCGCCGCCGCTTCGACAAGAACCTCCGCATGAGCAAGCAGGAGCTCAAGGAGGAGAACCGGCAGTCCGAGGGTGACCCGATCATCAAGGGCGAGATGCGCCGCCGGATGACCCGTATGAGCCGCCTGCGCATGATGGCCGAGGTGGCCCGCGCCGACGTCGTGGTCACCAACCCCACGCACATCGCCGTGGCCCTGCGGTACACCGACGGCGACGCCGCGCCCGTCGTGGTCGCCAAGGGCGCCGGCTTCGTCGCCCAGCGCATCCGTGAGGAGGCGGAGAAGCACGGCGTGCCGATCCGCCGGAACGTCCCCCTCGCCCGGGCGCTGCACGCCTCCGTCGAGATCGGTCGCCAGATCCCCGTCGAGCTCTACCGGGCCGTCGCCGAGGTCCTCGCCCTCGTGTACCGCACCCGTGGCCGGAGGGCCGCCGCATGACCAGCCGCCCCTACCTCCCCCAGATCGCGATCCCGCTCGGCATCGTCGCGATCGTCGTCGTGATGGTGATCCCGCTCCCGGTGATCCTGCTCGACACCCTGCTCGCCGCGAGCATCACCATCGCCATCGTGATCCTCCTCACCGCCATGCTGGTGAAGGAGCCGCTCGAGTTCTCGGTGTTCCCGGCGGTCCTGCTCGTCACGACGTTGTTCCGCCTGGCGCTGAACGTCTCGACGACCCGGCAGATCCTCTCCACCGGCGACGGCGGCCACGTGATCGAGGCCTTCGGGTCCTTCGTCGTGGGCGGCAACCTGATCATCGGCCTCGTGATCTTCCTGATCCTGATCGTCATCAACTTCGCCGTGGTCACCAACGGTGCGGGCCGCGTGGCCGAGGTCGGCGCCCGGTTCACCCTCGACGCCATGCCCGGCAAGCAGATGGCCATCGACGCCGACCTCAACGCGGGCTTGATCACCGACGAGCAGGCCCGCAGCCGCCGCCTCCACATCGCCCGGGAGGCCGACTTCTACGGCTCGATGGACGGTGCGTCGAAGTTCGTCAAGGGCGACGCGATCGCCGGCGTCATCATCACGCTGATCAACCTCTTCGGCGGCATGGCGATCGGCGTGTTCCAGCTCGGGCTGTCGGTCGGCGAGAGCGTCGAGACCTTCGCCCTGCTCTCCGTGGGCGACGGCCTCGTCAGCCAGATCCCCGCCCTGCTGATCTCGGTCGCCGCCGGTGTGATCGTGACCCGGGCCTCCACCGACGAGGACGGCGGTCTCGGCGCCGACGTGTGGGGTCAGCTCCTGTCGAACCGCCGGGTGCTGCTCATCTCGGCAGCTGCCACGGCCTTCCTCGGCATCATGCCCGGCCTCCCGAAGCTGCCCTTCTTCCTCCTCGCCGCCGTCCTCGGCGCCGCCGGGTACCGCCTGCCCGCCGGGGCGACGGCGGCCACGGCCTCGGCCTCGGAGCCCGAGACCCCCGCTCCCACCCCGGCGAGCGACGAGGACGACCTCATCGCCGACCTCCGCATCGAACCGCTCGAGCTCGAGCTCGCGTCGGACCTCTTCGACCTCGTCGACCCCGCTGCCGGTGGCACCCTGCTCGACCGGGTCCGGGCGCTGCGTCGGCAGATCGCCGCCGACCTCGGCTTCGTGGTGCCCCTGGTCCGGACCCGCGACAACCTGACGCTCCCGCCGTCGACCTACGTGATCCGCCTGCACGGCGTGGAGACGGGTCGGGGCGAGGCGCCGCGCGGGCACGTGATGGTGCTCGCCACCGACATCGACCCCGGCCGCCTGCCCGGACGACCGACGACCGACCCGGTCTTCGGTCTGCCCGCTGTGTGGGTGCCGGAGGAGCTCGGCAACCACTACGAGGTCCAGGGCGCCACCGTGGTGGACCGGGCGTCGGTGCTGGTCACCCACCTCTCCGAGCTCATCCGCCGCAACGCCGCCACCCTCATCACCCGCCAGGACGTCCAGGACCTGGTGAAAGGCCTCGAGCAGCGGGCCCCGGCGGTGGCGCAGGAGGTCGGCGACGCCGGCATCAGCCTCGCCGAGCTGCAGAACGTGCTGCGCGGCCTCCTCACCGAGGGCGTCCCCGTCCGCGACCTGGTGCGGATCGTCGAGGCGGTCACCGCCCGCGCCCGCGAGACCCGGGACCCCGAGGCCCTGCTCGAGGCCGCCCGCATGGCGCTCGGCGCGGCCATCTGCGCCCAGGTGCAGGTGGACGGCCGCCTGCCGACGATCACGTTCGACCCGCTCCTCGAGCACCAGCTGATCGAGTCCCGCCGGGTCGGCGAGGGCGGCACCTACCTCGACATGGACCCGCGCCACACCGAGCAGCTGCTCGACGCGTTGGGTCGCACCGTCTCCCGCGCCCAGGAGCGCGGTCACCGTCCGATCGTGGTCTGCAGCGGCCAGCTGCGGCCCGTCGTGCGCCGTCTCGTGACGGCGTCCCCCGTCCCCGTCCCCGTCCTCTCCTATGGCGAGCTCGACCCGAGCTTCACCATCGAGCCCATTGAGGTGATCACCCTTGAACAGGCAGACGCAGCGGTTCAGTGGTAAGACGCTCGAGACCGCGGTCCTCGGCGCCATCAACGAGCTCGGCGAGGACGCCGAGATCCTCGACGCCCGCAGGGTCCGCCGCGGCGGCGTAGGCGGCTTCTTCGCCAGCGAGCACTACGTCGTGACGGCGCGGCCGTCGGCACGCAGCA
>JBEIGA010000194.1:0-7816 GCA_040382135.1 Acidimicrobiales bacterium
CGGCGACGCCGACCAGCGTCGGGGGGCCGGGCCGGTGGGGCCCGGCCCCTCGTCGCGTCAGGCCCGGAACTCCTGCCACTCGCCGGTCGCGAGGAAGTGGGCGTCCTCGGCGATGTCGACGGCGTGGTCGCCGGCCCGCTCGAGCGTGCGGGCGATCCGGTCGGCCAGCAGGACGCCCCGCAGACCGGTGGCCCTGACGTCGGCGACGAGGAGGGCCTCGAGGGTCTCCGCCTGCAGCGCGTCGAGCGACCGGTCGATCGCAGCGACGGACCGGGCCGCCTCCGGATCGCGGTCGGTGAGGCTCTGCAGCGCCGTGGTGGTCAGGTCCACGACGAGTGCGGCCATCTGCCGGCGTCGGTCGTCCATGCCCTCGGGCAGTTCGAGGACCTCGCCGAGCAGGGTCGCCACCTCGACGGCGCCGTCGGCGATGCGCTCGAGGTGCAGGGCGGCGCCGAGTACCGACACGATGCGTCGGAGGTCGCCGGCGACCGGCTGGCGGCGGGCGATCAGGTCGATCGTCGCCTGCTCGATCCGCAGGTACGCCCCGTCGACGGTGTCGTCGCTCGCGACCACGGCCTCCAGGGCGACCGCGGGAGCGTCGTCGTGCGCGCCGGCGAGGGTCTCGAGCATGGCGATCACGGTGTCGCCCATGGCCGTCAGCTCCGTCTCGAGCGCGGCGAGCTCCCGGTCGAAGGCCCGCACGGTCCTCGGCGGGACGACCTCGGCCACGAGCGATGCGACCCGCTCGTGCAGGTCCTCGCGCAGGTGCCGGTAGGCGAGCGGAACCGACGGATCGACCGGGGGCATCCGCCATGCGACGTAGCGTCGGCCCTCCACGACGGGCACGTCGTCGTGGTCGCCGATGGTGACGACGACGTCGGCGGCGGCCTCGATCTCCGGGGTGACCGGCTTGGGGAACTCGCCCACGAGGTCGAGCCCCACCTCCTGCAACGCGTACACGGCATCGTCGAGCAGGGCTGCGGCGGGCCGGGCACCTCCGGAGTGGGCGATGCCGCGGTCGCCGACCGCTGCCTGGAACAGTGCGGCTGCCATCTGCGATGCACCGTCGTTGCGATCGCACACGAACAGTACGTGGACCGGGTGGCCCTCGATGATCCCGCTGCTCCGAGCGAGCGCCCGCAGTCGCTGGCGGGCGAACCGCTCGACGAAGGCCGGGATGTGGGTCAGCACGCGGGAACTCGCCGACAGACGGTCGTAGGAGTCGTCCACGTAGTGCTCGATGGTGTCCCGGGTGAAGTGGTGGCCCAGCTCACCATCGAGCCGTGCCACGATCCCTCGCAGAGCCATCGCGTGTCGCTCCTTCTCCTCCGCTCGTTCCTCGGCGGTCCGTTCGGGCCCCATGTGCACCTCCAGGTGGGTTCGGTGCGATCGTCGGTGCGCGTGGCGCCGGCCGGACAGGGACCTTCGTCTCGCCGGAGGGGACGAGCGGCGAAGGTTCACCTGGCGGTTACCTCGTGGTGCCCCTGGGTTGACGGCACGGCCGTTCGGGGCCGATCCTCGGGTGATGGCGCCCTACGTCCTCGACCCCATGCACGACATCGAGCTGGTGCGCGAGGTCGACATCGCCCCGCACCTGCTCTTCCGTGGGTGGACCGAGCCCGAGCTCATCGTGCAGTGGTTCACGCCGAAGCCCTACGAGACCGCCCACGCCGAGGTCGACCTGCGCCCGGGCGGGATCTTCCGCACGGTGATGCGCTCGCCGGAGGGCGAGGAGTCCGACGGCGCAGGCTGCATCCTCGACGTGGTGCCCGACGAGCGTCTGGTGTGGACCAGCGCGCTCGGCCCGGGGTTCCGCCCCCAGGAGGGCCCGATGCCGTTCACCGCGATCATCGAGCTCACGCCCACGGCGTCGGGCGGCACCCGCTACCGGGCGATCGCCATGCACCTCACGCAGGCCGAGCGCGACCAGCACGCCGAGATGGGCTTCGTCGACGGTTGGGGCGCCGCCCTCGACCAGCTCGTCGAGCTCGCGCGGACGCTCTGACCGACCCTGCACCCTGACGACGATGTACCTGAACGACTTCGCCGAGACGCTCGACGGCCGGGACATGACCGCGTCGCCCGAGTTCGCCAGCCTGCTCGAGAGCGCCGCCGACCTCGGCATCCCCCATGCCCCGTCTGTCCGCTACCGCTCCCGCCACACCGTGGTCCGGGGCCAGCGGTTCCACTTCCTCGAGTGGGGCGAGCCGGGCGCGCCCCAGATCGTGCTCCTGCACGGCGGGAACCAGTCGGCCCACTCCTGGGACCTCGTGAGCCTCCACCTCGCCGAGCGCTTCCACGTGTTCGCCCTCGACCAACGCGGCCACGGCGACTCGGAATGGAGCCGCGAGCTCGACTACTCGCTCGAGGCCATGACCGCGGACGCCGCCGCCTTCGTAGCGGACCAGGGATTGCACGACCCGATCGTGTTCGGCCACTCGATGGGCGGCCGGGTGGCGCTGCACCTCGCCCTCGAGCACCCGGGGATCGCCCGGGCGTTCGTCATCGTCGACGTGGGCCCGGAGCTCAACGAGGAGGGCACGAAGGTCATCCGCGACTTCGTCGTGCACAACGTGGAGTTCGACGACCTCGACGAGTTCCTCGACGCCGTCGTCCGCTACGACCCCTACCGCAGCAGGGCGCACATCGAGCGCACGGTGAAGTACAACATGCTCCGCCGCGCGGACGGCAAGTACGTGAGCAAGGTCGACCACCGACGGCTGCCCACCGGGCACCTCGAGCTCACGCTCGCCGACATGGGCCGGATCGCCGAGCCGCTCCTCGTGCTCCGGGGCGCCGAGTCGAACATCCTCACGCCCGATGCCGCCGAGCGGTTCGTGGCCGCACTCCCGCACGGGGAGCTGGTCACCGTGGACCGCTGCGGCCACAACGTGCACTCCGGGAACACCCTCGGGTTCCTGGAGGCCGCGGACCGCTGGCTCGCCCTGCTCAGCCTCGCAGCGACTCAGCCCCGCATCGAGTAGGTGACCGGCAGGCGCTTCGGGCCGCTCACGAGCACCGAGGCGGTGTGCTCGGCCCGGCCGGCGAGCTCGATGTGGTCGAGGCGCGCCACGAGCTCGCGCAGGATCGCCCGGATCTCGAGCCGGGCGAGGTGGGCGCCCAGGCAGTAGTGGCGGCCGAACCCGAAGCCGAGGTGCTTGTCGGCGTCGGAGCGGGTGATGTCGAAGCGGAACGGGTCGGCGAAGACCCGCTCGTCCCGGTTCGCGGATGCGTACGACAGCAGCAGCCAGTCGCCGCGGGCGACGGCGTGCCCGGAGGCGAGGGTGTGGTCCTGCTGCGCCGAGCGCATGAAGTGCTTGACCGGGCTGACCCACCGCACGATCTCGTCGGCGGCGTTGTCGATCAGGGACGGGTCGTCCTGCAGCATGCGGAGCTGGTCGGGGTGCTCCAGCAGCGCCTGCATGCCGCCGGCGATCGCGTTGGACGTGGTGTCGTGCCCGGCCGTGGCGACGATCAGGTAGTAGCCGTAGGTGTCCATGTCCTCGAGCGGCCTGCCGTCGATGTGGCCGTTGGCGATCACGGTGGCGAGGTCGGTGTCGTGCCCGGCCCGGCGCTCGGCGTTGAGGCCGGTGAACAGCCCGATGACGTCCATGATCACCGCCATCTGCTGCTCCTGGGCCCTCGCGGCGTCCTCCCGCTGGAAGTCCGGGTCCTCGGCGCCGAACAGCTCCTGGGTGAGCCGGAGCATGCGGGGGAACTCGGCCTCGGGGAGGCCGAGGATGTCGAGGATCACCCGCAGCGGGTAGTTCATGGCGACGTCGACGGCGAAGTCGCACGCCCCGCCCTTGGCGGCCATCTCGTCGACGGAGCGACGGGCCTGCTCCTCGACCTTCTCGGTGAGCTTGCGGATCTCTCCGGGCTTGAACCAGTCGTTCACCAGGGCGCGGTGCTTCTTGTGCTCCTCGCCGTCCATGTTGATGAGCGTCTTCACGAGCGCCGGTTCCCGCGGCTCGTCGATGCCGGGGCGGTGGGGGGCGAGGGTGGACAGCGGCTCGTTGGTGAACACGTCGGAGTGCTTCTCGACCTCCATGACCTCGGGCTGGCCGAGCACCGCCCAGAACGGGTCGCGGCCGTCGAGCGCCACGCGGTGCAGCGGTCCCTCGGCCCGGAGCGCTGTCGCCGTGGCGTGCCAGGCGTCAGGGTCCGCGTAGGCGGAGGCGTCGACGAAGATCCGGCTGCGGGGGTCGTGCGCGGTCATGCGGCCGTTCCTACCAGCCGTCCTCCGCCGCTGCCATCACCCGAGCCTGCCATGATCTGGTGACCGAAGAGGGGGAACGACATGACGGTCTCGTCCTGGGACGACTACCCGGTCCACCAGTCCGCGAACTGGATCGCGCAACCGGCCACCAGCGACCGGAACTTCTACGACCGCTACTACTTCAACGCCTTCGACACGGGCGGCGCGTTCATGGCGGTCTTCGGGCTCGGGCAGTACCCGAACCTCGGCACCACCGACGCGTTCGTGACCGTCCGCGTCGGCGACGAGCAGCACATCGTGCGGGCGTCCCGGCCCCTCGGCGACCGGGCCGACATGCGGATCGGCCCGCTGCGCGTCGAGGTGCTCGAGCCGTTGCGCCGCCTGCGGTTCGTGGTGGAGCCCAACGACCACACGGTCGCCATGGACATCACCTGGGAGGGGTTCGGCCCGGCCATCCCCGAGCCCAACCAGTTCATCCGCATGGGCAACCGGGTCATGTTCGACACCCAGCGGCTCGCGCAGATGGGTTCCTGGACCGGTGAGCTCGAGGTGGCGGGGCGGCGGCTCGCGGTCGACGCCACCACCCCCGGGGGGTCCCGCGACCGTTCCTGGGGCGTGCGGCCGGTGGGGGAGACGGAGCACCCCGGCATCCTCGCCCAGGCCCGCCGCGGCGGGAACATGTGGAGCTACTTCCCCATGCGCTTCGAGGACCACGCGATCTTCTACATCTGCTCGGAGTCCGGCGACGGCCGACGCAGCCTCGAACAGGCCGAGCGGGTCTGGCTCGACGGCCGCATCGAGGAGCTCGGCCGCACCCAGCACCACCACCGCCTCGTGCCCGGCACCCGGCTGCTCGAGACCTCCCGCATCGAGTTCCTCGACGCCGGCTTCGACCTCCACTGCACGGGCCTGCTCGCCAACTACCTGGCGGTCGGCTCGGGCTACGGCGCGGAGCCCGACTGGCGCCACGGCATGTACCAGGGCCCCGACACCGTGGTGCAGGGCATCGTCCGCCACGTCGACGACCTCGGCGAGGAGAAGTGGGCCGGCCCGGTCGACCAGAGCGGCCGCTTCGAGTACGACGGCCACGTCGGCTACGGCCTCTACGAGCACGCCTTCTCGCCGCCCTTCCCGCAGGCGGGCCTGGAGGCGTAGCCGCGCCTGCGCGGCGTCATGGAGCGTTCACACTCCCGAGACGTCATCCGGCGGCCGGTGCCCGTACCGTCTGGGCAATCCCACCGACACGGAGCGCAGGCATGAGTGGCACCACGGTCAGGCGTCAGGCGATCGTCGCGGCATCGGCGTACACCCTCCCGAAGGAGCGTCTCGGCGCGTCCGCGCCGGCGGAGATCTACGGCACCAACGTCTTCTCCCGGTCGGTGATGAAGCAGCGCCTGCCGAAGCCGGTCTTCCGGTCGCTGACGTCCACCGTGGAGCACGGGCAGCAGCTCGACCCGTCGATCGCCGACATCGTGGCCTCGGCCATGAAGGACTGGGCGCTCGAGAAGGGCGCCACCCACTACGCCCACGTCTTCTACCCGCTCACCGGCCTCACCGCCGAGAAGCACGACAGCTTCTTCGAGCCCGACGGCACCGGCGGCACGATCGCCGAGTTCTCGGGCAAGGCGCTCGTCCAGGGCGAGCCCGACGCGTCGAGCTTCCCGAACGGCGGCCTGCGCCAGACCTTCGAGGCCCGCGGCTACACGGCCTGGGACGTCACCAGCGACGCCTACATCATCGAGAACCCGAACGGCAGCACGCTGTGCATCCCCACGGTCTTCATCTCGTTCACCGGTGAGGCGCTCGACAAGAAGACGCCGCTGCTCCGTTCGCAGCAGGCGATGAACGTGCAGGCGCAGCGGGTCCTGCGGCTGTTCGGCCACGAGGACATCGACACCGTGGTGTCCTTCGTCGGCGCCGAGCAGGAGTACTTCCTGATCGACCGGCACTTCTTCTTCGCCCGGCCGGACCTGATGGCCTCGGGCCGGACCCTGTTCGGCGCCTCGGCCCCCAAGGGCCAGGAGTTCGACGACCACTACTTCGGCGCCATCCCCGAGCGGGTGCTGGCGTTCATGTTCGAGGTGGAGCGGGAGCTGTTCAAGCTCGGCATCCCGGCCAAGACCCGGCACAACGAGGTCGCCCCCGGCCAGTTCGAGATCGCCCCGGTGTTCGAGCGGGCGAACGTGGCCACCGACCACCAGCAGCTGCTGATGGTGACGCTCAAGCGGGTGGCCGGCCGGTACGGCATGCAGTGCCTGCTGCACGAGAAGCCGTTCCGCGGCGTCAACGGCTCGGGCAAGCACGTGAACTTCTCGATCGGCAACAACAAGCAGGGGAACCTGCTGAACCCGGGCGACACCCCGCACGAGAACGCGCAGTTCCTCGTGTTCTGCGCCGCCATCATCCGTGGCGTGCACCTGCACGGCGGCCTGCTGCGCTCGGTGGTGGCGAGCGCGAGCAACGACCACCGGCTCGGTGCCAACGAGGCCCCGCCGGCGATCATGTCGATCTTCCTCGGCGAGCAGCTCGCCGACGTCTTCGACCAGGTGGCCAAGGGCGGCGCCACGGCGTCGAAGTCCAAGGGCACGTTGACGATCGGCGTCGACACGCTGCCGCACCTGCCGTCGGATCCCGGCGACCGCAACCGCACGAGCCCGTTCGCGTTCACCGGCAACCGCTTCGAGTTCCGTGCGGTCGGCTCCTCGCAGTCGGTGGCCGGGCCGATGGTGGCGATCAACACGATCATCGCCGACTCGCTCGAGTTCATCGCCGACAAGCTCGAGGGCCTCGTGGCCGGGGGCACGGAGTTCAACGCCGCTGTGCAGCAGGTGCTGCAGGACATCATCGCCGAGCACGGGAACGTGGTGTTCAACGGTGACGGCTACTCCGAGGACTGGCAGGTCGAGGCCGCGGCCCGCGGGCTCAAGAACCTGCGCACGTCGGTGGACGCCCTGCCCGAGCTCGACTCACCGGAGGTCCGCGACCTCATGGGCCGCTTCGGTGTGCTCAACGAGCGGGAGCTGGCCAGCCGCTACGAGGTGTACCTCGAGCAGTACCACCTCGCCGTGCAGGTCGAGGCCCGGGCCGTGCTCGAGATCGCCCGGACCCAGGTGCTGCCGGCCGCCCTGCGTTACCAGGGCGAGCTGGCCGGCGTGGCGGTGAACCTGCGCACCGCGGGCCTCTCGGCGGACACCTCGCTGCTCGACACGGTCACCGGCCTGGTCGGTGAGCTGTCGACGGCGATCTCCGGACTGGCCTCCGCGCTCGCCCACCACGAGGACACCGACACGCTGGGCGAGGCCCGCCTTGCGTGCGACGTGCTGCTGCCGGCCATGGGTGCGGTGCGTGCCGCCGCCGACGCGCTCGAGGCTGTGGTCGCCGACGACCTCTGGCCCCTCCCCACCTACCAGGAGATGCTCGGCATCCTCTGAGCGACGCCGCGCGCCCGACTCGCCGCGGCGGGCGCGCTCGTCCGGATCGTCCACGACTGATGCCCGCCACCACCTGGTCCCCGCGCGCGCGGTGTCATTCGAGTGGGGTGCCGTCGGGGCGGGTCCAGTGGGTGGTGCCGTCGGGGTGGGTGTGGGGGGTGAAGCC
>JBEIGA010000195.1:0-7797 GCA_040382135.1 Acidimicrobiales bacterium
GGGCTTCTGCCGCAGCCGCGGGCAGTTCCGGCTCGGCCTCGGCGCCCTGCTGCTCGTGGTCGGGGCGGTGGCCGTCGTCGTCGGCCCGCCCGCTGCCCGGCGCGGACGCAGCCGCCCCGAACCGGAGGACCCGTGAGCGGCACCCCCGAACCCGAACGTCACCCGGCCACGGCCGACCTCCTGAACGAGGTCTTCGGCTTCGACCCGCCCATCGGCCCGGACCACCTCACCTGGTACTACGACCGCAACCCGGCAGGGGTGGCGTCGGTCGGCCGTGTGGAGGACGACACCGGTGCGCGCCGGCTCGGCAACTACGCGCTGGTGCCCCTGCGGTTCCGTCGCGGCACCGAGGAGCTGGTCCTTGGCCTCGGCGTCGACCTCGCGGTCCGCCCCGAGGCCCGGGGCGCCGGCACCTTCCGGCGCACGGTCGAGGACGCCTACGCACGCGGCACGGCGGACGGTCTCGACGGCATCCTCGGTGTCGCCAACGCCCAGTCCGCCCCCCGCATGGTGCAGACCCTCGGCTGGGCGTCGCTCCCCCCGTTGCCGGTCCGCCTCCTGCCGCCGCGGCCGTCCCGTGCGCTCCCACGGACGCACCCGGTCGATGCGGCTCTGCTCGCCTCGAGCCTCCTCGATGACCTCCTGCCGGCGCACCCGGTGCTGCCCGCCGACGGCTGGGCACCGCCGTGGACTCCGGAGCTGCTCCGGTGGCGCCTCGCCAAGCCCCGTGCTCGCTACGTCCTCCACGCGGGCGACGACCTCGTCGCGGTGAGCACCCGCACGGTCATCAAGGGCGTGCCCTTCGCCGTGCTGCTCAAGGTGCTCCCCCGCCGCCCGCTCGCCGCGCCGGTGCCGGCGAGCGTCGTCGCCGGGGCCCTGGCCCGGCACCACCGCACCCCGTTCGTCGTGCACTGGGGCGCCAACGCCCACCTCCGGCTCCGCGGCGTGCCGCTGCCCCGCGAGCGGATGCCGTCGCCGCTCGAGCTCGTGACCTACGCGTTCACCCCGCGCTTCGACGCCGCCGCCCTGCGCTTCGCCACGTTCGAGTTCCTGGACTTCGACGCCTACTAGGTCGGGCTCCGGGGACGGGGCCTGCCCCACCGGCCGGCGCCGGTCGCCGCCTGGACGCGCCGCGATCGGTAGCGTGGCGCAGGTGCGCACCCTGGCGATCATCCCCGCCTACAACGAGGAGCTCGCGCTGCCCGCCGTGCTCGACGAGCTGCAGGCCGCACACCCCACGTTCGACATCGTCGTGATCGACGACGGCAGCAGGGACCGCACCGCCGAGGTCGCCCGGCGGCCCGGGGTCACCGTGCTGCGGCTCCCGTTCAACCTGGGCATCGGCGGCGCCCTCCGCATGGGCTTCCGCTACGCCGTCGAGCAGGGCTACGACCGCGGGTTCCAGTTCGACGCCGACGGGCAGCACGAGGCGGGTCAGGTCCCGTTGCTGCTCGCGGAGCTCGATGCCGGGGCGGACATGGCCATCGGCAGCCGGTTCGCCGGCGAGGGCGACTACCGCGTCGGCCGCAGCCGCGGGCTCGCGATGGGGTTCCTGCGCTGGGGGCTCAAGCGCCTCTCCGGCCGGCGCTTCACCGACACCTCCTCGGGCTTCCGTGCCTTCGACCGGCGGGTGCTCGAGCTCTTCGCCGCCGAGTACCCGGCGGAGTACATGGAGTCGGTGGAGGCCCTCGTCATCGCCCTGCGCGACGGCTGCGACGTCCGCGAGGTGCCGGTCCGGATGCGCGAGCGCGCTGCCGGCCAGCCGAGCAACCGGCGCTTCCGTCTCGTGTACCACTACCTGCGGCTCCTGGTCGTGCTCGTCGCCTCACCGCGACGCTCGGCCCGTCCCGCCGCATGACCCCGGGAGCCGTCCCATGAGCGGTAAGGCCCACCTCGTCCTCGCCCTGCTGACGATCGTGGCGATCGCCGTGATCGTCCGGCTGGTCCGCCAACGGCAGCTGAAGGCGAAGTACAGCCTCCTGTGGCTGTCGCTCGGCATGGGCATGGCGGTGCTCGCCGCAGTGCCCGGCGCCATGGACCGCATCGCGGAGGCGGTGGGCATCTGGTACCCGCCGGCGCTCTACCTGATGCTGGGCGTGGCCTTCCTGCTGCTGCTGTCCATGCACTTCAGCTACGAGCTCTCCCGGATGGAGAACCGGGTCCGGACGCTCGCCGAAGAGGTCGCCCTCCTCCGCCACGAGATCGAGCGCCGGGACGACGAGACCGTCACCGGCTGAGCAACGCGGCGACGGGTGGCCCGGGCGGCCCGGTCAGCGGACCTCGCACCCGCCGGGCGGGTCGTCGTACCGAGCGTCGAGGCGCCAGTCCCCGGTCTCCCACCCGATGACCGGTGGGGGCGCCCAACCGAGCGCCGCCACCTCGGCGTGGACGAACTGGGCGAACCGCTCGGCGCCGAGGGGGCAGAGGTGCCAGCGGTCCGGCTTGCGGATCGGGACGATGCCCACGCCGTCCACGGCCTCCTCGATGGGGCACCCGGGGAAGACCTCCGCCGTGTCGATGTAGGCCGCCTGCCCGGGGAACCGGGCCGCGACGTCGGCGAACACGGCGTTCAGCTCCTCGTCGGGCGAGTCGCCGCAGGGCAGCACCGAGAGCCACGCCACACGCCCGCCCCGGGAGGTGAGGATGGCCATGAGCTCGTCGGCGATGGCGCCGTAGGCCTCGGGACCGTTCGCCTCGAGGTACTCGAGGTCGAACCCGCCGAGCATCACGATGGAGAGCTCCGGCGTGTTCTCCTCGACCCTCTGCTGCCAGTCGGACCGCCAGTCGCCGACCTCGTTCGTGAGACCGATACCCGGGAACGCCGCCTCCACGCTGGAGGAGGTCCCGACAGCGAAGAACGTCGCCCGCAGCGCCGGGGTCGCGTCGTACATGCCCGAGTCGCCGATGGTCATCACCGCGACGGGTGCGGGCACGGGGACCGCAGTGGTGGACGACGGGTCGCCGGTCGGCCCGGTGCTCGGGGTGCCGTCCGGCGGAGCGGTCGGCGTGGTCTGCGGCGGTGCCGTCACGACCGACACCGCGGCCTCGGTGGGGTCGAAGTCACCGAAGGCCACCTGGGGCGGGTTGCGGGTACCGAGCAGGATCAGCACCAGCACCACGAACATGCCGAGCAGGGAGGCCGGCCACAGGCGGCGCTCGGGGATGACGCCTCCGCGGCGGATGGGCTGCTCGAGGAAGCGGTAGGAGACCAGCGTCAGGGCGATGGTGATCGCCATGCGGACCGTGAACAAGGGCCACTGCCCGATGTCGAGCCGGTCCTCGTCGACGATGACGAAGACCGGCCAGTGGTACAGGTACAGCCCGTAGCTCACGAGGCCCGCCGCCCGCAGGGGGCGCCAGGCGAGCACGCGGCCGAGCGGTCCGGGGTGGACCACACCGGCGACGACGACGGCGGTGAGCACGCCGTGCAGGGCGAACCCACCCCGGTACTGCCAGGCGTCACCGTGCTCGGCGACGCTCCAGAGCACCAGCATCACCACCAGGGCGACCGCCCCCGCCGCCTGGAAGCGACGGGCCCGCTCGGGCGGGCCGGTGACCGCCCGGGCCGCCGGCACGGCGACGGCGAGCAGGGCACCGACGAGCAACTCGGCCGCCCGCGTCCCGGTCCCGAAGTAGACCGCGTCGAGCGACGAGCCCACGACGTCCATCAGCACGATGCACATCGCCACCGAGCCGACCAGCAGCACCCCGCTCGCAGCGACCAGTGCCCTGCGGCCCCGCCAGGCCAGCAGACCCGCCACCAGCAACGGCCAGAGGACGTAGAACTGCTCCTCGATGGCGAGCGACCAGAAGTGCGAGACCAGCGACGGTGAGCTCTGGATCTCGGCGTAGGACGACCCGCGGGCGAGGAGCCGCCAGTTGGCCACGTAGAACAGCGAGCCGATGAGGTCGCCACGGAGGTGGACCCGTTGCAGGTCCGGGGCCCAGAACCAGGCGTAGATGCTGATCCCGGCGAGCGCCGCCAGCGACGCCGGCAGGAGGCGGCGCACCCGACGGGACCAGAACGTCCCGAGCGCGATCCGCCCGGTCCGGGCCTTCTCCGCGATGAGGAGGCTCGTGATGAGGTACCCCGACAGGGTGAAGAACGCCGAAACGCCGAGGTAGCCGCCGGACGCCCACGAGAAGCCGCCGTGGAAGAGGAGCACACCGATCACGGCGAGGCCGCGCAACCCGTCGAGCCCGGGCACGTGGGGGATGCGGGTCACCGGCGGAGCGGCGGTGGCCCCTGCAGCGTCGGAGGCCCGGGTCGAGACGTCGGTCACGATCGGTCATTGTCGCACGGCCGGCCCCCACTCCACGGGTCACGGCCGCATCGGTGCAGGTGGGCCGATCACGCGGACGTCCCGCCGACGCCGGCTCGCCACCGCCACCTCGTGGGTCGAGAGGACTACGCTGCGGCGGTCCATGGCAGCACCGGCCCCCTCCCCCGCCCCCTCGCCCGACCCGGCCGAGGCGCTCGCCGAGCTCGCGGCGCGCGGGGGGATCCGTCGCATCCACGTGCTCGCCTGGCGCGACCTGGCCGACGTCGAGGCCGGCGGCTCCGAGCTGCATGCCCACGAGATCCTCCGACGCTGGGCGGCCGCCGGGCTCGAGGTCACCCTCAGGACGTCCTGGGCGCAGGGGCACCCGCAGGAGGCCGTCCGCGACGGCTACCGGGTGATCCGGCGGGCCGGGCGCTACCTCGTCTTCCCGCGTGCCGCCCTCTCGGAGATCACCGGCCGGCACGGCGAGCGCGATGCCCTCGTCGAGATCTGGAACGGGGTGCCCTTCCTCTCGCCGGTGTGGGCCCGCGGCCCGAAGATGGTCTTCCTCCACCACCACCACGAGCGCATGTGGCCGTTGGTGCTCCCACCCCGGCTCGCGTCGTTCGGCCACTGGCTCGAGAGCGAGGGCGCGCCCCCGCTCTACCGTCGGACCCCCGTCGTCACCCTCTCGGGCTCGAGCCGGGACGAGCTCGTCGCCTCCCTCGGCCTCAAGCCGGAGCGGGTGCACGTGGTCCCGCCGGGCATCGACGCCCGGTTCTCACCCGGCGGCGAGCGGTCGCCGCGCCCGCTCGTGGTCGCGGTCGGCAGGCTGATGCCCTCCAAGCGCTTCGACGCCCTGATCCGTCTGGCCGCCCGTGTCCGCAGCGAGGACGTCCCGCAGCTGGAGCTCGTCATCGTGGGCGAGGGGTACGAGGCCGAGGGGCTGCGGGCCCTCGTCACCGAGCTCGGCGCCGAGTCGTGGGTGCGCTTCGCCGGCCGCGTCTCCGACGACGAGCTGGTCTCGCTGTACCGGCGTGCCTGGGTGGTCGCCAGCTCGTCCATCTCCGAGGGCTGGGGGATGACCCTCACCGAGGCCGCCGCCTGCGGCACCCCGTCGCTCGCCACCGACATCCCCGGTCATCGGGACTCCGTGCGTGACGGCGTCAGTGGCCTGCTCGCCGCCGACGACGACGAGTTCGCCCGTCACCTCCGGGACCTCTGCAAGGACGACGGGCTCCGCGAGCGCCTCGCCGTCGGCGCACGGACCTACGCGAGCACCCTCACCTGGGACGCCACGGCCCACGGCGCGCTCTCCGTGCTGGTCGACGACGCCCGGCGCCGCCGTCGCTGGAAGCGGTGACCCGCCGCGCCCGTGCCCTGCTGGGCGAGCCCGGAGGGCAACGCCTCGTCCTCGCCCTGGTCGCCTACCTCCCCCTGCTCCTCACGGCCCCCGGTCGGCTCGCGGCCGACACCAAGTCGTACCTCTACCTGGACCCGGGACGCCTGCTCTCGTCCGCCCCGCACCTCTGGGACGACCAGGTCGGGCTCGGCACCATCACCCACCAGAACATCGGCTACCTCTGGCCGATGGGTCCGTTCTTCTGGCTGACCGAGACCGTCGGGCTCCCCGACTGGGTGGCGCAGCGGCTCTGGATGGGGTCGGTCCTGTTCCTCGCCGCGCTGGGCGTCCAGTACCTGCTGCGGGTGCTCGGCTGGCGGGGCACCGGCGTACTGGTCGCTGCCCTGGCCTATGCGCTGTCGCCGTACGTGCTGCACTACGTCGCCCGGATGTCGGCGATCCTGCTGCCGTGGGTGGGCCTGCCCTGGCTGATCGCGCTCACGATCCGATCGCTCCGCGTGGGGGGTTGGCGGTACCCGGCGCTGTTCGCGTTGGTCGCCACCACGGTCGGCGGCACCAACGCCACCTCCCTCCTGCTCGTCGGACTCGGCCCCGCGCTGTGGGTGGTCCACGCCGTGGCCGTCGAGCGCGAGGTCGAGCTCCGCGCGGCGATCGGCGCGTGCATCCGCATCGGGACCCTCACCCTCGTGACCGGGCTGTGGTGGATCGCCGGCCTGCGGACCCAGGGCGCCTACGGCCTCCCGATCCTGCGCTTCACCGAGACGTACGAGGTCGTGGCCGACGCAGCCACGGCGCCGGAGCTGTTCCGGGGGCTCGGGCACTGGTTCTTCTACGGGGGCGACAAGATCGGCCCCTGGATCGAGCCCAGCGTCCGCTACACCCAGTCGATCTGGCTGCTGGTCCTGTCGTTCGGCCTGCCGTGCCTCGCGCTGCTGGCCGGCGGGTTCCTGCGATTCCGCCACCGCGCGTACTTCCTCGCCCTCGTCGTGGTGGGCGTGCTGGTGGGCGTCGGCGCCCACCCGTACGACGACCCGTCCTTCCTCGGCGGGATCTTCCAGGAGTTCACCCGCACCGAGGCCGGCCTGGCGCTTCGCAGCACCCCGCGTGCCCTGCCGCTGGCCGTGCTCGGCATGGCGGTGCTGTTCGGCGGGCTCGTCACCGCCGCGGCGCGCCGGTGGCCGGGCCGCGAGCTCCCGGCCGTGGCCCTCGTGGGCATCCTCGTGCTGGCGAACCAGCCGTCGCTGTTCACGGGCGAGTTCATCGGCGACAACGTGAGCTTCCCCGAGGACCTGCCGGCGTGGTGGGAGGAGGCGGCACCCGACCTCGATGCCGCCGGTTCGGCGACCCGCGTGCTCGAGGTCCCCGGCTCGGATTTCTCCACCTACCGCTGGGGCAACACCGTCGATCCCGTCACCCCGGGGCTCATGGACCGGCCCTACGTCGCCCGCGAGCTCATCCCCTACGGCACGCCGGCGTCGGCCGACCTGCTCAAGGCCCTCGACCGCATGTTCCAGGAGGGCACCTACGACCCCGATGCCCTCGTGCCGCTCGCCCGGCTGCTCGGCGTGGGCGACGTCGTCCTGCGGGCCGACCTGCAGTACGAGCGCTACCGGACCCCCCGCCCGGTGCTCACGTACCACGACCTGCTGGCCACGCCCGGGCTCGGCGCGCCCAGCGGCTACGGCCCCCGTGAGCCGAACGTGGCCGGCCCCGAACAGCCGCTGCTCGACGAGATCGAGCTCGGGATCCCCGCGGTGGTCCGGGCGGAGCAGCCGGCGCAGGTCGAGGTCTTCCCGGTCGAGGACGCGGCCCCGATCGTCCGGGCCGTCACGGCGGAGCGGCCGCTCCTCGTCGCCGGCAGCGCGGACGGGTTGGTCGACGCCGCCGGGATGGGGCTGGTCGACCCGGACCAGCTCGTCCTCTTCAGCGCCTCGTTCGCCGCCGACTCCGACGGCATCACCGCCGCCCTCGACGACGGCGCCGACCTGCTCGTCACCGACTCGAACCGACGCCGCGCCTCTCGGTGGGGCACCATTCGCGAGACCGAGGGCTACACCGAACGGGCCGACGAGGAGCCCCTCGTCCACGACCCCACCGACAACCGCCTCGACGTCTTCCCCGACGCCGACTCGGACGCCCAGACGGTCGCCGTCCAGCGCGGTGCCGAGATCA
>JBEIGA010000196.1:0-7746 GCA_040382135.1 Acidimicrobiales bacterium
CCGACGGTGGCTGCCGGCGGCGGCGGCGGCTGGCCCAACGACCCGTACGGGGGCGGCGGTGACGACGACGACGACGGCAACGCCCGGTGGATCTGGGCGGCGGTCGCCGGTGTCGCTGCGGTGGTGGTGGTGCTGGTGCTCGTGCTGCTCCTGAGCGGGGGCGACGACGGTGAGGACGTCGCCACGTCCACCACCACGAGTGTGCCGAGCTCCACCACGGCGGCCCCGACCACCACGATCGCGGGCACCACCACGGTGGCACCCACCACCACGGTGGCGCCCACGACCACGGTGGCGCCGACGACCACCACCACGTCCACCACCACCACAACCACCACGACCACCGCTCCTCCGGCGCTCGGGGCGGTGGGGGTCAGCGACTTCGGCATCGTGCTCCGACCCGGCCAGGCCACCAGCGACGACGTGCTCTTCGGGGAGGACCCCGACACGACCGTGACGCTGGTGCGCGGCCTGCTCGGTGCGCCCGGCTCGGATTCCGGCTGGGTCGTCGACGACGTCTGCGAGGGCAGCAAGACCCGGCGGGTGCGGTGGGGTGCTCTGGAGCTGACCTTCACCCAGGTCGGCGCCGACGGCGACGCGTCCCGGACCCGCGAGTTCACGCAGTGGTTCGTCGACAACACCTCCACCGAGCCCGCCGGGCTCAAGACGCTCGAGCGGGTGGGGGTCGGCGACCGGATCGAGGCCTGGGAGAACGCCTACGGCGACGACCTGACCCTCGAGGTCGGTTCCGGCGGTCGTGGCTACTTCCAGGTGGCGGGGCCCTCCGACGGCGTGCTCGAGGGCGTCACCAGCGGGATCGCCCCCGTCGACGTCGTCCTGCGGATCTGGTCCGGATCCGCCTGCGAACGGCCGCTCTGACCGAGAGCCGGTCTCTCAGCCCGTGACGACCCGCTCCAGCCGTTCCAGCGTTCGGGCCATGGCCTCGGGGTGCTTCTCCGGATAGCCCTGGCGCTCGATCAGCTTCGGTGACCGCGAGGTCGACCAGTCGAAGGTCTCGGTCACCCGGGTGCCGCCCTCGACGGGCTCGAGCTCGTACCGCCACACGTGGCCGCCGAAGTGGCGCCAGCCGATCCGGCGCCCCTCCTCGAACTCGACCACCGTGTTGGTGATCGGGTACGGGATCCCGATCCGCATCCGGATCCCGAACTTCGCACCGAGGCGGAGGCGCGTGGGCGCCTTCTTCGACGCTCCCTTGACCGTGTCCGAACCGTCGATCTCCGCGTGTCGGGCCGGGTCGGCGAGCACGTCGAAGATCGCCTCGGGCGAGGCGGCGATGACCCGCTCGACCGACACCTTGCGTTCGCCTGCTGCAGTCGCCATCCGACCCTCCGTCCGGTTCCGGTACCCAGTCTGGCTCAGGGACGCCCGAGCATGGCCCGGAGCGCGCCCTCGAGGTCCGGCTGGGAGAAGGCGAAACCGCCGCCGGTCAGCCGTGCCGGCACGGCGCGAGTGCTCGTGAACAGCAGCTCGTCGGCCAACTCCCGGCCGAGCAGGAGCCTCGGACCGAACTTCGGCACGGGCAGGAACGAGGGACGGCGCAGCACGGCGCCGATGGTCTTCACCAGTTCCCGGTTGGTGACCGGCTCGGGTGCCGTGAGGTTGACCGGGCCGGCGAGATCGGCATCGACGAGCCACCGCAGTGCTGCGACCTCGTCGTCGAGGGAGATCCAGCTCAGGTACTGCCGGCCGTCGCCCATGGGACCACCGGCGAACAGCTTGCTCTGCAGGAGCAGCTTGGGGAGGGCACCCCCCTTCGGGGTGAGCACCACGCCGGTGCGGGCGTGCGCCACGCGGATGCCGGCCTTCTCGGCCGCTTCGGTGGCGGCCTCCCAGCCGACGACGACGTCGGCGAGGAAGCCGGCGCCCCGCGGGCTGTCCTCGGTGAGGCGTTCGTCGCCCCGCTCGCCGTAGAAGCCCGTGGCGGATCCCGAGACGAACAACGTCGGCGGCGCGTCGAGCGACGCCAGCGTGGAGGCGAGCAGCGCGGTCCCGAGGGTGCGGCTCTCGAGGATGCGCCGCTTCTGCTCCGCCGACCAGCGGCGCTCGCCGATGCCTTCACCCGCCAGGTGGATCACGGCGTCGAGCCCTTCGAGCCCGGCGGCGTCGATGGTGCCCGCAGCGGGGTCCCATCGGACCTCACCGGCCTTCGGGTCCCGCCGGACCAGCCGCACGACCTCGGTCCCGTCCGCCTCGAGCGCCGCGCACAGCGCCGAGCCGATCAGGCCGGACGCACCGGTCACCGCGATCTTCCGCTTACCGTCCATCCCACCATCTTCGCAGTGCTCGTCGGCTTCGCCTCGGCTCAACGGCGTCCGGCGACGGAACCGGACGGCGGGGACGGCGTGCTCCGGCCCCGCCAGGCCACGAGCGCCCGGACGTTGGCGGGATCGGTGCGGACCGCCGAGCGGACGACGTCGGCCCGCCGTCGTCGGTCGCCGAGCTCGCCGTAGAGCAGTGCGAGGCGCAGCAACCACTCGCTGCGGAGCTCCCGGTTCGCCTGCAGCTCCGGCTGCGCGGCGATGAAGCGCTCCATCGCCGCAGCCTGCTCCGGCGTGGCCGCCTGCACGGCGCCGGGGGCGCGGCGGCGGATCACGAGGGCCTCGTCGACCGTGGTCACGGATGCGGCGCGGGCGATCCGCAGGACGAGGTCGAGGCCGGCGAGCCCGCCGAGCGACGGGTCGAGCACGCCGACGCGGTCGAGCAGGCGGCGGCGGACCACGAGCGTCGTGAGGGCGATGTCGGTCTGGCGGAGGAGCGCCCGACGCGGGTCGGGGGTGCAGTGGGGGAGCGCACACCTGCCGATCCGTCGTCCTCCTCCCTCCCAACGGACGTCGCACCCCACGAGCCCCGTGCCGGGCCCCTCGGCCTCCAGGAGAGCGATCTGTCGGCTGAGCTTCGCCGGGAGCCACTGGTCGTCGTCGTCGAGGAACGCCACGAGGTCGCCGGTGGCGGCGAGAATGCCCGTGTTCCGGGCGGCGGACGGCCCCCGTCCCTCGCTCCGGAAGCGGCGGATGCGGGGATCCGGCCAGGAGGTGAGGAGTCGGTCGGTGGCCTCGTCGGTGCCGCCGTCGACGACGAGCACCTCGAGGTCGACGTGGCGCTGGTCGAGCACCGAGGCCAGCGCCCGGGCGAGGAGGCGGGGCCGGTGGTAGGTGGGGAGCACGACGGAGACGAGCGGGCTCATGCGACGAGACCCTCCTCGCGGAGATCGAGCCCGACGGGACGTCGGGCGGGCGGCACCGCTCCGGTGCGGGCGAGGGCGGCGACCGTGCGGGCCAGGGCGTCGTCCGACGGGAGGGTGAGGACGAGGTCGGCGTCCCGGCGGACCCGTCGGAGCTCGGCGCGCGTCGGGTCGGCATCCCCGCCGAGGTCCACGACGATGCGCGACGCCGGGCGCCGGCCCACGAGGCGCAGAGCCCGGGGGGTCAGGTACCAGACCTGGTCGTGGCCGCCGTCGAACAGGCGGTCGAGGTGCGCCGAGGTGCCGAGCACGACGGTCGCGTGGTCACGGCACGAGCGACGGAGGGCTGCGACGGCCTCGGCGGGCGGCGGGCCCGGCGACGGGACGAGGACGCAGAGGTCGACCTCACCGGCGGCGGCGAGGCCGTCGAGGATGCGCGCAGCCCGTGCGGGACCCGCGGGCCAGGGCCAGCCGTCGGCCACGGCGAGGATCCTCGGCGGTGCGTCGGTGGCGTTGTCGTCCACCCCTCCCCATCGGCGGGAGGGTGTCGCTCCTGAGGCGGGAGGTCAGACCCGTGCGTCGGCGCTGAGGAGCTCGAGGAGCTCACCCACGCAGTGGTGCGCCTCGAGGGGGTGCCGGAGCGCCTGGTGCCGGTTCACGACGTACTCGTTGCGCCGGCCGTTGCGGGTCTTCTCCACGTAGCCCGCATCGACGAGGTCGGAGATGATCAGACCCACGGACCGCTCGGTGATGCCGACCCGGAGGGCGATGTCTCGCTGACGGATGGTGGGATCCGTCGACAGGCACAGCAGCACGTGCGCGTGGTTGGACAGGAAGGTCCATCCCAGAGATGCAGGGTCGGTGACGATCATCACGCCTCCTGTCCGTCGTGCCTGGTCATCGTGCGGAACGGAGTGTACGCGTGGAGGCGCGGCGCGCCTCGGAACCCGGTCATCGGTCGCGTCGGGCACGCCGGCCGCCCCGTCCGCCACCGGGCGGTGTGATCGGCCGCTCGGGGGCGAGGCCCAGCTGTTGGCGCCTGCGCTTCTCCTCGTACTGGGCGACGTCCGCGGCACGGAGCAGCTCGCCGGGCGCAGCCATCCGGGGGGTGAGCAGGGCCACCCCGCAGCTGATCGACCGGCTCGGTCCGCTCCGCTGGAACAGCGCTGCGGCCCGCTCGGCCAGGGGCCGGGCGTGGAGCGCCCCGCCGCCGTCCACCACGAAACAGAACTCGTCGCCGCCGATGCGGCACACCGTCACCCGGGCGCCGCCGCCGGAGGCCGCGTCGGCGGCCAGGCACTCCTCCGCGGCGCGGCGCAGCGCGATCCCGGCGTCCCGGAGCACGCGGTCGCCCTCCTCGTGGCCGGCGGTGTCGGTCACGATCTTGAGCCCGTCGACGTCGCACATCACGAGCGCGACGTCGAGGCGCTCGCCCACCGGTCGGTCGAACACCTCGCGCAGGGTCTGCTCGAGCACCCGTCGGTTGGCGAGCCCGGTGAGCGGGTCGCGGAAGGCGAGGTCCTCGAGGTGGCCGACCCGTTCGGCGGTGGCCAGCACGAGGCCGAGGTCGACCGCGATGCGTTCGAGGGTCTCGAGCGACCCCTCGTCGAGCTCGGGGCGGGGCGGACGCGTCGTCGCCCAGACCGCACCCCACCGGGCGCCGCGGACGACCACCGGAGCGACGGCTTCGGCGTTGCAGCCGCGCCTGCGGAGGTACGGGACGTGGGGATCGTCGAGCGAGGCGCCGCTCAGGGTCCGGAGGGTGGGGATCGCCGTGGCCGGCCCTGCGAAGTCGGGGAGTGCCGCCAACGGGTACCGCTCGTCGTCGGGGAGGTGCTCGTCACCGGGCTCGAGGTCGCCGGCGTGCACGAGCACCACGAGCTCGCCGGTGGTCTCGTCGATCCTGCCCACGGAGACCGTGGTGGCGTCGAGGGCCTCGACGGCGTCGGCGGCGAACCGGGCGGCGAGGGCGACGGGATCGCCGACCGACCGGACGGTTTCGGTGAGCGCGTCGAGCCGGGCGGCGGGTCCGGCACCGGCATCGAGCCCGCACCGCAGGCGTAGCGCCTCGAGACAGGCGTCGAGCGCCGGCCGGGTCCCGGTGCGGGACCCCACCAGACGGACGGTGAGCTGGTCGACCAGCACCGGATCGAGCGCTGCACCCCGGGCGGTCCGGAGCCGGCCGACCCGACCCGCCGCGTCACCGGTGCCGCGCTCGAGGTCGGCGGCGGCGAGGTCGGCCACGGACAGCGCCCGTGCCTCGAGGGGGACACGCTCGCCCGTCCGTCCGTCCGGCCCGCCCGTGCCGTCCCACCGCTCACGGACGGCGCGCACCGTTGCCGCGACACCGAGCAGACCGGGGAGGCTGCCGACCAGCTCGGCGCCGAGCACCGCCGCTGCGACCGTCTCCCGATCGGGCCGAGGTGTGGGCCCGGTCACCAGCCGACCGGCATCGGCGACCAGGGCGGCGGCCAACACGACGGGGATCCGATCGGTGTCGAGCGGGAGCAGAGAGGCGAGGTGGAAGCGGCGGGTGGCCAGACGTCCGAGCGACGGATCGGCGGCGGCGATCGCCCGTGCGAGCGCCTCGACGGCGCCGACGGCGTCGGCGGGGAGTCGGGGGAGGAGGGTCGTGGCCGGTCCCTGCCCGCGCCGGTCCGTCGGCTCGGGCGGTGGTGGCGTGACGGACGGTGGTGCTCCCACCCGCGCTCCTGGGTCGGGGAGGGGCTGCTCCTCGGTGCGGTCGGCGCCACGCAGGGTAGCGGACCGCCGGATCGGGGGTTGCAGCCGGGTCTGCTCGACGGTGCGCCTCGGGTCCGCTCGGTAGGCTCCCCGCCGTGAGCACCCGGAAGTTGATCCTCGCCGCCCTCCTGTGCGGGATGGCCATCCTCGTGGCGTTCACCGTGCAGGTCCTGATCGCGACCTGACCTGCCCATCGCCTTCACTGCGGGGGTCGGTCGGCCGATGGGGACCTGGTCCGCCGGTAGGCTCACGTCTGCGTGTCCGAGACGATGCGTCGGCAGCAGGCGGCGTCCGTCGATGCCTTGAGAAGGGGTGAGTCCCACGTCCGAGAACAGCAGTGAGGGCAGCGGCGGTTCGTTCGACCTCGTGGTCATCGGCGGCGGGCCGGCCGGCTATGCAGCAGCGCTCTACGGGGCGGCGGCCGGGCTGAACATCGCCCTCGTCGAGATGTCGAAGGTCGGCGGCACGTGCCTCCACGTCGGATGCGTCCCGGCCAAGGAGCTCCTCGAGACCGCTGCGGTGTACCGCACCGTCAAGGATGCGGCGGAGTTCGGCATCAGCGCCGGCGACCCCACCATCGACCTCGTGGTCTCCCAGGAGCGCAAGCGTCGGATCATCGACCAGCTGTTCACGGGGCTCGCCGGTCTGCTCAAGCGGCGCAAGGTCACCGTCTTCGACGGTATCGGGTCCCTCCTGCCGGATCGGCGGGTCCGGATCTCCGGCGGCGCGTCCGGTGACATCGAGATCACCGGCACGCACATCGCCCTGGCCTCGGGCTCCAAGCCCCGCACCCTGCCGGGCTTCGAGGTCGACGGTCGCATCGTCCTGACCTCCGACGAGTTCCTCGAGCTCGACCACGTCCCGGCCCGTGCGGTGGTCATCGGGGGCGGCGCCATCGGGTGCGAGTTCGCCTCCACCATGGCCGACCTCGGCACCCAGGTCACCATCCTCGAGGCGCTCCCGAAGATCCTCCCCGGCTGCGACCCGGACGCCGCCAAGATCGTCGAGCGCTCCTTCGCCAAGCGGAACATCACCATCCGCACCGGCGTGCCGGTCACCGGGCACACGCCCACCGGCCAGGGCGACACCATCGTCCACTTCGGCGAGGGCGAGACCACCCAGGTCGATCTCGTGGTGGTGTCCGTCGGGCGCCGGCCCTTCACCGACCTGCTCGGCCTCGACGGCACCGGCGTGCGGCTCTCCGAGCGCGGGTACGTCGAGATCGACGAGCGCTACCGCACCGGCGAGCCCGGCGTGTACGCCATCGGCGACCTGGTGGCCACGCCGCAGCTCGCCCACGTCGGCTTCGCCGAAGGCATGTTCGTGATCCAGGACCTGCTCGGCGAGGAGCCCGTGCCCATCGACGCCGGTCGGGTGCCCTGGTGCATCTACTGCCACCCCGAGGTCGCCTTCGCCGGGCACACCGAGCAGAGCGCCAAGGACGCCGGCTACGAGGTCGTGACCTCCACCCACCGCTTCGCCGGCAACGGCCGGGCCATGATCGTGGGTGGCACCGACGGTCTGGTGAAGGTCATCGCCGAGAAGCGGGCCGACGGCACCGCCGGGCAGATCCTCGGGGTGCACATGGTGGGGCCCTGGGTCACCGAGCAGCTCGGGCAGGCCTACCTGGCGGTCAACTGGGAGGCGACGGTCGACGAGGTCGCCGCCTTCATCCAGCCCCATCCGACCCTGAGCGAGCTCTTCGGCGAGACGGTGCTCTCGCTCACCGGCCGCTCCCTGCACGGCTGATCGGCCGCGCCCACCCCACGCGAGAGCTCGCAGAGAAGACGAGGACGAAGGAC
>JBEIGA010000197.1:0-7727 GCA_040382135.1 Acidimicrobiales bacterium
CCGCCCCCGGCGATGATCGAGGCCGCGCACGCGGCGGGCGCCAAGGTGGCCGCCCTGGCCGGCACCCGCGCCCACGCGGCGCGGCACGTCGCCGCGGGCGTCGACCTGATCGTGGCCCAGGGCTACGAGGCAGGGGGCCACACCGGTGAGATCGGGTCCATGGTGCTGATCCCGGAGGTCGTCGACGAGGTGGCGCCGGTCCCGGTGCTCGGCGCCGGCGGGATCGGCCGAGGCCGGCAGATGGCCGCGGCGCTGGCGTTGGGCGCGTCCGGCGTCTGGTGCGGGTCGGTCTGGCTCACCACCGAGGAGGCGGAGACGCACCCCGTGGTGAAGCGCAAGATGGTCGCGGCCGGATCGGCCGACACCGTGCGGTCACGGTCGCTCACCGGGAAGCCGGCGCGCCAGTTGCGCTCGGCGTGGACCGACGCCTGGGACGCGCCGGACGCGCCGGGCGCGCTCCCCATGCCGCTGCAGTCGATGCTCGTGGCGGAGGCGCAGCAGCGGATCGCCCGGGCCGCGCACCGCGAGGGCTCGGGGGCGGAGGCCCTGGCGAACTACTTCGTGGGGCAGGTCGTGGGCGCGATGGACGCAGTCCGTCCGACCCGGCAGGTGGTGCTGTCGCTGGTCGAGGAGTTCATCGAGGCGACCGAACGCCTCGGATCGCTGCTCGACGACTGAGCGGAGGGTGGTCAGCCGGCCTCGGCGAGCGCCCGGGCGGCCCGGCGCTCGGCAACCTGACGCCGGCCGATGATGGGCGTGGTGGGCGCGAAGCCGGCGGTGGCCCGCTCGGCCTCCGACTCGCCGCCCCAGAAGCCGAGCTCGCGGTTGTCACGGGCGTAGGTCCGGCATGCGGTCACGACCGAGCAGCCCTGACAGATCGTCCGGGCCTTGGCCTCACGCCGCACCCGGGCTTCGGGACGCTCGGCGAACGGGGCGAAGAAGAGATCGCTCTTCCCGTGGCACGCCCCATTGCGCATCCACTCCATCGACACGGTCTGCATACCGGTCTCGGCCATCGGCGGGCACCTCCACACTGCGCGTCCGAGGGGAAACCTCCCGCGCAGCCCCTCCACCACCACTGTTCCAGCGGGGGGAAGATTAGGGACGCGCGTGCCGAGGGGGAAGAGACGACCCATGATTGTTGGCGAACACAGCTATCCGTCTGAGAGATGACCGGGGGTGGTCTGCGGCGATAGCCCGGCGCTGTCCGCGCTCACGTCACCACAGTATGACGCAGGTCACACCATGGCGACGAGCCCGCGGTCCACCAACGAGGCGATCTCGCCGGCACCGAGCCCGAGATCCTCCGCGAGGATCTGCTCGGTGTGCTGCCCGAGCAGCGGCGCCACCGGGTGCAGACGCGGCAGGTCGGCGAACGCCATGGGGGTCGCCGCCGACAGCACCTCCCCGAGACCGGGCTGCTCGACGCTGGCGAACAACGGGTTGGCGGGCGAGCAGCGAGGGTCCTCCGCCACCAGCTCCAGGAACGTCTGGTAGGGCCCCCAGCAGACCCCGTGCGGCTCGAGGGCGGCCCGCACCGTGTCGAGGTCGCGCGCCGCGAACCAGGGGGCGAGCACGCCGCCGATCTCGTCCCGGGCGGCGAAGCGCTGCCCCTCGTCCCGGAAGTCCCAGCCGCCGGCCGCCGCCACCCCGTCGATCGCCTCGGTGGTCCCGGTCGCCTCGAGCAGCGACGACCACTGCTTGGGCGTGATCGCCACCACCATCACCCGGCGGCCGTCGGCGGTCGGGAAGTCCCGCCCGAACGCGCCGTAGAGGTCGTTGCCGTAGCGGGCCCGCTCGGTGCCGAGCAGCTGCGCCTCGGCCACGTGGCCGAGCGACGCCACCGCGGCGAGGGCGACGTCCGCCAGCGCGATCGTGACCGTGCTCCCCACGCCCTCGCGGAGCCGACGCCGGTCCGCGGCCAGCACGGCCAGCGCCGCCTGCTGTCCGCACAGCAGGTCCCATGCCGGGAGCACGTGGTTCACGGGCCGGTCGTCGTCCACGGGGCCGGTCGCCGCCGGGTACCCGACCGCGCAGTTGACCGTGTAGTCGAGGGCCGTGGTGCCGTCGTGGTTGCCGGTGACCACCACGGCGATGAGGTCCTCGCGCCGTTCCCGCAGCCGCGCCGGGTCCATCCAGCCCGTGGGCGGGAAGTTGGTGAGGAAGATCCCCCGGTCGGGGCCCGGCGCGCACACCAGCGCGGTGAGCAGCTCGCGGATCTCGGGGCTGCGCAGGTCGGCCACGAAGGACCGCTTCCCCCGGTTGAGGCTCGCCCAGTAGATGGAGGTGCCGTCCGGCAGCAGGGGCCAGCGGCGGTAGTCGAGCCCACCGCCGAGCTGGTCGAAGCGGATGACGTCGGCGCCCAGCGAGGCGAGGGTCATGCCGCCGGAGGGGGCGGCGACGAACGCCGAGCCCTCCACCACGCGGAGGCCGGCGAGGGGCTGCGCATCGGTCGTCGTCACGGCGCGGACTCTAGGGCGCGGGGCCCGCCCGGTACGCTCCGGGCGTGGGTCGCGGAGTCCTCGTCGTCGCGCACCGGACGTGCCCCGGCGACGCCCCGGAGAACAGCATCTCGGGCATCGGGGTCGCCGCCCGGCTCGGCGCCGACGTCGTCGAGGTCGACGTCCGCCTCACCCGGGACGGTGTCGCCGTGCTGCACCACGATCCCGTCCTGCGCCGCACCACGGAGGGACGGTTCCCCCGCCCCGTCCGCGCCCTCACCGCCGCCGAGGTCACCGCCCACCGCTTCCGCGACGACCCCACGGCCGGGCCGCCCACCTTCGCCCAGGCGCTCGACGCCCTGCCATCGGGTCTGCGGATGGCCGTCGACATCAAGGTCGACGCGGCCGTCCCCGCCGTCGTCGCCGAGGTCCGCCGCCGGGCCGCCGAGGATCGCGTCCTGCTGTGGTCCCGGTCCCCGGCCATGGTCCGCCACTGCGCCGAGGCCCTGCCCGAGGTCCCGCGCGCCCTGCTGCGCAACACCCACGTGGGCCCCGCCCACCGCCGCTACCTGGACGACGCCGTGGCCTGCGGCGCGAGCGCCGTGTCGCTGCACGAGGACGCCGCCCGCCCGGACGTGGTCGCCGGCGCCCGCCACCGGGGGCTCACCGTGTTCGCGTGGTTCCGCTCCCTCGAGGCCCAGCACCGTGGCCGGTCCCTCGCCCTCGACGGCGTGGTCACCGATCACCCCGAGGAGGCACGCCTGCTCTTCGGACCGAGCCCCGCTGCGGGCTAGGTTGTCGGGGTGCGAGACGACCGACCGTTGCGAGGGCGCGAGGAGTGGGTGATCTACCTCCTCGCGGGCATCACCTACATCGTCGCCGGGCTCGCGTGGAAGGGCCTGCTCAACTGGATCGTCGGCCCCCTCTGGATCGTCGCCTGGGTCTGGTTCGTGCCGCTGCTGTGGGACCGCGTCCGCGGCCGCAGGGCAGCCCGTGACCACGCCGAGGTCGGCAGGTGAGCTGGGCCGCCCACCAGTTCGAGGCCTACGCGCTCCAGGCCCACCTCCCGAAGCGCTGGAAGGGGAAGATCAGCTTCCTCGCCATCGTCGTCGGCGACCAGATCCCGGACTTCATCGCGAAGTTCTGGGTCTACGGCTTCGAGTTCAACGGGAAGCGCTACGGCTCGAGCGTGCCCCACGAGTGGCACCGCGGGTGGCCCGGGGCGGGCTTCACCCACGCCATCTTCTTCGGTCTGGTGGTCGCCGGCCTCTTCTGGCTGCTCACGAAGAACCGCGCCTGGTCCCGCGGCATCCTGCTCGGCATGGCGGCCCACGCCATCGTCGACATCAACGACAGCGTCGGCGCCATGATCGCCTTCCCGTTCACCACCGAGAACTTCAGCATCGGCACGTGGGCCTACGCCGCCACGGTCGACGGCGGCAAGTACCTCGACGGCGCCGCCTACTACAGCAGCTACGGCTTCGTGATGGACTCGATCTGGCTGGCCATCGTGCTCCTGTCGTGGCGCGTGCTGACCGCGGACTACTGGCGCACCGTGATCGTCCCCGCCGACCCGCGGGTCTGGGCGTGGTTCGGTCGGCGGGTCCCCGAGCGGGTCTGCATCGCCATCTACCGGGCCACGTTCTTCTACGGCCTGACGCGCATGATCGCCTGGACGTCCTACGCCCACGTGCTGAACGACTACGCCTGGGACCTCAGCTGGGGTGGCCCGTACTGGATGCCCCAGGTGCAGCTGTCGGACCTGCACCCCGCCGTGGTGCTCGGGACCGCCGTGCTGATGGGGTCGCTCGTCTACCTGCTGGTGGACGGGATCATCCGCCGCACCGACCCCAAGCCCTCGGTCGATTCCGAGGTCGGGGTCGGCTGAGGCCCCGCGTCCGGGCGGGCGTGCACCGCCAGCACCGCATCGGCGTCGAGGCCGAGCTGGGTCAGGTAGGCATGGGTGCGGGCGTCGGTGGCGGCGTGGCGCTCGGCGCGCCAGGCGCGCAGCCCGTCGGGTCCCGACGTAGCGAACACCTTGGCCCGGCGGGCGGTGACCACGATCCCGGTCCCCACGATGCCCGACGCCGCGACCGCCGCCTCGAAGCCGCTGATGCAGGTGGCGCACATGCCGGGTCCCCTCCCCGTCCGTTCCCCGTCGTGGCCCGATCCGCTCAGGCGGACCAGGTGATCGACTGGACCTCACTGTAGGCGAGGGGCCCCCACTTGCCCCGGTCCCGTCCGATGCCCGACATCTTGAAGCCGCCGAAGGGCGCCTCGCCGTGGGGCATCACCGCGTTGAGCCCGACGTTGCCGGACTCGAGCCGCTTGCCGATCTCGTAGGCGCGGGCGGTGTCCCCGGCGAAGACGTAGCTGAACAGGCCGTAGTGGCTGTCGTTCGCGAGCTCCACGGCGTGGTCGTCACCATCGTGCGGCATGATCACGACCACCGGCCCGAAGGCCTCCTCCCGGGTCACGTGCATGTCCGGCGTGACGTCGGCGAGCAGCGTCGGGGCGATGAAGTAGCCGGGCAGGTCGGGCCGCTCGCCACCGCACACCAGGCGGGCGCCGGCGTCGACACCGCTCTGCACGAAGGCCTCCACGCGGTCGCGGTGGGTCTGCGTGATGACCGGTCCGACGACGGTGTCGCGCTCGCGGGCGTCGCCCACCTTGAGCAGCCCGGACACGGCACCGAGCGTCTCGACGGTCTGCTCGTAGATGCTGCGGTGGCAGATCACCCGCGTGGGGGCCGTGCAGATCTGCCCCGAGTGGAAGCCCCACACCGACGCGATGGCCCCGACCGCCTTCGAGACGTCGCAGTCCTCGGTCATGATCAGCGCGCCCTTGCCGCCGAGCTCCATGAGCAGGCGCTTCATGGTCTTGCCGCCGTTCTCGAAGATCCTGGCGCCCACCGTGGACGAGCCCGTGAACGAGATCATGTCGACGTCCCAGCTGTCGACGAGGGCGGCGGGCGCGTCCGGCCCCGAGCCCGTGAGGATGTTGATCACGCCGGGCGGGAAGCCGGCCTCCTGGATCGCCTCGCCGAGCAGCAGGATCCCGAGCGGGTCCTGGGGCGCCGGCTTGATCACGATGGTGTTGCCCATCAGGAGCGCCGGGGCGACCTTCCCCGCCACGTTGGTGAGCGGGAAGTTGTAGGGCGTGATGCAGGCGACCACGCCCACGGGCTGGTGGTGCACCACGGCGCCCACGAGCCCGGCCGGGCCGAGCGCGGTGGCGGGAGCCCCGAAGGGCTTGACCGCCTCGTCGAGGTCCATCGGCCGGCTGTAGTAGCGGAAGCGCTCGACGACGGGGCCTCGGGCCTGCAGGGTCTCGGCGATGTTGATGACCGCCCCGGTCTCGGCCTGCACGGTGTCGACCCAGTCCACGCTGCGGGCGTCGATGATCTCGGCGAGGCGACCGATCAGGGCGCAGCGCTCGTCCATCGTGGTGCGCTTCCAGGTCTTCAGCGCGGCCCGTGCCGCGGCGGCGGCGTCCTGGGCCTGCGCGACCGTCGCCTCGGGCGCCCGACCGACGAGGTGCGTCGTGTTGGGGTCGATGATGTCGTAGTGGTCGGCGGTGGACACCCACTGCCCGTCGATCAGCAGCTGCCACTCACGGTCGACGTCGATCGGCATGACTCCTCCAGGGGTCGAAGTCCGAACCTGACGCGACGTTAGCTTTCGCCCCCGGGACCCACGGAGTCCGGCCTCGCAGCCGGAGCGGCGACGAGGTCCGCCAGGACGCGGCGCAGTTCGACGGTGATCCGGTCGGCGCGCGTGTGCAGCTCGACACCCGGGACGAGGGGCACCGCCTTGCGCTCGAGGCGTTCGAGGACCCGACGGTCCTCCTCGGCGACAGCGAGCTGGAACGCGGTCGCCTCCTCCACGGTGACCCTCCCGTCGGCCACGTTCTCGGCCAGCTCGGTGCAGTAGAGGCGCGTCGACCCCGCGTCGAGCGGTTGGTGGAAGAACAGGAGGACGAGGCGTCCGGCCTCCCCGTAGTCGAGGGAGATGCGCACATGGTGCGGAGCGGTGCACGAGAACCGCATCACGCGCTCCGCGGCCTCGGTCCCTTCGAGCAGCGCCTGGGCCCGGTGGCGGTGCTCAGCGGTGAAGCACCACCCGTCCCGCTCGACGTCGTAGGGCGCCACGACGCGGTCGTCCGGATCCCCGATGGTGCCCGTGTGGGTGAACGGGAAATGGCCGACGTCGAGGAAGTTGTCGGCCATCTGCGCGGCCGACGCGCACCAGTCCTGCACGGGGATCTCGACCCGCGCGAACGCGGGGTCGTCCCACTCGGGAACCTCGGGCAGTGGCGTGACCGGCTCGTCCAGCGCCGCCCAGAGCAGGCCGAAGCGCTCCTCGACCGCGGCGGCCGGGACGAGGTCGGCGCTCGTCGGCACCCGGGCCGCCACGCCGAGCGCCGGGACCTCGACACAGCGTCCCGCACCGTCGAACGCCCAGCCGTGGTAGGCGCAGCGGAGGAGCGCTCGGCCTGCGCCATCGTCGACCGCACCGAGGTGCAGCGGGGCCAGACGGTGAGGGCAGCGGTCGGGCAGAAGCGACCACGCCCCGTCGAGGCGCACCAGGACCCGCGCCTCGCCGAGCAGCCGGACCGGGTGCGGCCCGTCGCCGTCGAGGGCCGCGACCCGGGCCACCGGGTGCCAGCACCTGCGGAGCGCAGGGTGGTCGTTGCCGAACCACCCCTCGGGGGTCATGGCCCGTAGGTCCCGTCCACCGCCAGCGCGGCGATCTTCGCTCCGAGCCAGTCGCGGCACCGCACGGCCGGGCCCGAGCCGTCGAGCGGCTCGATCAGGGTTCCGAGGGCCGGGTCGTGGAACAGCACCAACGAGAGCAGTTCCTCGTCGGGGGCTACGGGATCGGGGCCGGGGACCCGGTGTCGGGTGGACCGCCACCGGCCGCCCGTCCAGTGGGAGAGCAGATCGCCCACGTTCACGGTCAACGCCCCGGGGACGACCGGCGCATCGACCCATGAGTCGTCGGCCAGTTGGATCTGCAGGGACGCCCGGCCGGGTTGGCGGTCCACGATGGTGAGCGTCCCGAAGTCGGTGTGGGGACCGATGCGGAAGGCGCCGGGCGCAGCGGGCACGTCCCGAAGGGCCGGGTACCAGTTGGCGACGGCGGACACCGGTGGTGGCGTGCACCGCTCGAGCATCCATCCGACGGGCAGGCCGAGCGCCGCCTCGCAGACGCCGATGATCCGTCCCGCCAGCGCGGTGCACTCGTCGCGGAAGCCGAGCCAGGCCGCCTCCATGTCCGGCACCTC
>JBEIGA010000198.1:0-7714 GCA_040382135.1 Acidimicrobiales bacterium
GCAACGGCCGGCCACCGGCACGCGCCCCGACACCGGGACGACCACATCGCCCGGCGCCGACACGAACCTTGACAACCGAACCGGCCCGCCGGCACCGGCCGGCGCAGCCTCGGTCAGGCCTGGTCGTCGAGACCGAGCAGATCGGCGATGCGGCGTCGGAGGTCGTCGGGGACCTCTTCCTGGCACCGCTCGGCGACGACCTCACGCAGCTCGGCCTCGAAGTCGTACACCTCGAGGCACGACGAGCAGCCGTTCAGGTGGACCTCGATCGTGACCCGGCGCTCCTCGGTGAGCTCGCCCTGGAGGAAGTGGTAGAGCACCTCCAGCGCCTGGTTGCAGTCGTCGGTCCCCGGTTCGAAGGCCGCGGGTTGCTCCTGACCACTCACGCCTCGGTCCCTCGCTCGCTCGCTCGTGTCATGACGGCAACTCCGCCGGCGCCAGGCCCCGGCGGACGGCGAACCCGTACAACCGCTTCTGCAGGCCCTTTCTTCCACGATGGATGCGGCTCATCACGGTGCCGATCGGGATGTCGAGGATCTCGGCGATCTCCTTGTACGAGAACCCCTCGACGTCGGCGAGCAGGACGGCGATTCGGAAGGCCTCGGGAAGGTCCTCGAGCGCCTCCTTCACCTCGTCGTCGGTGAACAGGGCGAGCACCTCGTCCTCGGCGCTCCGGCCGGCCGCAGCCGCCTCGAGCCCACCGAGCCGCTTGTAGAGGTAGAGCTCCTCCACCTCGTCCAGGTCGGACTCGTCGGGACGGCGCTTCCGCTTGCGGTACTCGTTGATGTAGGCGTTGGTGAGGATCCGGTAGAGCCAGGCCTTGAGGTTGGTGCCCTCCTGGAACCCGCCGAACCCGCGGTACCCACGGAGGTAGGTCTCCTGCACGAGGTCCTCGGCGTCGGCACGGTTGCGCGTCATCCGGACGGCGGCCGAGTAGAGGCCGTCCATGAACGGCATGGCGAGCTCGGCGAAGCGCGATTGGTCGGCCATGTCGGCTGCATACCCCGGGGGGGAGGGCCGGATCCCCGACAGCGGGGCCCTGACCCGAACGTCCGCCGCACCGTAGCAGGGGGTCGATGACCGACCGGCACCTGCACTCGAGCCCGAGAGGAGAATCGAACTCCTGACCTATTCATTACGAGTGAATCGCTCTGCCGACTGAGCTACTCGGGCGACGCCCGGGACGATACCAGGACCGCTTCGCGCTTCCCATCCCCGCCTACCGGCACACCCCGGACGAGGCGTACCATGCCCGGAACGGTCCCGGGTCGCGAGCGGAGGGGGACCATGGCATTGTCGCGGGATCTGGGAGCTGAGGCCGGGCGGGTGGACGAACCGATGTCCCCCGTCGGCGGGCTGCCGGTGATCGATCTCCGCGACCCGGTGCGGTCCTCTGCCGACCGTCTTCTGCAGACGGTGCTCGACGCCGCCCCGAACGCCCTCGTGGTCGTCGACCCGGCCCGCCGGGTGATCGGCTGGAACCGGGCGGCCGCTGAGCTGCTCGGGTGGACCCGCGAGGAGATCCTCGGCCGACCCGCCCCCCTCGCCACCGGTTCCCTCGAACCCGACGGCGAGGTCGGTGAACGGCGGGAGCTGGCCTTCCGTCGGGCCGACGGGACCGTCGGCCACTTCCGCGCCGAGGTGTACCCGCTGCCCGAGGAGGAGGGCATCGGCGGGACGGTGGTCCTGATGCGGTCGGTGCGCCCAGCCCCGTCCCAGGCGCTCCGCACCCTCGAGGCCCGCGTCGAGCGGATCGGTCGGAGCGTCGACGACGTGATCATGGTGCTCGACGGCGACGGCACCATCCTCGGCATCGACCACCACGCCGAGATCGTGCTGGGACGTGCCCGCACCTGGTGGATCGGCCGCTCGGTGCTGGACCTGCTCCACCCGGACGACGGATCGCTGGCCCTGGCGACCCTCGCCCTCCTCGCCGAGTGCCCCAACATCCCGGTCACGCGCGAGTTCCGCAGCCTCGACCGCCACGGCGTCACCCACTACCTCGAGATCACCGCCGTCAACCTCCTCGACGACCCCGAGATCGGCGCCGTGGTCGTCGCCACGAGGAACATCACCGCCCGGCGGCGGGCGCTGGCGTTGCAGGCCGGCGAGGCCGTCGTGTTCGAGCGCATCGCCACCGGCGAGGCCCTGCACACCACCCTCGACGAGCTGACCCAGCTCGTCGAGACCCACGTGCAGCAGGCGACCGCCGCCGTCCTCGTGGTGGACGGCGACGAGATCGACGTGGCCGGGGACGTCCCCGCTGCGGTCCGGGCGGCGATCCAGGGCACCGCCCCGGCACAGTGGTTCGGGTGTTGGCGGGGCGCCCTCCTCGGGGCCGGTCCCGTCACCGTCACGGACCTCGCCGGCTCGGAGCTCTACTCCGGGCACGCGAGCCCCTTCCTCGACGCCGGTCTGCAGGCGAGCATCGCGATCCCCATCGAGGAGCCCGAAGGCCGCAAGCCGATCGCCGCCCTCGTCGTGTGGTTCACCGCGCCCCGACGACCCAACCGCTTCGAACGCCACGTGATCGAGGACGCGGCCCGGCTCGCGGCGATCGCCCTCCAACGCCACCAGGCAGAACGGGCCCTGTCCCACCTGGCCCACCACGACAAGCTGACGGGGCTCCCCAATCGGGCACTGCTGCAGGCCCGACTCGAGACGGCGCTGCGGCACGCCGCCCGACACGACTCGGGCGTCGCGCTGATGTTCATCGACCTCGACGACTTCAAGCTCATCAACGACACCCTCGGCCACGCCGCCGGCGACCAGGTCCTGCTCGGTTTCGCCGAGCGGCTCGGCCACTTGCTCCGCCCCGGTGACACGGTTGCCCGGTTCGGTGGCGACGAGTTCGTGGTGCTGCTCGAGAACGTCCAGGGCCCCGACGACGCCACCCCCGTCGCGGAGCGGCTGCTCGCCGACCTCCAGCGCCCCTTCCGCATCGGCGCGACGGAGGTCTTCCTCACGGTGAGCGTCGGCATCGCCGCCACGCACACCACGGGCCTCGACCTCGACCAGCTCCTCCGCCACGCCGACGCCGCGATGTACTCGGCGAAGGGACGCGGCCGGGCTCGGATCGAGGTCTTCGACCGCAGCGCACCCGACCGCGCCACCGCCCGACTGCAGATGGAGGGCGACCTCAACCGCGCCCTCGCCGACGACCAGCTCGAGCTGCTCTGGCAGCCCAAGATCTCGCTCCACACGGGGCGCATCGTCAGCGCCGAGACCCTCGTGCGATGGCGTCACCCCGAGCACGGGCTCGTGCTGCCCGAGGAGTTCATCCCCCTCGCCGAGGACACGGGGCTCATCACCACGCTCGGTCGCTGGGTCCTGTCCGAGGCGCTGCAGCAGGGGCAGGCCGTCCAGCGGGAATCCGGCGTCGGGAACTGGTCGATCGCCGTGAACCTCTCGGCCCGTCAACTCCAGGCCCCCCGGTTCGTCGGCGACGTCGCCGCGCTCCTCCGGCAGCACGGCTGGCCCGCCAACCGGCTGGTCCTCGAGCTGACCGAGGGTGTGCTCATGGACGAGGCCACAGATGCGCCGCTCCACCGACTCCGGCAGTTCGGGCTGCAGCTCGCCATCGACGACTTCGGCACGGGCTACTCGTCGCTGTCGTACCTCCACCGCTTCCCCGTGGGCATGGTGAAGCTCGACCGGGCGTTCGTCCACGGCATCACCGCCGACGGTGAGGGATCCCCCATCGCCCGTGCGGTGATCCAGATGGCGCACGCGCTCGGGATCACCGCCACCGCCGAGGGCGTGGAGACCGCCGACCAGCTCGCCGGCCTCCGGGTGCTCGGCTGCGACTGGGTGCAGGGGTACCACCTCGCCCGTCCCATGCCGGCGGCGGAGCTCGCCGCGCTCCTCCGCGAGCAGCGCACGTTCCTCTGAACGGCAGGCGCAGGGGGCGCAGCGCTCAGCGGTCGATGCGCTCGAGCGGCGCCCAGGACAGGAGCAGGTGCTTCTCCCCCACCGACGGGAAGCGGACCACCGCCTCGGCGCGCTCGCCCTCGCCCCGCAGGTCCAGGATCACACCCTCGCCCCACTTCTGGTGGCGGACGTCGTCGCCGACCTTCAGGCTGAGGTGCTGGGCGCCGGACGACACCGGGCCCCGCGGCGCAGCCATGGCCCGCTCGGCGATCCGGTCGCGGCCGGCGCCGATGCGGTCGCCGGACCCCGAACCGAACGAGGAGCCACCGTACGAGGAGCCACCGAACGAGGAACCACCGTACGAGGAGCCACCGAACGAGCCGCTCCCCCGCCGGGTGGTCCGGCTCTCGGCGTCGTCGGTGAGCAGCCGCGCCGGGATCTCGTCGAGGAAGCGGCTCTGCGGGTTGTACTGGCTCGCACCGTGGAGCATCCGGCTCCACGCATGGGTGAGGAACAGGCGCTCCCGAGCCCGGGTGATGCCCACGTAGGCGAGCCGCCGCTCCTCCTCGAGCTGGTCCGGCTCGCCGATGGACCGCAGGTGCGGGAAGACGCCGTCCTCCATGCCGACGAGGAACACCGTGGGGAACTCGAGGCCCTTCGCGGTGTGAAGGGTCATCAGGACGACCTGGGACTCGTCACCGTCGATGTCGTCGCTGTCGGCCACGAGGCTGACCTGCTCGAGGAACTCGTCGATGGACTCGAAGCCGCGGGCGACGCCGACGAGCTCGCCGAGGTTCTCGAGTCGGCCCTCGGACTCGACGGTGTGCTCGGCCTGCAGCTCGGCGGCGTAGCCGGTGCGTTCGCAAATGGCCTCGAGCACCGTGGCCGGACCACGGTCGAGCAGCTCGGAGAGCTCCTCGTGCAGGGCCAGGAACCCCTCGATCGCCTTGGTGCCACGGCCGCCGATGCCGGCGTCGTCGGCACGGCGCAGTGCGTCGATGAAGCTCATCCCGCGCATGGCGGCCCACGCGTCGAGCTTGGCGACGCTGCTGTCGCCGATGCCGCGCTTGGGGACGTTGAGGATGCGCTTGAGGCTGACCTCGTCCTGCGGGTTCACGAGCGCCTTGAGGTAGGCGAGGGCGTCCTTCACCTCGCGGCGGTCGTAGAAGCGGGTGCCGCCGATGACCTTGTAGGGGATGCCGAGCCGGACCAGGGCGTCCTCGAGCGCCCGGCTCTGGGCGTTCATCCGGTAGAAGATGGCGACGTCGCCCCACCGGACGTGCTCGTCGGCGTGGAGGCGGGAGATGCGGCGGGCGACCCAGTGGGCCTCGTCGACCTCGTCCTCGGCCTGGTAGCGGACGATCGGGGCACCGCCCTCGTGCTCGGTCCAGAGCTCCTTCGGCTTGCGGCCGAGGTTGTTGGCGATGACGGCGTTGGCGGCGTCGAGGATGGTCTGGGTGGACCGGTAGTTCTGCTCGAGCACCACCACGGTGGCGTCGGGGAACGTCTCCTCGAACTCCAGGATGTTGCGGACGTCGGCGCCGCGGAACTGGTAGATCGACTGGTCGCTGTCGCCCACCACGCAGACGTTGCGGTGCCCGGACCCGAGCTGCATCACCAGGGCGTTCTGGACGCGGTTGGTGTCCTGGTACTCGTCCACCAGGACGTGGAGGAACCGGGAGCGGTGGTGGGCGAGCACGTCGGGGTGCTGGTCGAACAGGCGGACCGCGTTGCCGAGCAGGTCGTCGAAGTCCATGGCGCCGGCCCGCTGCAGGCGGGTCTGGTACTCGCGGTAGACGTCGGCGATCTTCCGGTCGAAGATCACCGTGGCGCGCTCGGCGAACTCCTCGACCCCGATGTGGTCGTTCTTCAGCGCAGAGATCCGGGCGTGGATGCCCCGGGGCGGGAAGCGCTTCGCGTCGAGGTTGAGGTCGCGGATGACGTAGCCGGCCAGCCGCACGGCGTCGGACTGGTCGTAGATGGAGAACTGGCCCGGGTAGCCGAGCCGGTCCGCGTGGCGGCGCAGGATGCGCACGCAGGCCGAGTGGAAGGTCGACACCCACATCTTGTGGCCGACCGGGCCGACGAGCGCCGACACGCGGTGCTTCATCTCGTCCGCGGCCTTGTTGGTGAAGGTGATCGCCAGGATCGCGAACGGGGAGACCCCGTGCTCGTCGATGAGGTGGGCGATCCGGTGGGTGAGCACACGGGTCTTCCCGGAGCCGGCGCCGGCCACCACGAGGAGCGGACCCTCGGGGTGCACCACGGCCTCGAGCTGGGCGGGGTTCAGACCGGCGAGAAGGTCGACGTCGGGCACCCGCCAACCCTACCTGCCCCACCGCCGACGCGGCCGCACACACGTTCGCCCAGGTGGGCGACGGGGTGGGCGACGGGGTGGTGGGCGACGGGCCGCGCGCCGGCTCAGGGGGTGAGCAGCCGGGCGCGGAAGAGGTCGAGGACCTGCTCGAGCGCGTCCCGGGTGGGGTGACCCGGCTCGTCGACGAGGTGCTCGGTGAGCACGCTGTGGGCCCGCTTCGGGATGCCGTGCGGGTTGCCCGGCGACGAGTCGATCTCCACGGTCACCACGCCCGACCCGAGCTCCTCGCGGAGCCGGGTGAAACGGTCGGCGGGGACGGCCGGGTCGCCGGTGAAGCGCAGCGCCAGCACGCACACCCCGTCGTCCGCCACCCGCCGCTTGGCCGCCTCGAGGTCCGCGGGCGACACGCCCAGGTCGCGTCGGGCCTTCCGGGTCACGGGGAACGGCAGGCTCGGCTGCGACAGCACCGGGGCCACGACGGTGTCGTCGACCATCATCGCCAGGGCGAAGCCGCCGGTGAGGCACATGCCCACCGCGCCGACGCCCGGGCCACCGCACTCCTCGTGCAGCGAGCGGGCCAGCGCCCGCAACCACACCGTGACCGGCGACGTGCGCCCCGTGGCCAGGCACGCGAACTCCCGGGACACGCACGCCGATCCGAGGCTCCGGGCGATCCGGGCCGGAGAGGGCTCCGCACCCGGCGTCCCGAAGAGCGACGGCAGCGCCACCGTGCAGCCCAGCGCCGCGACCCGCCGGGCGAACTCGGCCACCTTCGGGGTGATGCCGGGGATCTCGGCCATGACGATCACCGCCGGCCCGGTGCCGAGGCGGAAGACCGGGCGGGTCGTCCCCCCGTGCTCGAAGGTGGTCTCGGTGAAGTCGTCCAGAGCGCCCACGGGCGCGACGGTAGCCTTCTGCCGATGGCAAGGCTCCCGCACCACCCGTTCCGCTTCTCGGTCACCGCCACCGCGGCCCGCACCCCGCGGGAGCTCACCGAGCTCGGCCGCCGGGCGGAGGACCTCGGCTACTCGGCGATCTCCATGCCCGACCACCTCGACGACCAGCTCGCACCCCTCGTCGCGCTCACCCACGTCGCCGCGGTCACCACCACGCTGCGCCTCACCACCCTCGTGCTCGCCAACGACTACCGCCACCCCGCGGTGCTCGCCAAGGAGATCGCCAGCCTCGACGTGCTGTCCGAGGGCCGGCTCGAGCTCGGCATCGGGGCGGGCTGGATGCAGTCCGACTACGAGCAGGCGGGCATGGCCTACGACCGCCCCGGCGTCCGCATCGAGCGCCTCGCCGAGTCCGTCGGCCTGCTCCGACGCCTGCTGTCCGGCGAGACGGTCACCGCCGAGGGCCGGCACTACCGGATCACCGGGCTCACGAACACGCCGGCCTGCGTCCAGCGGCCCCACCCGCCGCTCCTGCTGGCGGGTGGCGCGCCCCGGATGCTCGCGCTGGCCGCACGCGAGGCCGACATCATCGGGCTCAACCCGTCGCTGGCCGCCGGCGTGATCGACGCCC
>JBEIGA010000199.1:0-7701 GCA_040382135.1 Acidimicrobiales bacterium
CCTGCTGCTTGACGTGGTCGCCGAGCACCTCCCGCAGCGCCCAGTGCAGCAGGTGGGTGCCGGTGTGGTTCCGGCGGATCGCCGCACGGCGCTCCGCGTCGATGGCCGCGGCGGCAACCTGCCCCACGTCGATCGTGCCGTCCACGGGCTCGACGCGGTGACGGGTCAGGCCGCCGACCACGCCGGTGGTGTCGACCACGCGGACGGTCCCGGTGGCCGTGGTGATCGTGCCCGTGTCGCCCACCTGACCGCCGGACTCGGCGTAGAAGGGGGTCCGATCGAGGACCACCGCGTCGGGGGTGACGAGCAGGACTCGGGCGTCCTCGACCGTGTCGTGCGCACGTCCGACGAACTCGGTGGGACCGAAGTGCTCGAGGATCTCGTGGTACGGCGCGAGGTCCTCTCCCCCGGTGGCGTCCTTGCGCGCCTCCTTCGCCCGGCGCTTCTGCTCGGCCATCTCGGCCCGGAAGCCGTCGAGGTCGACGTCGACGCCGCGCTCGGCGCAGATCTCCTGGGTCACCTCGAGCGGGAAGCCGTAGGTGTCGTGCAGCTTGAACGCCACGGGACCCGGCAAGGGGGCACCCGCCGCCAGCGCGTCGAGCTCCTCGTCGAGGATGGCCGAGCCCGTCTTCAGCGTCTGGCGGAAGCTCTCCTCCTCGCGTGCGACCACGCCGCGGACGTAGTCGTGGTTCTTCGCGAGCTCGGGGTAGTCGGCGCCCATGATCGCCACCACCGCGTCGACCATGCCGGGCATGACCGGTCGGTCCACGCCGAGCAGGTAGGCGTGGCGGATGGCGCGGCGCATGATCCGCCGCAGCACGTAGCCGCGGCCCTCGTTGGAGGGGAACACGCCGTCGCTGATGAGGAAGGCGGAGGAGCGGGCGTGGTCGGCGAGGATCCGCAGGGAGACGTCGCGACGCTCGTCGGCCCCGTAGACCGCGCCGGTGAGGTCCGAGGCGGTGGTGAGGAGCCGCCGGAACTCGTCGGTGTCCCACACCGAGTCGACGCCCTGGAGCACCGACAGGATCCGCTCGAGGCCGGCCCCGGTGTCGATGGACGGCTTCGGCAGGGGGACCAGCTCACCGGAGGCGAGCTGCTCGAACTGCATGAACACGAGGTTCCAGATCTCGATGAAGCGATCGGCGCCGCCGTGCTCCGGACCGCCGTCGGCGCCGTAGGCCGGGCCCTTGTCCCAGAAGATCTCCGAGCAGGGGCCGCAGGGGCCCGTGTCGGCCATGCGCCAGTAGTTGTCCTCGTCGAGCCGCTGGATGCGCTCGGCGGGCACGCCGACGACGTCGCGCCAGATGGCCGCCGCCTCGTCGTCGGTGAGGTGCACCGTGACCCAGAGACGCTCCGGGTCGAGCCCGAGCACCTCGGTGACGAACTCCCAGGCGAACGGGATCGCCTGCTCCTTGAAGTAGTCGCCGAAGCTGAAGTTCCCGAGCATCTCGAAGAACGTCAGGTGGCGGGAGGTCCGGCCGATCTCGTCGAGGTCGTTGTGCTTGCCCCCGGCGCGGACGCACTTCTGGACCGTGACCGCCCGGGCGTACGGGGCGGGCTGCTCGCCGACGAAGAAGGGCTTGAACGGCACCATGCCCGCCACCGTGAAGAGCAGGCTGGGATCGTGCGGGATGAGGCTCGCCGACGCCTCGTGGGTGTGGCCGCGGGCCACGAAGTAGTCGACGAAGGCACGGCGGAGCTCGTTCGCGTCCATGATCGACCAGCCTACCGGGCCTCCCGACCACGGCCGGAGCCGATCCCCCGACGCCCGTCCGGCTCAGCCGGCCCGACGCTTCGGCGGGAGCCCGTACTCCTGGCGGAGCGTGGCCTCCTCGGTCCGCATCGTCTCGCGCCCCTCCCGGAGGGCGGCGACGACGTCGGTCCCGGTGGTCCGGGCCCGGTCCACGACGGCCCGCGCAGTCCCGGCGGAGGTGGCGGCGGCCGCAGCCCCCTTGGCGGCGACCTCGCGCCGCACCTCGGCGGGAGCGAACCGGTCGACCGTCCGCCGCACCCGGCGCTGGACGTAGAGCGACGAACCGAGACCGAGGCCGTAGCCGACGGTGGTCCAGAAGGTGCGCTTGGGGATCACGAGACCTCCCGTCGGGACTGGATCGGCGTCGGGGGACGCACCTGCCCCTCGAGCACGGTGCCCTCCACGAGGGCGCCGTCGACCCGGCCGCGGAGCCGTCGCCGGGCCCGGCCCGCGCCGGCGACGAGCGACATGGTGCGGATGACCGGCGGCGAGAACGCACGGAAGGTGAGGCGGGACGCGTTGTCCACCGTGCCGGCGATGCTCTCGGCCCGGTCGAGGATCCCGTCGACCCGTTGCAGCTCGACGTTCGCCTGCTGGACGGTGTCACGCAGGTCGATGACCATGGGCACCGTCTCCTGACGCAGGACGTCCACGGTCTGCTGGAGGGCTCGCGCCGATCGGCGGAGCGACTGGATCGTGAGCACGAGCGCGGCCACCGCGACGAGGCACACGACGGCGACGAGCACCGCAGCGAGATCACCGGCCGACATGGACGTCATCCTGCCGCGTCCGGCGGCGGCGTGGGGGCACCCGGGAGCCGGTCCCGGTCCGTCGGCCGCCAGTACCGGCTGCCGAGCAGCTCGTCCGGCAGGTACTGCTGGACCACCCGGCCACCAGGGTGGTCGTGCGGGTACCGGTACCCCTTGCCGTGCCCGAGCCTCGCCGCCCCCTTGTAGTGGGCGTCGCGGAGGTGGATCGGCACCTCGCCGACGGGCCGGGTCCGGACGTCGGCGCGCGCTGCGCCGATGCCCTCCGTGACCCGGTTCGACTTGGGCGCCGTGGCCAGGTACACGACCGCGTGAGCGAGGTTCAGCTGCGCCTCCGGGAGACCGACGAACTCCACGGCACGCGCCGCGGCGTCGGCCACGACGAGGCCCATCGGGTCGGCCATGCCGACATCCTCACTGGCGAGGATCACGAGACGCCGGGCGATGAAGCGGGCGTCCTCCCCCGCCTCCAGCATGCGGGCGAGCCAGTGCAGGCCGGCGTCGGGGTCCGAGCCCCGGATGCTCTTGATGAACGCGCTGATGACGTCGTAGTGCTCGTCCCGGCCGTAGCGCTGGGCCTTGGTGCCGAGCGCCGCCTCGGCGTCGACCAGCTCCACCACCGCGCTCCCCCGGTGGCGGGCGAGGGTGATCGCGACGTCGAGCGACGTCAGCGCGTGGCGACCGTCGCCCGCGCCGCGGTCGGCGAGGTGGTCCAGCGCGTCGTCCGTCGCCGTCACCCCCTCGAAGGCGAGGCCCCGTCCGAGCAGGTCGCGGAGCGCCTCGGGCGACAGGGGCTGCAACCGGAACAGGGTGGACCGGCTGAGCAGCGGAGGGTTCACCTCGAAGAAGGGGTTCTCCGTGGTGGCGCCGATGAGGACGAGGAGCCCGGACTCGACCGACGGCAGCAGGGCGTCCTGCTGCGCCTTGTTGAACCGGTGCACCTCGTCGAGGAACAGGATGGTGCCGCGGCCGTTCTCGCCGAGGCGCCGCTCGGCGTCGGCGACCACCTCACGCACGTCCTTCACCGAGGCCGAGACGGCCGACAGCTCCACGAACGCGGCCTGGGTCGTCCGGGCGATCACCCGGGCGAGGGTGGTCTTGCCGGTCCCCGGCGGGCCCCACAGGACGACCGACGACAGGCGGTCGGACTCGACGAGCGACCGCAGCGGCGCGCCGGGCCCGACGAGGTGCGCCTGGCCCACGATGTCGTCGAGCGACACCGGCCGCATGCGGGCCGCGAGCGGCGCCTTGCGCCGTAGCTGGTCCTCACGCGCCGAGGCGAAGAGATCGTCGGCCACGGGGTCAGACTAGGCCGCTCGGCCCTGCCCCCGGAGGGGTCCCGCGCGAGCGGCTGCAGATGTTCAACATCGGCACCGTTCCGGCCGATACAGGGGCCATGACCTGGTACGGCATCCTCTTCTGGGTGTGGTTGGTCGTGTCGACGGCGATCTTCGTCCGTCGTCGACTCCGCGCCGCCACCCTCCGGCGGCAGGCGCGCGCGGCAGCGCTCGGCCCCGTCGTCGCGGCCGCGAGCACTCGGATCCCGGCGCCCCCCGCACCGGCTGCACCCGCGGCTGCATCCCCGGCACCGGCTGCGCCCGTCGCACCGATGGCGACGACCGCGCACGAACCGGTGGCGGTGGCGGGCCTGCCCACCATCGCGGAGATCCGGTCGATGCAGCAGCCCACGGTCCTGACGGTGCTCGAGGGCGTGCAGTTCCCCTGCAACCTCTACCCGCTCACCGCCGAGACCGGTGACCTCACCGTGGCCCGACGCGTCGTCGCGGCGACCACCGGGCACGGAGCGGCCGAGGTCGCGACCGCCATGGCGGACGAGCTCGAGCGACTCGGGTTCGAGGTCCGCGGCGTCTCGAACCACCAGGCGATCGCCACCGGCCCCCGCGGCGCCCTGCACCTGACGGTGCACGCCGGCAACGCGCCGTTCGCGAGCGTCCCCGACCACGCCGTGGTCATCGAGATCGCCCTGATCTGAGCGGACGGGCCGCCGGCTCAGGTGGCCGGTGGCAGGACCCGCAGGCCGAGCTCGTCGAGGTGGCGCTGGTCGATCGGCGTCGGCGCGGACGTGAGCGGGTCGGCACCCGACTGCGTCTTCGGGAAGGCGATCACCTCGCGGATGTTCTCCTCCCCGACCAGCAGGGCGACGAGCCGGTCGATGCCGAAGGCGAAGCCGCAGTGGGGCGGGGCCCCGAAGCGGAAGGCGTCGAGCAGGAAGCCGAACTTCCGCTGCGCCGTCTCCTCGTCGATCCCGAGGAGGGAGAAGACGCGCTGCTGGATGTCGGCGCGATGGATCCGCACGCTGCCCGAGCCGAGCTCCCAGCCGTTGAGCACGAGGTCGTAGGCCTGGGAGCGCACCTCGAGGAGGGCCTCGCCAGCCTGGTCGAGCAGGTGGACGTCCTCGGCGTGGGGCATCGTGAACGGGTGGTGGGCCGGGATCGGGTTGCCCGCCTCGTCGAGGTCCTCGAACAGCGGGAAGTCCACCACCCACAGGAAGTTGAGCCCGCCCTCGTTCACCGGGGGACGCCCCAGCTCGAGCCGCAGCAGGCCGAGCACGTGGCGCGCCACGCGGCGCCGGTCGGCCACGAGGAAGAGGATGTCGCCGGGCTCGGCCTCGAGCCGGTCGGCGATGCCGGCGAGCTCCTCGGCCGAGAGGAACTTCGCCACGGGTGAGGTGAGGGAGCGGTCGGCCTCGACCTTCATCCAGACGAGCCCCTTGGCGCCCCAGCGCTTGCAGGTGTCGGTGAGGTCGTCGAGGCGGTTGCGGGACAGCTCCGCGCCGCCGGGCAGGCGGATGCCCTTGATGCAGTCGGCCTTGAAGGCGTTGAACTCGGTCCGGGCGAAGAGGTCGGTGAGCTCGTGCAGCTCCATGCCGAAGCGGACGTCAGGCTTGTCGGAGCCGAACCGCTCCATGGCGTCCTGCCAGGTCATGCGGGGGATGTCGCCGGGCCGCTCGCCGGTGACCGCCTCGACGGCGGCGCGCACGGCCTCGGAGATGGCCTCCTGGATGTCCTCCTGGGTGGCGAAGCTCATCTCGGCGTCGAGCTGCATGAACTCGAACTGCCGGTCGGCGCGGAGGTCCTCGTCGCGGAGGCACCGCGCGATCTGGTAGTAGCGGTCGAGGCCCCCGACCATGCAGAGCTGCTTGAACAGCTGCGGGCTCTGGGGCAGGGCGTAGAAGGTGCCGGGCTTCAGCCGGGACGGGACCACGAAGTCGCGGGCACCCTCGGGGGTGGAGGCCACGAGCATGGGGGTCTCGACCTCGAGGAACTCCTGGCGCTCCATGGCGTTGCGGATCGCGCTGTTCACCCTGGCGCGGGTGCGCAGGTTCGCCTGCAACCGCTGGCGGCGCAGGTCGAGGTACCGGTGACGGAGCCGCACGTTCTCGTCGATCTCGACGCGGTCGTGGAGCTGGAACGGCGGGGGCTCGGCCTTCGACAGGACCTCGACCTCGCAGTCGGTGAGCTCGACCTCGCCCGTGGGCAGGTTCGGGTTCACCGTGCCCTCCGGCCGCGGGGACACCGTGCCGGTGATCCGCAGCACCCACTCGGCCCGCACGTCGACGCTGCCGTCGACCACGCACTGCACGATGCCGCTGCGGTCGCGCAGGTCGACGAACGCCAGCTTCTCGCCGTGCTCGCGTCGGCGGTCCATCCACCCGCAGACCGTGACGCGCCGGCCGACGTCGGTGGCCCGGAGGCCGCCGCACAGGTCGGTGCGCATGGAGGTGGAAGCGTCGATGGTCACGCGGGCTCCTGGGGGTGAGGGTCGGTGGCGCCGGGCGGGGCGGCCAATCGGGTGGCGAGGTGGGCGGCGAGGTGGGCGGCGAGGTGGGCGGCGAGGTCGGTCCGGGGCACCTCGGTCTGGCCGGTGCCGCCGAGCAGGTCGCGGACGGCGACGAGCCCTTCGGCGGCCTCGCGATCTCCGACGATGCATCCGAACGCGGCGCCGGAGCGGTCGGCCGCCTTCATCTGCGCCTTCATCGACCGGTTGTCCCAGGCGCGGTCGGCGCGGATGCCGGCACGGCGGAGCTCGTCGGTGATGGCGAGCGCGTGGCGGCCCCCGACGGTGTCGACGACGAACACGTCGACCGCGGCCGACGGCGCGGGGAAGGCCCCCTCGGCGTCGCAGGCCAGCAGGGTGCGGTCGAGGCCGAGGGCGAAGCCGATGCCCGGGGTGGGCGGGCCCCCCATCGCCTCGACGAGACCGTCGTAGCGTCCGCCGCCGCCGACGGCGTTCTGGGCGGCGTCCAGGGCGGTGGCGGTGAACTCGAACGTGGTGCGCCGGTAGTAGTCGAGCCCACGGACGAGCCGGGGCGCGACGGTGAAGGGGATGCCGAGGTCGCGGAGGCCCGCCTGCACCTCGGCGAAGTGGGCGGCGGCCTCGTCGGAGAGGAAGTCCGCCATGTGCGGTGCGGCCGCCACCAGCGGGGCGTCCTCGGGGCGCTTGGAGTCGAGGACCCGCAGCGGGTTCCGGGTCAGGGTCTCCTGCGACGCCTCGGACAGGGCGTCGAGGTCCGCTGCGAAGTGGGCACGCACCGCCTCGGTGTACCGGGCCCGGTCGCCGGCGTCGCCGAGGGAGTTGAGCAGCAGCGCCACCTGGGTGAGGCCAAGGCGCTCGTAGAAGCGCCATGCGAGAGCGATCACCTCGACGTCGACCATGGGGTCCTCGACACCGAGGACCTCGATGCCCACCTGGTCGAACTGCCGGTACCGGCCCTTCTGCGCCTTCTCGTAGCGGAAGTTCGGCCCGGCGTACCAGACCTTCCACGGCGGGACCGGCCGGTGCTCCACGTAGGCGCGGACCACCGAGGCCGTCTGCTCGGGGCGCAACGACACCCGCCGGCCGCCGCGGTCCTCGAAGTCGTACATCTCCTTGGTGACCACGTCGGTGGCCTCACCAACCCGGTGGAAGACCTCGACGTGCTCGAACATGGGCGGGATCACCTGGCCGTAGCCCGCCGCCTCCACCACCTCGGCGAACAGGCCCGTGAAGCGGCGCCACCGAGCCGAGTCGGGAGCGAGGATGTCGCGGGTGCCCTTGGGGGCTCGGTACTCGGGGCGTTCGGCCACGAGGGGCAAGGCTACCGGCCGGGGGCGGGGGAACCCGGGGCCCGGGGCGGGGGGGGGCGGGGCCGGAGGGGGGGGGGGGCCGGGCCCGGCCCCC